>NC_010581.1:3417500-3717500 GCF_000019845.1 Beijerinckia indica subsp. indica ATCC 9039 | reverse complement strand
AGCGTCCAGGGTTGGGGTCGAGCATATGTCCAAGTTTTGAAAGAAAGAAGATCCCCTGAAAGGGTGGGTTTACTTCAGCTTGGCGGGTATTGGCTCGAATGTGATTTCGAGGCGGCGGCAAATGGCTGTCGTGATCGCATTTTGGATGAAGTAAAACGGCGAGCAATCCCGCATCTGTGCAAAAACAGGGGGAAATGGATGCTTGCGATAAGGAGGGGCCGGCATGGTGCGTTTCCAGGGAAGCTTATCGATTTTATTGGTCGCGGCTGGACGCTATCTCTGTTCCTTGTTTGAGACTACCCCCTACACCTGAAAGCCATTTTTTCATAAAACGTCGAAATCATGCCACTCGTCGAAGATCTTCATTGTTTCGTCCGTGTCGCGGAATGCGGCTCCTTTTCGATCGTCGCCCGGGAAAATATGGTGAGCCAGGCAACGATCGGGCGTCGGATTGGGACGCTCGAGGATCATTTCAAGATCCTCCTGTTCCATCGCTCGACGCGCAAAATCGTCCTGACCGATGCCGGCCAGAGCTTTCTCGTTTATGCCCGGCGCATTCTGCAGGAGTTCGAGGCCGCGGAAAACGCTCTTGGCCGCCATAGCGCCGAGCCAAAGGGTCGCGTCCGTGTCGCCTCGACCAATGCCTTCGGCCAATATCTGATCCGAGGCCTTGCGCAATTCAACGAACGCTATCCGGGTCTCCATATCGACCTTGTGCTCGGCGATGGATTCATCAATCTGATCGAGGACGGTTTCGATCTTGCCTTAAAGATCGGCGAGGTCACTGAATCCTCGGTCGTCGCCCGCCATCTCGGCGATGTGCCGCGTTCACTCGTGGCATCACCCGCCTATCTCGCCAAACACGGCGCGCCGGAAGATGCTTCCGCATTGCAGCATCATGAATGCGTTCTGTTCAGTTATGGCGCGACACGGCAGGTTTGGAATGTCGGCGGCAGTCTCGTGCGTGTATCCGGCTCCTTTCGGACCAATAGCAGCATTGCGCAGTTCGAGGCGGTGCGCAATGGCATGGGGATCAGCCTGTTTCCCTGGTTCCAGGTCGATGAGGATGTCAGAAGTGGACGTCTTATCCGCCTGTTGCCGGATATGCCGATCGAGCCCATTCATTTTTACATGACTTATCCCGCCTATCGGACCTTGCCGCCGCGCACACGCGTGGTGGTGGATTGGATTACCGATGAAGCCCACAAGCTGGTTCCTGGGCCAGTGTATGACGAAAAAGACATAGACTGATCGGAGATAACATTTTCTCGCGGGAATGGCTCCGTCACAGCGCTGTGAAATCCTAAATTATCGCGGCCTGTGCAACGGAAGCTGGCCTGGTGCATTTGCCCACGAGGACAGCCAAGCTGTCCAAGCTAATCGATACCCTTGTCGATAGATTTTGAGAAAGACACAATCATGAAATCTATGAGACATACGCATTATGCCGCGCTTTTGGGCGTGGTTTTCTTGTTCGCTGTCAGCGTGGCGCTCGCCCAGCAGGCGAGCCAGGGCGTCACAAGTTATATGCCTGTCGATATCAAGGAATCTTTTTCATCGATCATGGCCCGCATGAAAGCGGCCAAGCCCGATATCGCCAAGCAGCATGATGATCTGCTTAAGGAACGGTATGACTTGAGCAACCGGCCTTCACAGAATGACAAAATGACGGGTGGCAAGCCCTTGCAGGAGGGCGTGCGTGTGAAATTGCCGGCGGGCACGGATTGGGACAAGCTCGCGGCCATGACGCCGTCTGAAATCCAGGACAAAAATCTCTTTCCTAAGGGCTTTTATCCGCTGCCGCATCCAAACCATTCAGAAGGCGGTATGGTCTTTCCCAAATTCATGATTGATGAGGTCAAGAAACAGGAAGACCGCGATCTCACCCGCTTCGATCTCGATTATGATTTGCCCGATCACTTCCTGCCTGTCTTCCCCGCACCGATTTTTCTGACGACCCGCCCAGACCTTGGAGACGTATCCAAGGGCAAGCTCGTCACCATTGCCAATTATTACGAACTCTTCAACGGTCTCCTCAATCCGAAACAATTGGAAGGGCTGCGCTTGCTGTTGACACCCTTCCCGCAGCAGCAATTCAATCAGACGGAGGATCGCCGCTCGGAGAAGATCAGCCGGGGTGTGGCTTGTTTCGATTGTCATGCCAATGGTCATACCAATGCGGGAACGCATCTTGTTGGCGATATCAGACCGCAGGAATTTCGTCACCGGATCGATACGCCCTCGCTGCGGGGCGTGAACATCCAACGTTTATTCGGCTCGCAGCGCGCCTTGAAGACGGTCGAGGATTTCACGGAATTCGAGCAGAGGGGGGCTTATTTCGACGGCGATCCGGTGATCGCGACGAAAAAGGGCGTCAATATTCTGGAGCGCGGCAGTCAGGTCCATTTCATGGCGGAATTTCAGGAATTGCTGGATTTTCCGCCAGCGCCAAAGCTCGATCTTTTCGGAAAGCTCGATCCCGCCAAGGCGACGCCGGCTGAGCTTCGCGGCCAGGAGATTTTCTTCGGCAAGGGACAATGCGGTACTTGCCACACGGCGCCCTATTATACCGACAATCTCATGCATAATTTGAAGGCGGAGCGGTTCTATAAGCCGGTGTTGATCAATGGGATCATGGCCAGTGCCGATGGGCCGATCAAGACCTTCCCGCTGCGCGGGATCAAGGATTCGCCGCCCTATCTGCATGACGGGCGTTTGCTGACTCTCGAGGATAGTGTCGAATTCTTCAACCTGGTTCTCGGCACCAAACTGACGAGTGCGGAAAAGCAGGATCTCGTCCTTTTCTTGAAAACGCTTTGATCACAAGGGATGGATCCGTTTTAGCCGGATCCATCCCGGCACCGCTGAAAGCATACAGTTTATAGAATAAATGAACTGTTTATTGACCGTGTGTTCGATCTGTTATTGGCAACCAATATCAGGTTTTCCCGTTACCTCGCGGTGGATCGGGAAACCACCAAGATGAAAAGCAATGCGACTTTTTTCCTCGATGAGGGTGATCTGCCTTTTCCGCAAGGCTCTCTGAAGAAGAGGCCGCAAAGCAAGCGGATCACCGATCTTTATCGATCCATACGCGCGGAAACCGAGAGACTTGCCGCGCCACTTTCGGCTGAGGATCAAACCATCCAGTCGATGCCTGATGCCAGCCCCACCAAATGGCACCGCGCGCATACAACATGGTTTTTCGAAACCTTTATCCTCGAACCCTTCTTACAGGGCTATTCTGTTTTCGATCCGGCTTTTAATTATCTCTTCAATTCCTATTACGAAGCCATCGGGCCTCGCCATCCACGTCCTTCGCGTGGCCTTTTGAGTCGTCCTGGAATGGATCGCGTGGCCGACTATCGTGTTCATGTCGATCGAGCCATGGAATGTCTCCTGGAAACGGCGGATCGGCCGATCCTGGACTTGATCATTCTGGGCCTCAATCATGAGCAGCAGCATCAGGAATTGCTTCTGACCGATATCAAACATGCCTTTTCCCGCTCGCCGCTATTTCCGATTTATAAAGCCGCGCCCTCTCCGCCCAATGTAACCCTTCCGCCGAAAATCGATTGGTGGCCTATCAAAAGCGGTCTCTACCCAATCGGCCACGATGCTTCTGAAAAAGGCTTTGCCTTCGACAATGAAATGCCAAGGCATACAGTCTTTTTGGAGGATTATGCGCTCGCCGATCGTCCGGTCAGCAATGGCGAATATCGCGCCTTCATGGACGATGGCGGTTATGAACGGCCGGAATTCTGGCTCTCCGACGGCTGGGCAATTGTTCAGGCGGAACATTGGGACGCGCCGGCTTATTGGCGCCGCGAGGGCTCGGCATGGCAAGTCTTTACTTTACATGGGATGCAAGACGTGAGGGACGACGAGCCCGTGTGCCATGTCAGTTATTTCGAGGCTGCGGCCTATGCGCTCTGGGCTGGATGCCGTCTGCCAAGGGAACACGAATGGGAAGTGGCGGCCAGGCGTTTCCACTCTGACCATGAACATACGCATTCTCAACATTTTCACCCCGCGTCATTGACGTCTTCGCGGCAAAAAGCAATCCGCCAGGATGTCTGGGAGTGGACCGCAAGCGCTTATGCTCCCTATCCAGGCTACCATGCGGAAGCCGGGGCGCTTGGGGAATATAACGGCAAATTCATGATCAATCAGATGGTCTTGCGGGGAAGATCCTGCGCGACCCCTGTGGGCCATGACAGAATTACCTATCGCAACTTTTTTCCACCGCAGGCGCGCTGGCAATTTTCTGGTTTCCGTCTCGCGAAGGATCGATAACCATGTTTCGCTCCCTGCGCAAACTTCAAGATCTCGAACCGAGTGTCGCGGATTTTCGGGATGAAGTGATCGAAGGTCTAACGAGCGTACCGAAAACCTTGCCGTGTAAATTCTTCTATGACACGGAAGGCTCCATTTTGTTTGACCGCATCTGTGAAGTGCCGGCCTATTATCTGACACGGACCGAATGCGCCATACTCGCGCGCCATGCTCCAGACATTGCTGAATTCGCGGGGCCGGGTGCTCGCCTGGTCGAGTTTGGCTCTGGTGCCGGCATCAAGGTCAGACGGCTGTTGAACGCTTTGTCCGACCCTTCCGCTTATGTCCCGATCGATATTTCTCGGACGCATCTTTTAAGGGCGGCGGAAGCTCTCGCCGAGGACTTTCCGAACTTGCCCATCATGCCGGTTTGCGCGGATTATACGCGATCCTTCACCATTCCCTGGCAGCAGAACAAGAAAGCAGGCAGGCTTGTCGGTTTTTTCCCCGGTTCGACCATCGGCAATTTCATGCCCTCTGAAATGCAGGACTTTTTTCGCCGGAGTGCTCGGCTCTTGGGGCCCGGTTCATTAATGATCGTTGGTGTCGATCTTCCAAAAGACAAGAACATTCTGGAAGCGGCTTACGATGATCGGGAAGGAGCGACGGCGGCATTCAATCTCAATTTGCTGCGCCGCGCCAATAGGGAATTGTATATGAATTTCAACGTCTCGGCGTTCAAGCATGAGGCGCAATGGAATGCGGCTGCAAGCCGGGTCGAAATGTATCTCGTCAGTTTGGTCCGGCAAAGTGTCAAACTGAATGGGTATCGTTTCGACTTTCTCCCTGGCGAAAAGATCCACACGGAAAATTCTTACAAATATACCATCAGCGATTTCATTCGTCTCGTTAAGGCTGCAGGTTATGAAAAAATCGCGGCATGGACAGATGAGGATGATCTCTTCAGTGTTCATGTCTTGAGAGTCACGGACAGCGACAGGCCAATGAAATGACTGACTTGTTCATTGCAAGAGATAATGCGGATTCCTAATGATGGGGTAGGCCATGATGATATCCCGTGTCGCAGTGAGTGCATTTGTCATGCTGGCGCCGACACTCCTCCATTCGCAGCCGGCTATACCGGAAGGAGATCTGATGGGGTCAGTCTTGCACACACCCGATGGCAAGACACTTTATGTGTATGATGGCGATCATATAGGAGAGGGGCGATCCAATTGCACCAAGGGGTGCGCAGCCCTTTGGCCACCTTATCTGGCGGATAATAAAGCACACGCGTCTGGCGACTGGTCCTTGATTGCGCGCGAGGATGGTTCGAAGCAATGGGCCTATAGAGGGCGGCCGCTCTATACTTGGATGAAGGATGGCCCCGGAGAAACCAAGGGCGATGGGGCCGAAGGTAATGTTTGGCATCTCGCAAAGCCATGATGTTTGAGGCGCAAACATCATGGAATCGGAGCAAGCCATAAAGTGCATAGCATGAAATGAGAGGGGTCACTCGTTTCGGGGGAGCTGACAGAAGGAGACTTCCCATGCCGCGCGGCGACAAATCGAAATATACAGACAAGCAGGAACGCAAGGCCCAGCATATTGAGGAAAGTTATGAAGAGCGTGGTGTTCCGGAAAAAGAAGCGGAACGGCGCGCCTGGGCGACCGTGAACAAGGATGATGCGGGCGGCAAGAAATCAGGTTCTGGCCGTGGTGTCGAGACGGGTCATCCGGCGGCGCATAAAGGGGGCACGAAGGGCGGTGAAGCCTCAGCCTCGCGCTCGGCTGCCGAGCGTTCAGCCTCCGCCAAAAAGGCGGCCGCGACGCGAAAGCGGAATGCCGAGCAACGGGCTTCGTAGTGATCCTTGATGGCGAGGAGGATCATGGCATCGAACCCAGAAAGGATATTCCTTTGGGTTCGATGCTTTTTAAAGGCGCTATCGCCCAGCCGAGCGATAGCGCCACGGGTAATCCGCGATGAGGGACTCTTCCTAAAGAGCCCACTCCCCAGGCGGGCTCTAATCGTGATGTTCGGGAGAAAAGGATGCCACAAGGCCTCCCTGCTGTTCGATAAAATGCGTCACCACATCCATGCCCTCTCCCGTCTTCATATTGGTGAAAACGAAAGGCTTATCGCCACGCATCGTCCTTGCATCCTTTTCCATCACCGCAAGGGAAGCGCCGACGTGATCGGCGAGGTCGATCTTGTTGATGATCAAGAGATCCGAACGTGTAATGCCAGGCCCGCCTTTGCGCGGAATCTTTTCGCCCCCGGCGACATCGATGACATAAAGAGTGAGATCGGCGAGATCGGGTGAGAAGGTCGCGGCAAGATTATCGCCCCCGGATTCGATGAGAATGAGATCAAGCTTTGGAAAGCGCCGCCGCATACTGGCGATCGCCGCGAGATTGATCGAAGCGTCCTCTCGGATCGCCGTATGTGGACAGCCGCCGGTCTCGACGCCGAGTATACGTTCGGCGTCGAGAGCTCCCGTCGAGGTTAGGATGCGCGCATCCTCTTTGGTGTAAATATCATTGGTGATTGCAACGAGGTCATAATGACTCCGAAACCTTGTGCAGAGCTGTTCCATCAAAGCTGTTTTGCCACTGCCCACGGGACCGCCAATGCCAACCCGAAGCGGTCCATGCGGGGAAAGCTGAGGCGAAAGGGAAGCGTTCGTCATGTTCGGTCTTTCTCAAGCATCAAACCTGAAAGGGGATAGTTCTTTTAGGGTCAATTTCGCGTAATTATAATAGCTTATAAGCTCGTTCATGCGTTTGAACGAAACGCGATGCTCTCAAGAACGAAACAGGCGGGAATATTGCGTTTCGTGGCGCATCGAGGCGATATCGGCGAAATAGGAACAGGTGCCAAGATCAGCCTCTTGCGCTGTCTCAGCGAAAATCGCCAGAGCCTCGGCTTTGCCTCGCCAATGGGCGAGCAGGGTTTGCGCGTCGGCTTGCCCGATAATGCCGAGCTTTTGCACGGCGGCGACGAGATTGCCGCAAAAGGCGAGCACAAAGGCCGCAATCAGCACATTGGCTGCGATCTTGTGCCCGGCAGCGAAAAGGCCAAGCGCCAGGGGATAGGCGATCTCCTCTTCAAGGCAATCGTCAAACAAGGTGAGATCGGCGAAAGGCCAGGCAGCCCGGGCCGCCGCGATGAAAGCAC
The DNA here is from genome assembly GCF_000019845.1 of Beijerinckia indica subsp. indica ATCC 9039. NCBI lineage: Bacteria > Pseudomonadati > Pseudomonadota > Alphaproteobacteria > Hyphomicrobiales > Beijerinckiaceae > Beijerinckia > Beijerinckia indica. The sequence continues at coordinate 3,710,047 of NC_010581.1, read as the reverse complement.
TGCCTTGCTGGCTGGTTTCGAGATGGAGTTCTTGGCTGGAGCTCAAGGCGAGCGCCAGGGCGTTGAGGGCGCTAAAGCCATGAGGATCACGCGCCATGGCCGCCCGCCAACCGAGGCTCAAAAGGATCGCCTCATTGCGCAATACTCCCTGCTTGAACCAAGGTTCGATCCAGCGGGCGAGGCTTGCGGCATCGTGGATCGCTCTGGTTTCCACGGCCCATTCGAGCCCATGCGAATAAGCAAAGCCGCCGACAGGAAACGCCGGTGAGAGCCAGACGAAGAGGGGCAGGAGGGACGGCTGGGTGTCACCCATGGTGATGAGGCTCCGCCGCCTCGTCGTGGGTGTGTTCGCCTTGAGTGTGCTCACCGTGGCTATGATCATGATGATCTTGTCCCGAACCAGCATAGGCGCCGCCTTCCGGTTCGAAGGGCGCCTCGATTTCGCGCAGGCGAGCCGAGAAGTTTTTCAGCATGGACGCAATGACGGGATCATAGCGGATGCGCAGCTTCGTGCCGGCGAATTCCACCGGCAGATGCCGGTTGCCAAGGTGCCACGCGATCTTTGCAAGCTTGGCCGCATCGGGACAGGTGATTTCGACAAGATGTTCCGGCGCGGCGACGATTTCGATGAGGCGGCCATCGTCCAGCTTCACGGCATCGCCATGGCGCAGCATCAAAGCGTTTTCCAGATCGAGCAAAAAATCCAGGCCCCGCACACCGCGCATACGGATACGGCGGCGATGACGTGCATCATAATCCAGTACGACGACATCAGCGGCGGGCTCGTGCCAACTGCCACGTGGCAGGACGGAGGAGGCGCGCAGCATGGTCTCTCCCCATTCGATTCCCGGCTCTTTTAGACCATTCACCATGGGGATGACAAATCGTCCAGCGGTCCATAAATTGCCTCTTGTGGCTGAGGAGAACGATTATGGACGCGACGACCGAAAACAATCCCTTGCTGGCCGCCTGGACTGGGCCTTTTGCGGCGCCTCCTTTCGATCGTCTGAAGCCAGATCATTTCATGCCGGCCTTTACCGAGGCTTTTGTGAGAGCGCGCGCCGAAATCGACGCCATTGCCGCCAATCCCGAAGAACCGACGTTCGAAAACACGATCGCAGCCTTGGAACGCGCCGGAGAGGATTTGACCCGCGTTTCATTGACGTTCTTCAATCTGGCTGGCGCTGATACCAACGACGCCCTTGAGGAAGTCGAGCGCGACATTGCGCCGCTTTTGTCCCGCCATCGCAGCGCGACTTATCTGAATGAGGATTTATTCCGCAGGATCGAGAGCTTGCGAGAGCAGGGTGAAAAGCTCGGCCTCGATGCGGAACAGGCGCGCGTTCTGGAGCGCTATCATATTGCTTTCAGCCGCAATGGCGGCGGTCTGCCGCAAGAGGCCAAGGCGCGGCTCGCGGCCATCGCCGAACGGCTAGCAACGCTTGGCACGCAGTTCAGCCAGAATGTCCTGGCGGATGAAAAAGCTTATCGGCTCGTTCTGGAAACCCCGGAGGATCTTGCGGGCCTGCCGCCTTCCCTTATTGCCGCGGCCGCCGGCACGGCCGCTGAACTCGGCCTGCCCGGCAAATATGTGATCACCCTTGCGCGTTCGTCCATCGAGCCTTTCCTGCAATTTTCCGCGCGGCGCGATCTGCGCGAGCAGGCTTTCCGCGCCTGGGCCATGCGGGGTGAGAACGGCGGAGCGAGCGATAATCGCGCCATTGCCGCTGAAATGGTGAAGCTACGCGCGGAGCGGGCGAAACTTTTGGGCTATGAGACTTTCGCCCATTTCAAATTGGCCGATACGATGGCCAAGACACCCAAGGCGGCGCGCGATCTGTTGCAATCCGTCTGGGAGCCTGCGCGGGCCCGCGCCTTGAAGGAGCAAGCGGCTTTGCGTGCTCTGGCCGCGAGCGAAGGCGGCAATTTCGAGATTGCGGCGTGGGATTGGCGCTATTATGCCGAGAAACAGCGCAAGGCCGAATATGATCTCGACGAGGGGGAGACCAAGCCCTATCTCCAGCTTGGAAAGCTGGTCGAAGCGGCCTTCCACGCGGCCGAAAAATTGTTCGGCCTCACATTCACCGAGCGTTTCGACATCCCCCTTTATCACAAGGATGCGCGCGCCTGGACAGTGAGCCGTGATGGTGCCGAGATTGCCTTATTCATCGGTGATTATTTCGCCCGGCCCTCGAAGCACAGCGGCGCCTGGATGAGCCTCTATAGGGAACAGCAGAAGCTTGATGGCACGGTCCTGCCGATTGTCGTCAATGTGCTGAATTTCGCACGCGGCGGGGAAGGGGAAGCCTGCCTGCTCAGTTTCGACGATGCGCGGACTCTGTTTCATGAATTCGGCCATGCCCTGCATGGCATGTTGTCGGATGTGACCTATCCGTTGATCTCCGGGACTAGCGTCGCGCGCGATTTCGTCGAATTCCCGTCTCAGCTCTATGAACATTGGCTGGAACAGCCGGAAATTCTGCGGCGCTTCGCGGTGCATTATGAGACCGGCGAACCCATGCCGGAGGCCTTGCTGCAGAAAATTCTGGCGGCGCGGCAGTTCAACCAGGGCTTTGCGACGGTTGAATATACGGCCTCGGCTTTGGTCGATCTCGACCTGCACCTCAAGGCTGGCGAGGAGGAGATCGATATTATCTCCTTTGAAGCCGAAACATTGGCCAAGCTCGGCATGCCGGAGGCGATCGGCATGCGCCACCGCACGCCGCACTTCCAGCACATCTTTACGGGCGATGGCTATTCAGCCGGTTATTACAGCTATCTCTGGTCAGAAATTCTCGATGCCGATGGTTTCGACGCCTTCGAGGAAAAGGGTGATATTTTTGATCCTGAACTCGCCAAAAGGCTGCATGATCATGTCTATTCGGCAGGATATAGCCGGGACCCGGAAACAGCCTATGCCGGCTTCCGTGGCCGCGCGCCGGAGCCGGCAGCACTTTTGCGCAAGCGTGGTCTTCTCGATACGGCCAACGCGCAGGCTTGAACGGCACGTTTCTAGGACATAGCCCCTAAAAACGTTAGCCTTTCAAGGGGCTATGTTCCTGTTCGCCGATGTAGTCCCTCAGGACAATGGCATTGTTGTGCGTCATGTCATGCGCTCCATAGAGGAGCGTCACACGGCCTTTCTTCAATAGATCCCGCACGTGGCTGACGGCGATTTCGTTGTGATCGAGCTCGGCGCGATAGCGGCGTTGGAATTCTTGAAACCGCGTGGGGTCGTGACCAAACCATTTGCGCAAAGCAGCGCTTGGCGCAATTTCTTTCAACCAAAGGCTCAAGGCGGCAGCCTGTTTCGTTACACCCCGGGGCCATACGCGATCGATCAAAACGCGCGCCCCATCGTCATCATCGGCAGGCTCGTAGACGCGTTTGATCTGTAATTCGTTCCTTGAAGCCATGGTTGAGCCCCCAAGGTGAACCGGACAATCGAAAGCACCTATAGCATTGATAAGCCAGATGGGCTGGATTTGGTTGCACTCCAATCCAGCCCCCACGATCCTTGCGCGATCCTTAAATGAATGCGCCGGGTGGCTCAGAACACGATGGCCGAGCCGAGAACGAGCGCGTTATTGTCGAGCCTCTGATAGAACTGGTTACGCGATGTCGTATGGATATATTCCGCTTCCAGAGACACCCAATCGGTCAATTGATAGCGGGCGAAGCCCACATAGGCATCGCTGGAGCGGATGAGTGTTCCTGGATCTCCATAGACACCCTCTAGGAGGCTAATGCCGTAACTGGCCCCGATCTTCAGCTTGTCCAGCACTTTGTAGCTTGCCTGCGCATAGCCGCCATAGGATTTGCGTTTGACGCCGTTATAGGTCACGCCGTCAAAGAACAAAGCGGCATTGCCGACACCGACGCCGTAATAGGCCGAGCCAGAGAAACTGACCCTGTCGATATCGAACCGTACACCCATATCGGTGGCGACGGAACGCACATTGGTGCCAGGCGTAAGATTGACGGCATCGCCGACCTCGGCGCGATGCTGCTGCGTAAGCGCGCTGACCCAGGCCGTCATTTTGACGCCTTCGGTGACATTGCCGACATATTTCAGGCGCCCTTGGAACATCGGCTGATCATGCGCGGTCAAGGACCCCGAGGAGCCGGTGGGAGCGCCTGCGAAACTGAAGGTCGAGAGCGGAGAGAAGGCGCCGATCGTGGCGGTGAAGCCGTTGATGTTCGGCGATGTATAGGTGACCTGCGGCAGATAATCGGCATAAATATAGCCATAGCCGATACGGCCGAGCGTCGTATTGCGCGGCGCGCCATTGAAATAAGGGATGCCCGCGCCAAAAATCGTGTCGTCATTGAAAATGGCATCGCCGCCGAAGAGGCCGAGGTCGCGGCCAATCTTGACCGTGCCGAAATCTGGCGTGCCGATCGTGCCATAAATCTGGCGGACATCAATGCCCGGTGTGCCGAGAGCGGCGGTAATACCGGGGCTATTGGCGTTGAGCAGGCCGACATTCACATTCGTGCCGCCGATATAGAGGCCGAGTGTGAAGCCAATGTCCATGCCCTCCTGGGTCGTTGCGAGATTGGTGATGAACGCGCTCGGCGGCAGGCCACCGCGAAGGGAAAAGCTGTTATTGGCGGCGGTGTTCATCAAGGATCCGTCAATCTGCGGGCCGTGATGAGGATTGAAGACTTCCGTCGCGAAGAAGGTCGCGTCACCCGCAATGGTGACATCAACCGAACCGATCCTGACGCCGATCCCGCGGTCGAGGCGGGTGACAAAGCGATCGTCCGTCGCGGCTGTCTCCGCCGGAACCGCGCGGCGGGCCGTGACGATTTGATGCTGTTTTTGGTGCTGGGCCGCGACTTCCGCGGCATGCCGCTCCTTCAGTTTCCGATATTCCTCCTTGGTGAGAATCCCTTTGGCCTTGAGCTGATTGAGCAGAATGTCCGTCGTATCGGCGCTGGCGGTCCCAGCCGTCAACAAGGCAAAACCCAGAAGCGTACCGATGAACCCGCATTGCCTAGCCAGGGATAATTTCTTGATTGCCCTGTAACGCATGGCTCCGTCCCCCCTTGTTATGATGGAGCGCCTTTATTGGCTTTGTTATGCGCGCTGGACCTGGGCAAGGAGCTTGCCATGGCGGATGATTTTCTATCCACCCGCCTCGAAAGAACGGGAAGGTTTGGAAAAAAGGTAAATGGAAATTGATTCTGTTGCTAGCCAGCTCTTTGGAGAAGCTGCAGAAGTACAAGTATGAATCGTCGGTATTTCAAAAGAATGACGTGTGACGAGACTGTCTTTTACTGGGATTCGTTCTCTTTACGTTATTCTTGCTGCGACACATCTCAACAAAGCGAAAAAAGAACTTTATTCCAGGCTGGCACTGTCGCTGCCCGCGAATCATGGAGCGTTGGCTGTAGCGTAGTGTTGCGTATCGAAACACGAAACGACAATGGCGCGACAGAATAACGGGGATCGATGGCCGGAAATGTAAACGCCGGACAGAATGCCCGGCGTTTACAAAAGGAGTTTTCACTCAGTCGGTATTTTTTCGCGCTATTTTTTCGCCGGGGCTTTGCCGGGCGCCGGCTTGGCGGCGTCGGGAGCCGCTTCCGGGGTCTCGGGTTCTGTCTTCTCGATCTTGGCGGCCTTGCGCAATTGCGCCACCAATTCCCCTTGCGCGCGCTGGATCACGAAACGAGCGACCTGCTCCCTGACTTGATCATAGGGAGGGAAGGTTTTTTGGCGTTTGCCGAGGACCTGGATGATATGCCACCCGAACTGGCTCTTGACCGGTTCGGAAAGCTGGTTTTCATCGAGCTTGAACGCGGCATCGGCGAATTCGGGCACCATCCGGTCCTTGGTGAACCAGCCGAGATCGCCGCCGTCGGCGCTCGGGTCTTTCGAAACTTCCTTGGCGACCTTGGCGAAATCCTCGCCGGCCTTCAGGCGTTTCAGCACGGCCTTGGCATCGTCGTCGGTGGCGACGAGAATATGCCGTGCATGGATTTCCTGTTCGGGCTTTTGGGCCTTGGCGGCTTCGTCATAGGCGGTTTTCAGCGCTTCCTCGGTCACGGCGCCCTTGGCGACCTGTGAGAGGAGGACCTCCATCAGAAGCTTTTCCCGGAAATAGGCGAGGCGGTTGTTGAAATCGGTGGTCTTGTCCAATTTCTCGGCCTGGGCCTTTTGCGCCACAAGCTCCGCATCGATCAGATAATCGAGGAGATAGCTGTCGCGCGCCTTGCCTTCCAGTTGCGGCGGCAGGCTGGAGGCCAGATCCTCGGTCGCATATTTGAGATCTTCGTCAGTAATTTCCTTGCCATTGACTTTGGCCAGGACCTTTGCCGCGGCGGGGGTGGACAGAGCCACGTAAGGCAGGTCGAGCCCCAAGGCCCCAAGCCCCAAGGCCAAGGTCAGCCCCAACATGGCAGGGCGGGAAACTTTCGTCATGGACATTCGTGGGCTCCGGCGGAGAGATCGTTCCGAGATCGGCGTCGTCCTGCACGCCGAATCGGGCTTAAATGGGCCAAGGTGGCGCTCAGGGGCGATTCCCGGCACGAAACGAGAAAGTGCATGCTCTTGTGGATTTGACAAGGCTGTATCCCAATCTTATCTCTCGCGGAGGCTTTTTCCCCATGTCTATTGGGAGAAGGTGTGTTCTGAATAATACGGTTGGTCTTAAAAGGTTCATCTTGCCGTCTTCATCGGAGCTTAGCTGGAGCGCGGGCCGCGCGAGGGAGGTGGAAGGCCAGGCGGTTCGGTTCACGTTAGGCAAGCTGGTCAAGGTCTGCTGATGGGCGCCGGCCCGATCTCGCATTCCCGCCAGGAACCGCGATCGTCTTGGCGCAAATCTTCATGGACGCAAATCGTCATGGGATTAAAAAGGTTTCAGACCTTTTTGGCGCGTGATCACGTTGCGAGCCCGCAGCCGAGTCCTCGTGGCCGACTATGCGGGAAGCGGCCATTATGCCGCACTTTTGGGTTTTCCTGTGGCTCCCGGCATGGCGTTCGGTCGAGCCCAACAGACAAGGTTTCTCGATAATGTGGGCTACCCTGGCGAAAAAAATTTTCGGAACGGCGAACGATCGTCGTTTGAAGGGATATCGCCCCAAAGTTGCTGCGATCAACGCTCTCGAACCAGAGATCCAGAAACTCTCCGATGAGGAGCTCGCCGCGCAGACCATCACGCTCCGCGCCCAATTGGCAGAGGGCAAGACTCTCGATGATCTCATCGTGCCGGCCTTCGCCACAGTGCGGGAGGCCGCGCGCCGGGTACTGGGCCAGCGGCATTTCGATGTTCAGCTCATCGGCGGCATGGTCCTGCACGAAGGTGGCATTGCCGAAATGCGGACGGGCGAGGGCAAGACGCTGGTCGCCACGCTCGCCACTTATCTCAACGCCCTGGCAGGGCAGGGCGTGCATGTCGTCACGGTCAATGATTATCTCGCTCGCCGCGACGCCGAATGGATGGGGCAGGTCTATCGCTTCCTCGGCCTTTCCACCGGCATTATCGTGCATGGGCTCGACGATGCTCAGCGCCGTGAAGCCTATGCCGCCGATATCACCTATGGCACCAATAATGAATTCGGCTTCGATTATCTGCGCGACAATATGAAATATGAGCTGAGCCATATGGTTCAGCGCGGCCATGCTTTCGCTATCGTCGATGAGGTGGATTCGATCCTGATCGATGAAGCCCGCACGCCTTTGATCATTTCCGGCCCCTCGGACGATAAATCCGATCTCTACAATCTCGTCGATACGCTCATCCCGAAATTGAATGATGAGGATTTCGAGCTCGATGAAAAGCAGCGCTCGACCAATCTGACGGAAGCCGGCAACGAACATATCGAAGAGCTTCTGCGCGAGATCGGCGCCTTGCATGACGGCTCACTCTATGATGCCGTCAATGTCACTTTGGTGCATCATGTGAACCAGGCCTTGCGCGCGCATAAATTGTTTCAGCGCGACAAGGATTACATCGAGCGCAACGGGGAGATCGTCATCATTGACGAATTCACCGGCCGCATGATGCCGGGACGGCGCTATTCCGAAGGGTTGCACCAGGCCCTCGAGGCCAAGGAACATGTGCAGGTGCAGCCGGAAAATGTGACGCTCGCTTCCATTACGTTCCAGAACTATTTCCGTCTCTACAAGAAGCTGGCGGGCATGACCGGCACGGCCGCGACCGAGGCCGATGAATTCGCCGAAATCTATCGTCTCGAAGTGGTTTCGATCCCGACCAACAATCCGGTGCGGCGCCACGACGAAGATGATGAAGTCTATCGCTCCGGCGAGGAGAAATTGCGGGCCATTACCCGTGAGATCGAGGCTGCGGGCCAGACGCTCCAGCCCATGCTCGTCGGAACGACATCGATCGAGAAATCGGAACAGCTTGCGGCCTTCATGCTGCAACAAGGCTATAAGCAGATCGACTTCTCCGAGCCCAAGGCGCTGCAGAAGCTCTATGCCGCGGCGCGCTCCGGCAAGCCGTCGAAACTGTTTGCCGTTCTGAATGCGCGCTTCCATGAACAGGAAGCCTATATCGTTGCCGAGGCCGGCGTGCCGGGTGCCATCACCATTGCCACAAACATGGCCGGTCGCGGCACTGATATCAAACTTGGTGGCAATGTCGACATGCGTGTCGAACAGGAATGCGCGAGCCTGCCGCCGGGCCCCGATCGCGATGCCAAGGAAGCCGAGATCCGCGCTGAAGTCGATAGCTTCCGCGATCAGGCCATTGCCGCCGGTGGTCTCTATATTATCGGCACGGAACGCCATGAAAGCCGGCGTATCGACAATCAGTTGCGTGGCCGTTCCGGCCGCCAGGGTGATCCTGGCCGCTCGAAATTCTTCCTGTCCCTCAAGGACGATCTCATGCGGATCTTCGGCTCCGACCGCATGGAATCCATGCTCTTGAAACTAGGCCTCAAGGAAGATGAAGCGATCGTCCATCCCTGGATCAACAAGGCTTTGGAGAAGGCGCAGCAGAAAGTCGAGGCGCGTAATTTCGAGATGCGCAAGAACATCTTGAAATATGATAATGTAATGAACGATCAGCGCAAAGTCGTGTTCGAGCAGCGCCGCGAAATGATGGGGCAGGACTCGCTCGAAGAAATGATCCACGACATGCGTACCGGCGTTGTCGATGATCTCGTGGGCAAATTCGTGCCCCATGACGCCTATCCAGAGGCTTGGGATATCGAGGGACTGACGCAGGGTCTCGAAACCGCTCTCAATCTCGCTCTGCCGCTGGCCGATTGGGCGAAGGAAGAAGGCATTACCGACGAGGCGATGCATGAAAGGCTGCAACAGGCAGCCGAGACAGCTTATGCTGAGCGGGCCGAGCGCAACGGCCCGGACCTTATGCGCTATATCGAGAAACAAGTCGTGTTGCAGGTGCTCGATCATCTATGGCGCGAACATCTTGTGACGCTCGATCATTTGCGTCAGGTCATCGGCTGGCGTGGCCTTGCCCAGCGCGATCCGCTGAATGAGTATAAGTCGGAAGCTTTCGCGCTCTTTGATGAATTGATTACGCAATTGCGTGAAACGACAACCGCCCAATTGAGCCGTGTCGAAGTGGCTTTCGCGCCATCCGCGGATCAATCGCCGTTCGAAACACTCGCGGCTGCGGCGCCCTTCGATCCCGTTCCCGCCGTTCCGCCGCTCGCCGCCTCGCTCGCGCTGGAGGGACCGACGGAGACCGGCCAGACCGCCGTGAGCTTCATGCCGCAACAGGGTGTGGAAGCGTTCAACGGCCGCGACGTCTTGGTCGCCGCCGAACCCACCATCCCGACTTTGGAACGCAACGCGGACGATCCGAAATCCTGGGGCCGTGTCGGGCGCAACGAGCCTTGCCCCTGTGGTTCGGGCAAGAAATACAAACATTGTCACGGCATGATCAGTTGAGGGAGACGAAGGCCCGAGGAATTACAGTCCTTGGGCCCTGATCTGTATGCTCGCCGTGAGTGCTCCACCACACGCCCCAAACTGGGTGATAAGAGTATATGATTGATCAGTCGTACTGAATGTCTACACTTGGTGCCCAGAGTTTTTAACTTATCGACTGCCTTTCTTCACTGAAAGGCAAGTGTGCTCTTTTTTCTCAAAATTCAGTACTGGATAAAACTCGCGTCCGCTTTTTCTCCGCCGAAAGACCATGCGAGCGCGGCTTCCTTGACCTGAGCCGTTATTTAAGGCAATTTTAGGGCTGAGGAGAAAGGATAATGTTTTCATTGACCAAAGCACGAATTTTATTGTGCAATATCTTTGCGGTTTTTACGTATACAATTTGGTTCACTGATACCGTTTTTGCCTTCGAAGATAAAGATTGTAGCCGCATAGAGAAAGTCGAAAAAAAATACAGTATTGTTTTTAAGCAAAATGATAATATCGAAGAAATTCGTGCTAAGGCCACTCGAGAGATTATTAAGCAAGGCCTTGCTGAGGTCATCGGGTATGAGGTTCACTCCAATCGTGAACGGAATACTCAAATACATAATGATGATATTGAAGAAAAATTTCAGGATGCTGAAAAGGCTTATCTTGATGGCCTAGCTAAAGTGAGCATTATTAGTGAGAATCAATTGCAAGCATCTGATGAGCGGATATTTACATTGGATGCTGAAGTAAAAGTTTGTGTACCAAAGTCGGCATCTGTTCGGAAGGCTGAGAAAGAGCAAGAAGAGCGGCTTCAACACCCGCCGAAAGCTGTTGATCCATCATCAAATGTATCGTGGTTTAATCCGGCTTCCGGTCAGCCGCAGATCTGGTATTCCCGACAGGAAGACGGAAGCTTTTCCTTTTACGACAATCAAGGGTATGACCCTAATACTGGTGCTGTACTGAGACCGATTTCCGCGAAAACTTTGAAAGAATGGCGAGTATTTCAGGAACGCAGAAAACAAGAAGAAATAGCCCGGGTCAATGAGGTCAAGCGCGCTGCGGTTCAAAAGGCTCTTGATGACGAAAAAGAACGAATTGCGGCACAGAAGCATGCGGATTTGATCGAACACGCGCGAGAAAATTGCGACAAATACGCCGCCAATCCGAATGATCCTGATAAGCCCAGAAATTTGCCAGGCATTTCCTATGACAATTTGAAAGCATCTGTGTCAGATGCGATCGAAAGCTGCGAAGCGGCAATTGCAATCGAGCCTTCGGACCGGCGATTGAGATATCAGCTTGCGCGCGCCTACAGTGTTACAGATCCCAAAAGATCACTCGCATTCTTTAAGGTTCTTTGCGATCAACATTACAGAGCAGCGTTTGACAATTATGGATGGGGGCTTTTGGATCGCAGATTGGGGCTCAATAACTTGCAAGGCGCGGCAAATTCCTTCCGGCGCGGAGCGGAATTAGGAGATACCGATGCGATGGTCAGCCTTGCAACGTTTATGCAGCAAGGACGGATTCAAGAAAATTACCCTAACGAAGCCTTGAGCCTATTTCAAAAGGCGGCGGCCTTGGGCAATGAAGACGCAAAAAGAGCTATTGAATCCGTGCTCGCGGCACAACGACAACTGGAACAACAGCAGCAACAAGATTTACGAAATGCTCAAGCTGTTATGGGAATTATAGGCGGTGTTCTTGGAGGGGTACGGCGGTGATACAGAAGATCTTTGCAGTGTTATCACTATCAGCCAATTTTTGCCTCATGCCGACGGCATTGTCCTTTGCGCAAGAGCAGGACATCGACATGAGCGTCCTTCAGAAGCCCGATATATCGGGTGCAACCAAAGATGTTCAACCTTCTGTGGAAGCTTGTTGGGAAAAATGGAAAAATCAGGAAGGCTTGAAAGAGGGAAAAAATGAGCGCAGCGGTCATCTGGTTCTTTTATCTTATAGCCAGGAATCGATAAACCAGGAACTAGAAGCGGCAAGTTGGCTCACCGCGCGTAAGCTCGCCTTCGAAACTGCGGAATTGAATGCGCGGGCACAGCTCGCTGGCACAATGGCATCGGAAATCAAATCTGATCGAAGTGTGGCCCAGCGTATGTTTGGTGGCGATGATGCCGCACCCGCGTTAGAGAATACTGTAAAGCAGTTGTCGATAGCCGAAAAAACGCAGGTCCTCGCTGGTAAAGTACTAGATAACGAGATTTCCAAATATGCTCCCGATTGGAATAATGCAGCCTCGACGCAGCAAAAAAGAGAAGCCGTCGTTAAGCTTCAAGCAAAGCTTCAAGAGGATATCGCTGCCCACTCAGAGCTCTATGCCGCTGGAGCATTTACCGTTGCTCAGTGCGAAGGCCAAAGCACTTCAGAAGGCGGGAAATATTCGGTTCTTGTAGGCCTGATCTGGAGCCCGAAATTAGCGAAGATCGCTGAAGCGATTTGGAATCCCAGTCTCAAATTGTCACCTGAGCCACCACAGCATAGTCTTTCAGAACAATTCGCTGCATTCGCCGACGAAAACCCAAATTGGCTCGCTTACACGATGGGAGCCCGTGTTTTCACTGATGAAATGGGAGAACATGTTGTTGTAGGCTTCGGAGTTGCCCCGCAATCTTCTATGATGAGTGTGGACAAAAGGCGAGCTGGCCTTGAAGCTCTTGCTGCAATACAGCGTTTCGTCGGAGAAAAAGTCGAAGCGAATTCGGAGGAAAACGAGCGTTTTGAACGCAGGGAATATACGAATGGGGAAAGCAGTTCATTCGATACAAGCGCGTTCATCAATAACGTCAAGGCGCGTTCTCAGGACATGAAACTGGCAGGAGTTGCTGAAGTCGCCTCCTGGCGGGGAACACATCCATGGTCCAATGCCAAAATGCAGGTCGTGGCAATGGCGTGGACCCCCAAATGGTCTGTAGATAGTGTTCAGGCTGCTGCTATGATGCAAACAATAGAAAAGCGTATGAATGGGCAGGGCGCCGTACCTGTCTCGTCCTCAGCAGACCCTAAAAAGCGTTATAAAGGATCGGGCTCCGCAGTCCCTGCGCATACTGGGGCTGCTTCTTCTACGCATGACTTTTAATAAGTAAGTACCCGCAAATTATTCATTGCACCCATTAAATTGATCGGTTGCCGCCGGGTTGCCCGCGCAAAACAAATCTTCTGTGAAGGCATCTTTGGCGGCGCCTCGGCCGTCCGTTTGGAAGGCCGCATCTCGTGGGCCCGAAAAATCCATCTGCTCGATCCGGTTGCCGTGCCGTGTAATCTTTTCCGACGATGAGAGCACCTGATCGAGATCATCGCCCGCCTGTTTGAAATGCTGGGCGAGTTTACCGGCTCTTTGCTGTAAGCGGGCGACATCTTCCAACAGGAAGCGGACTTGATCCTGGATGGCGTGAGCCTGTTCGCGGACGCGCGCATCACGAATGATTGCTTGCATGACCTGGATCGCCATCACCAGCAAGGAGGGGGAGACGATGATGATGCGATGGCGATGCGCTTTCTCGATGACATCCTCGAAATATTCATGCAAATCGGCATGTAGTGATTCCGCGGGCACGAAGAGAATGGCGATATCCTGGGTTTCGCCGGGCAGAAAATAGCGCTCGGCAATATCATTGATATGTTTGCCGACATCGGCGCGCACGCGCGCTGCCGCCTGTTTGCGGGCTTCGTCCTGTGTGGCTTCCTTCAGGGCGGTGAAAGATTCGAGCGGGAATTTGGCATCGACCACGAGGCCGCGTTCATCGCCGGGCAGACGGATGAGGCAATCCGGCCGCGTTCTGTTCGAGAGCACGGGTTGGAATGCATAAGCGGAGGGCGGCAGATTATCGCGCACGATGGCTTCCATCCGGCCCTGGCCGAAAGCGCCGCGCGCCTGCTTGTTGGCGAGTATGTGCTTGAGGCTCAAAACCTCCTGTGTCAGCCCGGTCAAGCGGGTCTGTGCGGCATCGATGACGGCAAGGCGTTCATTGAGTTTCGCAAGGGAAAGGCCGGTCTTTTGCGCGGAGACATCGATGGTCTCATCGAGCCTGGCGCCGACCCGGTCGAGCCGCTCAGTGACAAGACGCGCGAGATCGGCCTGACGCGAGCCCAGAATTTCGCCCATGCTGCGTAAACGGCCGGTCAATTCGGCGCTTTGCCGGTTAAGGGTCAGCAAACTCTTTTCCATCTCCTGCTGGCGCAGATGATTGCCTTCGGCTTCGCGACGAAAGCGCAGCAGGAGCATGGTCAAGACGAGGATCAGGATGAGGGCCAAAGCGAGGCCGAGACCAAGAATGGATACGGTCTGAGCGGCGCCGAGGCCGTCCATCCAAGCCGGAAATCGATCCATTCTCTTGTCCCGCACGCGCCAATATCGTGGACATTCGTTCGTAAACGGGTCCACCCCTCAAAAAGGGGGCAATACGGGCTGAAAGCTTTGGGGAGGGATCGCGGAAAATGTTAAGGGCTTGTCCTTAACAAAATATTTGTATTGATGGAGGAATGCCTCTTTTCCAGATGGATTTTTTCCAAGTGCAATGGGAGCCTGTTTCCGTTAAACCCGGCCTCGAAAGCGCCGGGGTCGTTGCCAACTCGTCGCCGCGCGGAACTTCGTGACGCGTCCTTCCGTTCCCGCATTTTGTGGTCTTGAACCAATGGGATTTCGCCTCGCGAAAGAATGGGCCAGACTGGCCCGCCTGCCTATTCTTTCCCTATTCCTCGAGGCCTTCTATCGGTTTGTCGAGGATGACGGCTGGGCGATTGCGAGCCATATCGCTTTGTCGGCCTTGACGTCGATGTTTCCCTTTCTGATCTTTGTCACCGCGCTCGCGGCTTTTCTCGGCTCGCAAAATCTGCCCGAGGAGGCCGTCACCTTTCTGTTCAATACCTGGCCCGCCGAGGTGGCGGGGCCCCTCGCGCAGGAAATCCATAATGTCTTGACTCAGGCGCGCGGTGGCCTTTTGACCCTCAGCGTCGTGCTGGCGATCTATTTTTCCTCGAGCGGTGTCGAGGCTTTGCGCATCGCGCTCAACCGCGCTTATGACGTGAAGGATGTGCGGCCTTGGTATCTGTTGCGTCTTGAATCCATTGTCTATGTGTTTATCGGCGCGTTCGGTCTGTTGACCTTCGCTTTATTGATTGTGCTCGCGCCGCTGATCTGGGAGATCATTCTGCGTTTCGCGCCCGGCATGGCACCGCTCCAGCAATATGTGACGGTGCTGCGCTTTTCCATCGTGACCGCGATCCTGCTCCTGGCGCTTGTCATCATGCATAAATACCTGCCGGCGGGGCGGCGGCACCTGCGCGATATTATCGTCGGCATTTTGCTCACCTTCGTCCTCTGGATCGCCGGCGGTATGGCCTTTGGCTCCTACCTTGCCGAATTCGCCCGTAATTATGTGACCACTTATGCCGGTCTCGCCTCGGTGATGATCGCGCTTGTGTTCTTCTATATGCTGGCCTGCATCTTTATTTACGGCGGCGAATTGAATGCCGCGATCCTGCGCCATTCCCGTCGCAAACAGGCGGCGATTGCCGCCATTATGGGAGGTGAGGGAGGTTAACCTTGATTAGACCTCGATCGTTTCTTCGATTCGGAACATGCTAAGGTTTCTCATCCCACCCTGCTTCGATACTTTCTATTTTTAGCGAGAGTCCGTTCCATGGAAGCGCTCTTTCACCAGGCCGTCGCGCAACCCATTTCCTTTGGTGCCAAGCTCATGTCTTCGGCCCAATTCAAGAGCCTGTTTCAGGAAGGCATGGACCTCGTCGCGGAGGCTGCGGCCTATCTCGACGGCGAGGGGCGCGATGATTCGAAACGCCTGAATCGCGCTGGCGCTCTTGCTTATTCGGTCGAAAGCATGCGGCTCACGACACGGCTTTTGCAACTTGCCTCCTGGCTGCTGTTGCAGCGCGCTGTGAATGAGGGGGAATTGACCGCCGAGGAAGCCTCGAGCGACAAACACAAGATCCAGCTGACGCCACAGGACGCCGCCACCAACGAAGACCAGTATCGCTCGCTGCCTTTGCGCCTTTGCGAACTTATCGATCATTCGGTCCGTTTGCAGACGCGCGTTCTCCATCTTGATGATCTGATTCATCGGCCGGAAACCCAGGCCCAATGGCGGGCTCCCGGCCTCAATCCGGTGGCGGAAAGCCTGGCGGTGCTGCAGGCGGCGTTGACACCTTCCGCCGATACGACTCTTTGAGCGAGCCTTCCTCCAACGCGCCTGACATCGCTATCATCGGGGCTGGACCCGCTGGTCTCATGGCGGCCGAGACCGTCGCGCGGCAGATGAGTGGCACGGGCGTGAAAGTCACCGTTTATGATCGCATGCCGGCAGTCGGGCGCAAATTCCTCCTGGCGGGTCGCGGCGGTCTCAACCTGACCCATAGTGAAGCGCTGGACATTTTGCTGACCCGTTATGGTTCGGCCATGCCGGATCTTGCCTCAGCCATCCGGGCTTTTCCGCCGCAGGCGTTGCGGGATTGGTGTGAGGGTCTCGGACAAGAGACTTTCGTCGGCTCCAGCGGGCGCATCTTTCCAAAATCGTTCAAGGCTTCTCCCTTGCTGCGGGCCTGGCTCGGACGGCTGCGTTATTTAGGGGTTCAATTCGCTCTGCGGCATGAATGGCGCGGTTTTGAAAAAGAAAACGCGCTTATTTTCGCAACGCCCGAGGGGCTATTCCGCGTTGAGGCGCAAGCCTGTGTCCTGGCGCTCGGCGGAGCGAGCTGGCCCCGGCTTGGCTCGGATGGCGCCTGGGTGCCGGTTCTGGAAAAAGCGGGTCTTGCCGTCGTTCCCTTGCAGCCAGCCAATTGCGGCTTTCTTGTCCCCTGGTCGGAGCATTTTCTCGCCCGTTTCGAAGGGGCGCCTTTGAAAAATCTGCGTCTGTCTTGCCGCGATCATTTGGGGGTGGAGCAGGCAAGTCTGGGCGAAGTGACAATCACGCATACAGGTCTCGAAGGCGGTGGCCTGTATGCGCTCGGGCGTTTCTTGCGCGAAGATTTTTTGAACAATGGCGAGGCCTGGCTGACCCTGAGCTTGCGGCCTGATTTGACTGTTGAGGAGATCACCCGCCGTTTAGCCGGCCGCTCCCCTAAACAATCGCTTTCGACATTCCTGCGCAAAAGCCTGCGGCTTTCACCCGCTTCCATCGGTCTTCTCAATGAAGCCTGCGGCATGTTGGGAGAAAAGCCCGTCTCGCTAACGCCGGAACGCCTGGCCTCGCGCATCCATGCGCTGCCTCTGCGGCTCACCGGCATGGCGCCGATCGCCAAGGCGATTTCCACTGCCGGCGGCGTGGCTTTGTCCGAACTCGATGAAAATTTCATGCTGCGCCGGCGCTCGGGCCTTTTCATCGCCGGCGAAATGCTCGACTGGGAAGCCCCGACCGGAGGCTATTTGTTACAGGCTTGTTTCGCGACCGGCCGACGTGCAGGGGAGGGGGTGGTGAACTGGCTCGGGCGTATGGCGTAAGTTTATGCCCGCAAAACCGCGCCGGTCTTCTTGCCTACCTCGGTGACGATCTTGGACGCGATGGCCTCGATTTCCGCCTCGGTCAGGGTTTTTTCGCGGGGTTGTAAAACCACCGTAATGCCAACCGATTTTTTGTCGTCCGCTATGCCTTTGCCTTCATAGACGTCGAAGACATCGACATCGGCGAGCAATGCGCGTTCGGCGCCCTGGACCGCTTTCACGAGATCGGCGGCCTTGACTTGCCGATCGACGACGAAAGCGAAATCACGCCGTAAGGGCATGAAATCGGAAAGATCGAGTTTGGATTTGGCCTTTGTCGGTTTCGCTTTGGGAAGCGGCAAAGCATCGAGCCTGATCTCGAAGCCCACCACCGGCCCCTCCATATCGAGCGCCGCGAGGAGACGCGGATTGAGCTCGCCAAAAGTGCCAATGATATTTTTGGGACCGAATTGCAAAGTGGCCGAGCGGCCTGGATGCCAGATATCGGCGCCACCGGGCACGATCTGGAGACCGCCGAGCGAGACGCCGAGGGCCGTCAACAAAGCCATGGCATCGCCCTTGGCCAGAAAGGCATCGACCGGCTTGGCGGATGCCGACCAATGTTTCTCTTGGGCAAGCCCCTGGCGGATACCGGTCGCGGCGGTTTTCTGATCCTTCTCGCCATCACCCAGAAAGATCTGTCCGACCTCGAAGAGAGCGATGTCGGCGAAGCCGCGCGCCCTGTTGCGCTTGGCGGCCGCGAGCAAACCGGGCAAAAGGCTCGGCCGCATGGCCGAGAGATCGGCGCTGATCGGATTGGCGAGCGTCGTCGAGGTGCCGCCACCGCCGAACAGGCCCGCTTGCGTTTTGTCGATGAAGGACCACGTGACCGCTTCGACAAGGCCATTGGCGGCGAGCGATCGTTTGGCCGCGCGGGCGCGTTTTTGCGCGAGGGTCAGCACGGGGGAGGCAAGGGGGGCACCCTCGGCCGGCAAAGGCTGCGAGGCGACCTTGTCGAGGCCCGCGACGCGGATGATCTCTTCGACAATATCGGCCTTGCCCTCGATATCGGGGCGAAAGCTTGGCGCCCTGACGAGAACCAGATTGCTGTTGCCAGGCGACACGGAGAGCGCGAAGCCGAGATTTTCCAGAATGCCCGCCATGGTGGACGGATCGAGTTCGACACCGGTCAGGCGGGTGACCTCGCTCCAGGGGAATTGAATATAGGTGTCGTGCTGCGGCACCTCCCCCTTGATGATTGTCTTTGAGGGTTCGCCGCCGCAAAATTCCTGCACCAATGCCGTTGCGAGATCGAGACCCGGCAGAGTGAAGGCGGGATCGATGCCGCGTTCGAAACGATAGCGGGCATCCGTATTGATCCCCAGCGCGCGGCCGCTGCGGGCGATATTGACCGGGTCCCAAAGCGCAGATTCGATCAGCACATTTTTGGTGTTCTCGTCGCAGCCGGAGGCCGCGCCACCCATGATACCGGCCAAGGATTCGACGCCATTGTCATCGGCGATGACGACCATGGTCTCGGCGAGCGGATAGGTTTTGCCGTCGAGCGCCACGAGGCTTTCGCCGGCTTTCGCCAGCCGGACCGCTATGGCGCCTGAAATTTTATCGGCATCGAAGACATGCAGCGGCCGCGCCCGGTCGAAGGCGAGGAAGTTGGTGATGTCGACAAGGGCATTGATCGGCCGCAGGCCAATGGCTTTCAGGCGCTTTTGCAGCCATTCCGGGCTCGGTCCATTGCGGACATTGCGCACCAGACGCAAAGCGAAGACCGGACAAAGCGCTGCCTTCTCGGACGGCAAATCGATGCGCGCCTCGACAGAGGCGTCGAAGACGCCTGTGATCGGTGCAATGCGGGGTGTCTTGAGCGCGCCGAGATTGGCGGCGGCAAGATCGCGCGCAATGCCGGCAACGCCCATGGCATCGGGCCGGTTCGGGAGGAGATTGATGTCAATGACCGGATCATCGAGCCCGGCATAGACTGCATAGGGCTGGCCGACTGGAGCATCGGCGGGAAGATCGAGAATACCGTCATGATCCTCGGAGAGGCCGAGTTCGGCGCCCGAGCACAGCATGCCGTCCGATTCGACACCGCGGATGACGCCCTTGCCGAGCGTGATTTTTTTGCCGGGAATATAGGTGCCGGGCGGCGAGAAGACTGATTTCATGCCGGCCCGGGCATTGGGCGCGCCGCAGACCACCTGGACGGGCTTGCCATCGCCGATATCGACACGACAGACGCGCAGGCGATCGGCATTGGGATGCGGTTCGGCTTCGAGGACGGCAGCGATAATGAAATTGTGCAAATCCTTCGCGGGGTCCTCGACCGCCTCGACCTCGAGCCCGATATCCGTCAAGGTCTCGACGATTTTCGGGAGAGTGGCCTCGGTCTCGAGATGATCCTTCAACCAGGAAAGCGTGAATTTCATGGACGTCCTGCTCAGGCTTGGCGCGAGGGAAAATCGTCCCTCGCACGATCTTGTGGCAAGGGTTCTAGAGCATCAAACCCAAAAGTGGCACCCACTTTTGGGACAATTTGATGCGTTTTTCGAAAAAGGTCGAATATCAAACCCAAAAGTGGCCTTCAATTTTTGAGTAGAATCCCCTTCATTTGCGAAAATACTGGGATTGAGACGATTTTCATGGGACCAGTGTGGTTTTTATGGACTTGCGGCGCGTCCGGTTTCGCGATTGAAAGAGTGTGGCTTTTTTTGCAAAACTCACGTTCAAGGTTAATTTCCCATCTTCTTCTTCCCCATTTTCTTCGAGGACCCTCGGCATGGCCGCATCTAAAGCTTTTCTCGCCGCTGCCCTGCTCGCCGGCGCTTTGTTTTCTAGTGGCCTGGCTTCAGGTGGCATGCCGGCCTTCGCTGCCGATGTCGATGTGTATGTCCCTGATACGGTGCCGGAGGAAGGCGTGGCCTGTCTTCTCAATGGTTTTTCTCTCACTGAAACCAATGCCGCGAGCTTGCCCTGGTCGGATGTCTGGTATGGTCATTTTTCCGGTGGCCGGCCGAGCGGCGTACAGGACGTCGTGGGTCGTGAGGTCGTTGATTGGCGTGACGAGCATTTCTGCTTTCCTTCCAAACACTCCTGCAACGCCTATATGACCAAGATGCGGCGCGCTTTTCATCGGCCGGAAGGCTATTGGACCTGTCTGCAATTGCGTTGAAATCGGAAGGCTGCCCTTCAGGGGTCGATGATTTCCAAGGGACCATGGGCATGTTCGACGCCTTGAAACGGTTCATCGATAAATTGGCCGATTTTCCCGAGCCCGATCCGGTTTTCGACGAGGATGATTTTCGCCTCGCCGCGGTGGCGCTCATGGTGCATGTCGCTCATGTCGATGGCGAGACCGTTCCTGCCGAACGCGAGAAAATGCAAAGCCTGGTCACTGAACGTTTCGGGCTTGATCGCAAGGCGAGCCGAGCCTTGCTCCGACAGGCCGAGGCGAGCGATCGCGTCACGGCCGATTTTTCTGAATTTACCGATGTCTTGAAACGGCGGCTCGATGGGCCGGCGCGGGGCAAGGTCGTGGCGATGATGTGGGACATTGCCGGCGCCGACGGCCGGATTCATGAATTCGAAGAAAATATCATCAAACGCCTGACCGAGCTTCTTGATGTTTCAGTGGCGGACAGACGTGCCGGCATGGATCTGCCACCGGAAAATCCCCAAACCCTGGCTGAAGGATAGGCCTGAAGAGTTCCTTGAATCCGATGGCTTCATGGGTCTGTTCGGCGGGCCGATTCGCTGTGCCTGGACGCAGAGGTGTTTATGAGCGAGGAGCGGCGCATTGTCCTGATCACGGGGGCTTCCAGCGGCATCGGTGCGGAACTGGCGCAGATTTTCGCCCGGGAAGGCCATGATCTCGGCCTGGTCGCCCGCCGCGAGGATCGGCTCGAGACCCTGGCCGATAAAATCGCGGCACAAGGCGCCCCCCGGCCGCTCGTTTTTCCTTGTGATCTCGCGCAGCCTGATGCCGTTGCCTCGCTGGGAAAGGCCGTCGCGGCAGCGGGTGCGCGCCCGATCATGCTTGTCAATAATGCGGGTTTTGGTCTCCTCGGCGAGGTTGCGACGATCGATCCCGACGCGCAACTCGCCATTATCGATGTCAATACACGCGCCCTTCTCGCATTAACCTTACATTTTCTGCCCCAAATCCGGGAGGCACGGGGCAAAATCTTGAATGTCGCGTCCGTTGTGGCTTTCCTGCCCGGCGGGCCCCGTTTAGCCGTCTATTATGCCTCCAAAGCTTTTGTTCTGTCCTTCAGTCGCTCCCTGCGTGAGGAAATGCGCGCCGATGGCGTGGAGGTTTGTGTTCTATGCCCCGGTATGACGCCGACGGAATTTCAGGAACGGGCTGGCTTTGGCCCAGGAATTGCTTTAGATTGGATGCCGCAGATCAGCGCGGTACAAGTCGCTGAAGCCGGCTATGCCGGGCTCATGACAGGACGCGGTGTCATTACACCCGGTTTCTTCAATAAATTGACCGAGTGGCTCGCCCCGCTTCTGCCGACATCCCTGGTCCTGCCTTTGATCGGGGCCATGCAACGCAAGCGTTGAGGGACGAATGAGCAAGCCCTAATAAGGGGATGTCCCCCGAGAGGCGTCGAAAAAATTCGAGGCGAATATAAAAGCAAGAAAATGGTAAATGTTTCGTGTTGTACTCTTCTGACTCGTATCCTGGGCTTGGGCTTTCCCAGCAAGGTTCGGAAATCTCGATGAAGGGTTGTCATCGCGTTCGATTTTGCCGATTTTGACTTCGCAGATCCTCTTTTGGCTGCTTTTCGGTTCGGCCAACCCTTAAAATAGGCTCGACATTTTTCCATTTTTCTAGTAAATTTGTGGATTATGGAAGCGACACAAGAAAATCCCAGTAAAATCCTGGTGGTGCTCCATCAGCAGCATTCGACGCCTGGCCGAATCGGCCGGCTTCTGGAGTGTCAGGGCTACCAGCTCGACCTGAGACGGCCGCGCTTTGGCGATCCTCTGCCCGACACTATGCGCGATTACGCGGCGGCCATCATTTTTGGCGGTCCGATGAGCGCGAATGATGAGGAAGACTGGCTCAAGCGCGAGATCGACTGGATCGGCGTGCCGCTCAAGGAAAACAAGCCCTATCTTGGCATTTGCCTCGGCGCGCAAATGCTTGCCCGCCATCTCGGTCAGACGGTCTGCCCGCATCCGCAGGGCAAGGTTGAAGCCGGTTATTACCGCATCCATCCGACTGAACAGGGCCATGAGCTCTGCGACTGCCGGTTCCCTGAAACCGTCTATCAATGGCATCGTGAGGGATTTTGCCTCCCCAAGGGCGCGACCTTGCTCGCCAAAGGGGTGGATTTCGAGGCGCAGGCTTTCCGTTATGGCGAGCGGGCCTACGGGCTTCAATTCCACCCGGAGGTCACGATCTCGATCATGTGCCGCTGGCTCGCCCGCAGCAAGATGCGCCTCAGGCAGCCCAATGCGCGTCCGCCGCACCGGCATTTCCAAGATTGGTGCCTGCATGATTGGCGGATCGCCCGCTGGTCCGACGCTTTCTTGCGGACCTGGATCGCCGAGGACAGCGCCATCGCGGCGTGACATTTGTCAGAGAAGGACAACATCAAACCAAAAGCGGCTGCCGCTTTTGGTTTGAGTTGATGCATTGAGCAACGACATCGAACCTTAATCTTCCGGTGCGAGCATAGCCTCGGGCCGCACCAATGCGTCGAATTCCGCATCCGAGACATGGCCGAGCTTGATGGCCTCTTCCCGCAGCGTCGTTCCATTCTTATGGGCGGTCTTGGCGATGGCCGCCGCTTTATCATAGCCAATCTTGGGGCTGAGCGCCGTCACCAGCATCAGGGAATTGTTCAAAAGCTCCTTGATGCGCTCTTCATTTGCGCTCAAATCCTCAATGCAATAATGCTGAAAGCTCTGCATCGCATCGGCGAGAAGCGTGATGCTTTCAAGGCAAGCATAAGCGATCACCGGCTTCATGACATTGAGCTCGAACTGGCCTTGCGATCCGGCGAAACTCACCGTCGTCTGATTGCCGAACACGCGCGCCACGACCATGGTCAGGGCCTCGACCTGGGTGGGATTGACCTTGCCCGGCATGATCGAGGAGCCGGGCTCGTTTTCCGGCAGATGCAATTCGCCGAGACCCGAGCGGGGACCACTGCCGGCGAGCCTGATATCGCTGCCGATCTTATAGAGGCTGGCGCCCAGAGTGTTCAAGGCGCCATGCATGAAGACCAGGGCGTCATGGGTGGCGAGCGCCTCGAATTTGTTGGGCGCGGTGACGAAGGGTAGACCGGTGAGGGTGGAAATTTCCCGGGCAAAAGCCTCGCTGAACCCCTTTTTGCTGTTCAAGCCGGTTCCGACCGCCGTGCCGCCTTCCGCCAGGCGGTAGAGACCCGGCAAGGTCGCCTCCACACGCTCGTTGTCATAATCGAGGGCGGCGGCATAGCCTGAAAATTCCTGGCCGAGTGAAACGGGTGTTGCATCTTGAAGATGGGTGCGGCCGATCTTGATAATGGAGGCGTAAGTCTGCGCCTTGGTCTCCAGCGCGTCGCGCAAGGCTCTCAAGGAGGGCAGGAGTTTCTGTTTCAGGGCGAGCACGACCGCTATATGCATGGCGGTCGGAAAGGCGTCGTTCGAGGATTGGCTGAGATTGACGTGATCGTTGGGATGCACCGGATGTTTCGAACCGGGCACCTCGCCGAGCAGGACATTGGCGCGATTGGCGATCACTTCGTTCACGTTCATATTGGTCTGCGTGCCGGAGCCGGTCTGCCAGACGAGCAGGGGAAAATGGTCGTCCCATTGACCCGCTTCCACTTCCTGGGCGGCGGCGATGATCGGCGTGGCGAGGGATTCAGGCAGCAGTCCCGAACGCTGATTGACGCTGGCCGCGGCGCGCTTAACGAGCGCCAAAGCATGAATCACGGCCAGCGGCATTTGGGTGTTGCCGATCTTGAAATGGATGAGCGAGCGCTCCGTCTGCGCACCCCAATAGCGATTGGCCGGCACCTCGATCGGCCCGAATGTATCGGTTTCGGTGCGTGTTTCTTCCTGCATCGCTTCCTCCGCGCGTCCAGGGCATCGCTGCGTGATCAGACGTCCGGCGATGCTCTGTAGATCTTTGAAAACGCATCTCACTCATCCAAAAAGCCGTTGCATTTTGGATGAGTGAGATGCCGCAGAAAGCGTCGCCGACCACGATGACAAATTTCAGGCGTGCTTGGTGGCGAGGCTTTCTGGTTTCAATCGTTGCCGGCGCGGGAATAATGCTGGCCAATGAGGCTCGGATCGGCGGCTTGCCAGTCTCCATCATCTCCAAATTCGGCCGCTGAGGAAATCGACAGGAGATCGGCAAGCCGGCCCCGCGCCCGGTTCACGCGGCTTTTCATGGTTCCGACGGCGCAGCCGCAAATATTGGCGGCTTCCTCGTAGGAAAGGCCAGAGGCGCCAATCAAAATCAGGGCTTCGCGCTGGTCATGCGGCAATTGCTGGAGCGCCTCGCGGAAATCGAGCAGATCCATATGACCGTTCTGGGCTGGCGCCGTCGCCAGTTTGGCCGCGATCGCCCCATCGGAATCGGCCACCTCACGCCGCCTTTTGCGATATTCGGAATAATAGATATTGCGCAAAATGGTGAACAGCCAGGCGCGCAGATTGGTGCCCTCGACGAAGGAATCGAGATTGCTCCAGGCCTTGACCAGGGTTTCCTGCACGAGATCGTCGGCGCGGTCGAGATTGCCGCAGAGCGAGACCGCGAAGGCGCGTAGATTGGGAATGACCGCGATGAGATCGGAGGTCATCTGCCGGCTGGCCACAGTAGGAGACGTGGATGCAGGAGACGCAGATGGAGAAGACGCGGATGCAAGCGTCGTGGGGGAGGCAGACGCGGGCACGCCCGGCACGGAAGGATCGCTCACGGCTTCTCCTTTTCCGTCTTGTCCGTCGACTCGTCGACTTTGTTTTCCAAGGCTTGCAACAGATCGAGGAAACGATCGGGGACGGGTTGCGCGAGAACATCGTCATAAACCATGCGCAAGCCCTTGCCGATCTGATCCGCGAAAGTCGGTTTCGACGCGTGAATCCCGGGATGGATCGGAAACGGTTGGACCGATCCGGGCGTCACGGTGGTTGAAGGCCCCGGATTCTGTTTCAACTCGACTGGTTCCGAAGCGGCCACGGCACGGTTTTCAACGTCTTCCGTCTCCGCATCATCCTCCCGAGAGTTCGGAGAAATGCCCGCTTTGCCTGTCTGATTCACTGGATTACCTTTGATTTGCCGATCATGATCTGGCGGCCCTTGGTAGAATGGCTCTTGAGACGAGATCCCCTGGTCTGTTGCCGCCCCCGTTCGCATGCGGTGGAAAACCGGGGCGCGGTCGTTGCCGCAGGCGGGGCTTTGTCACAGATCCATTCGACATCATCCCTCATGATCGATCTTGGGGCTTACCGTCGCGTCTCGCCGCCGCGCTTCCTCGACTGATTTTTGCGTCTATCGTCGAACCCGCTTATGGATCGGAGGCTATCCGCATCACGAAGGTTTTCCATGCTTTATATAGCATCAGACCAAGAAGCGGGCACCGCTTTTTGGTCAAATTTGATGCGGCTATAAGATTTATCGCCCCCCTTCTTGGCCCGCTTCTCAGTGAGCCCCGCTTCGCCAAGCAATGCCGCGGCGACGGAGTCAAACGGGGCCTCTCTGGCTTCCTTTACTCCCCACTTTGGGGGAGATGTCTCGATCAGGGTTCTCTCGACTAACCCCTTCTGATATAATTCATGAAGCTGATCTGGGGGCAAAGATCACGCGACATTGAAGCTTTCCTTAAACGCTCACCATCTTGTAAGGTTCCGTCAAAAGGAACTTTTTTGGGGCTTTTGCATTGAGGGCGAAGCTGTGCGAGGTGCCCGCCGAGATTTCGTCACCCAAGCAAATTTCGAGAAGCAAACCGCGAGAGGTTGGCGTATATCATTGAAATTCAGGGCAGCATCGTTTCCGCGCGAAGGCGGGCAAAATCGGTCGTAGCTCGAACCACGCCAGGGCGCGAGGTCAGGGGTTTTTCATGTCCATATCGCAAGCCATTTCTTCCTATATTCCCTATCTGCGCCGGTTTTCCCGTGCCTTGAGCGGGATCAGGCCGGCGGCGATGCTTATGTCCTGGCAACGCTGGAGGCGATCGTCGCCGACCCTTCAGCCTTGGGGAAGGGGGCTAAGGATGCGGCTGGCGCGGATTTGCGGGTTTCCCTTTATCGCCTGTTCTTGAAGGTTTGGGGCTCAATGCCCGTCAATGAGCATGTCGATCAGTTTGAATTTGTAAGTGATGAACAGGGGGCGCGGCGCAATCTTGACGCCATTACCCTGCGTCCGCGCATCGCCTTTCTGCTGAGCGCGCTGGAAGGCTTCAAGACAGAAGAAGTGGCGCGCGCGCTCGATTGTTCGACGCAGGAAGCGGCCAGTCTGATCGATACCGCGAGCAAGGAAATCACCCAGCAGATCCGCACCAATGTGTTGATCATCGAGGATGAGCCTTTCATCGCCCTCGATCTCCAGACATTGGTCGAGGAGCTCGGCCATCGCGTCGTCGGCGTGGCGCGCACACATCGTGAGGCCTTGGAAGCCGTGGCCAAGGAACGCCCCGGTCTCATTCTCGCCGATATCCAGCTCGCCGATGGCAGTTCCGGCCTTGAGGCGGTCAATCAGATTCTTGGCGATTGTTCCGTTCCCGTGATTTTCATCACGGCTTATCCAGAACGGTTCTTGACCGGGGCGCCGCCGGAGCCGGCCTTCCTCGTCACCAAGCCCTTTGGCGTCGATAGTCTTAAGGCCGTGATCAGCCAGGCCTTGTTCTTCGATCGCAAATCACACCGCACGGGGATACCGCGGGCGCCGGTTGCGGTGGGGTGAGCCTCATCCCAATTTGCGGCCTTTCGTGAAATAGAAACGCCCCGCGAAGAAGCCGGCGATCATGCCTGCAAGCACAAGCGAATAGCCGTGCAATTGCTTGGCGACCGAGGCGCCGGCAAGAACCGCCAGCTTTTCGCGTTCGAGCCCGGCATCCTGGAGAAAACCCAGAAGCGGGGTGACGATCTCGTCGATTTGTGTCGCGGTCTTGGTCTGTTGTGCCCGCTCGGCCTCACTCTTTTCGGCTTTGTCCTGCTCGGCCTGCGCGGCGGCGAGCCGCTCCTGCAGGCTCACTGGTGCAACGGGCGCTGGCTTACGCAAGGCAAGGACCAGGGTGAGAACGGCAGCCAACAGATAGATGGCCCCGATCGTCAGGGCCGCCAAAGGCTGTTCGAGCATGGTGGCGAGCCAACCGAAGAGCGCGATCGTCAGGAAAATCAGGGCCGAAAGCAGAAACAAGGCGGCGAACAAAAGCAGCGCGACCTTTTTAGCAAGGGTCACGCCGAAATCGACAAGGGGGGCGGCCGCGTCATGCGCGAGCCGCTGGAGGAAGGGAGTCATTGTAAAATTTCGGAGAAAAGTTCAGGTGAAAGCTTGTACGAAGCCAAAGCCGTCATGCACGTGGCCGGCTGATCAGTCCGACGAGCAGACCGGCAAAGGCAGCGATGAGCACGGCGATGATGGGATTGCGTTCGATCGTCGCCTCAATATCGGCGCTGATGCCGCTCACCTGTTCCTGAGCCTGCGCTGCCGAATTCGAAAGCCTGTCCTTGGCATCATGCGCAGATTCAGTAAATTTTTGGCGCGCCTGATCCACGACGCCGAATACGGTGTCGCTGGTGACGTGGGCGCGTGAGCGCACGAGTTCCGCGACAGAGGAACTGAGCTTGGCAATGTCGTTCCTGAGCGCTGTCAGATCGGCGGACAATTCCTGGGACGCTTCATCCAGGGGTTTGGGCATGGACATCTTCATCTCCATTCTATCTTCGGGTCGAGATCTTCGCGTCGAGATCCAACCCTCAAGGCCCCATTGGCAGTCGCTGGCCCATGGGACTTGGTTCGCGAGAATGGTCCCCGCGAAGCCTCAGTCATAAAACGATGTATCCTGCCATTGGTTCAAATTCCACCGCGCAGCAGCAAAATGATAATCACCACGATGAGGATCACCCCCAAAGCGCCGGAAGGACCATAACCCCAGCCACGGCTATAGGGCCAAGATGGAACCGCGCCGATGAGCAATAAAATGAGGATGATTACGAGGAGTGTTTCAATGGACATTCTTTTCCTCCTCCAAAGGAGGCCGGTCCCGTCTCGCCTCTCGGTGGTGTTCCCGTTTCGATAGGGCAACGCTGGGCTTGCTCTATAGGTTCCCTTGGCCTTTTTTGGGTGCTCTTTCCCTCTGCATCCGCTGTATTTTCACGCATGTTTTCGGTACGGGTTATCAAGAGGGAGACATCATGTCCCACCCTGAGACTCCATGGGAATGGCGTGCCGATCGCTGTGAAGAAAGCGTGTGGTTTTGGGCGAAAATCCGACGAGTCAGAAAGTGCGTTGTGTATGTGCTGCGGTGAGCGTTCAAGGGCGCCTTGATCCGTGCATATGAGATCGATCGATGATCATTGTCGTTTACGATCATTTTTCATCTTTTGCACAAGGAAATCACAAGCCTTCCGCTCGTAAAATCATACGCAATATTCCGGAAGCATCGGAAGAAAGATTGCGTCATTATGACCGGGCCTTCGCATATCGATGATTTCATGACCATCTTTCTCGCTGTCGTCGTTTGCGGCGGCGGCGGTGCGCTGTTTATGGGAACTGTTTTCGCGATTATTAGGCAGGCGAGCGAGCAGAATAGGCGTGTCGCTCTACCCCAGTTAGTCCCTGACGCGCTTCCAAGCCCCTTGTTGCCGATGGCTGCCAACAAGGGTGACAGGGAAACATGCGCTGCATCGGATAGGGGCGAGGAAGACCGGGATTGGGCGCGGGAGGAAGCCTGGCAGGATGCCGTCTGGGAAAGCCAGTGCGCGCAGGCCCAAGAAGAACAGGCCGAGGCCACTCACGCGGCCAAGACGGAATTCTTCGCCAAGATCAGCCATGAGATCCGCACGCCCATCAACGGCATCCTTGGCTTGACCGAACTTTTGCTCGCCACTGGCCTGACGCCTGAGCAAAAAAACTATGTTGAGGCGATCCGGGGCTCAGGCTCGGCCCTCGCCTCCCTGACCGATGCGCTGTTGGATTTTTCCAAAATCGAAGCCGGCAAGATGATTCTCGCCGAGGAGCCGTTCGGCATCTCTCCCCTCGTCGAGGGTGTGACCGAATTGCTTGCGCCCAAGGCCCAGGGCAAGGGATTGGATATTGCCAGTTCCATCGCGCTCGACGTGCCGGAAACGCTCGTTGGCGATCCTTTGCGCCTGCGTCAGGTTCTGCTCAATCTTGCCGGTAATGCGGTCAAATTCACCGAGCAGGGCGGCATTGGGGTGAAAGTGTTTCGCGAGAGCGCCGATAGCCTGTGTTTCGAGGTGATCGATACGGGACCGGGTGTGCCCCCTACTTGCCGCGAAACCATTTTCCAGGATTTTGAACAAGGGACTCAAAAGGGGTGCGAAAGCGGCACGGGCCTCGGTCTTGCCATTTCGAAACGGCTCGTGGAGCGCATGGGCGGCTCTCTCCATCTCGCGTCGCCTCTAGAGGGTGGGGCCCTGTTTTCCTTCTCTCTACCGCTGCGCGTGGAGGGCGAGCCTCAGCCCTTGCGGGTCCGGCCGGGCCGTTATGCCGGGCATGCGGTTGTGATCGTTACCGACGGCCCCTTTACCGGCGCCGCTCTTCGCGAACGTTTGATCGAGGCTGGCGCTGATGCCCGCCTCGCCACGTCGGAAAGCGCGGCGTTGGCTCTTCTGGCACAAGGGGGCGAGGGGGACTTTCGTCCGGATTTTCTCATCGCAGACATCAGCCTTGGAGCGGACCTGGCCCGCCGTCTGGTCGAGACCGGAGCGAGGGCGGGGCTCGCTCATTCCCTCCTCATGTTTTCGCCTTTCGAACGGCAAGCCCTGCGGGGCGGCTTGGTGCCGGGTTATGACGGCTGGCTGATTAAGCCGGTGCGCGCCGCCTCACTGTTTGCCTGCCTCGAACGCTGTCTTGACGATTGTCAGGCTTGCGCGACGAAAGACTGCGCCGTGACGCCCGCGCCGCCGCGCGTGCTGCTCGCCGAGGATAATGATATCAGTGCTCTGCTCACTACCCGTTATCTCGAAAGTTTGGGCGTCGCGGTGGAGCGCGTGGGGGACGGGCTCACGGCGCTCGAGCGTTTCCTGCGGACCTGCGATGGCGATACTTTGCCTTTTATCGCTTTGTTCCTCGATATCCGCATGCCGGGGCTTGATGGTCTCGAAACCGCCCGCCGCATACGTCAAGCCGAGCATCTCATCGCGGCGAAGCCGAATGTTCTGGTTGCGATGAGCGCCAATGGCCTGGAGGAAGACAAACAGGCCGCGCTCGCCGCCGGTTTCGACCGCTTTTTGCCGAAACCCTTGACCTTTCCCCAGATGCAGACCCTCATTCAGGCGTTGTTGGCGGAGGAGCCGACAGAACAATCTGTCCCATCGCGCAATCCTCTCATGCCGGTTTGGCCGCAATGGCGCCGTCGGAAGATCGATCAAAAAGTCGCTTAATGGTTCCGTCGAAGGTAGGCACGAAGACGTGAACCCCAAAGGACGCCAGAGGCCAATAAAGGCAAGCCTTTGGTTTCTCTCTGGAGCCTCATTAAGCTTTTGAAAAATAGGGGTTATGGACTGGCTCCACCGCTCATTTCTTGTGACCGGTGGTATAAGCATTGAACCGGACGAAAACTTTCTTATCCTAAGGACGGCGCTTTTAGGCCGAGGTCGCCCTAGTATCCACCCTCGTCGAAGCGCGACTCGTCGCGGTTCAACGAGGGCAAGTGGATACGGTTTAAAAAGTGACGGATCGAGAATCTGTGATTCTCGATCCAGGGCGACACTTGGTTTCTGTCTCGCATTTTGCCGTTAATCAAAGTGACAAGCGAACATGCGAGAGTGTTCCGGCGGTCGCGCCTTGGACCGTCGGTCTCAAAAGAACGGATTCCGGCCATGTCCTCAAAGCTCGACCAATTGAAAACCATGACGACGATCGTCGCCGATACTGGCGATATGGAAGCGATCCGGGCTTTCTCGCCAGTCGACAGCACGACCAATCCGACCTTGATCCTCAAGGCGGCGCAAATGCCCGCCTATAAAAATCTCGTCGAGGAGGCGATTCTCTGGGGCCTCAGCCACAATCAGCCGACGAGCGCGATCACCGATCGGCTTTCGGTGAATTTCGGTGAGGAATTGACCAAGATCGTGCCCGGCCGTGTCTCGACCGAGGTCGATGCCGATCTCTCCTTCGATGTCGAGGGGACTGTCGCCAAAGCGCGAGCGATCATCGCGGATTATGCGCGACGCGGCATTTCGCGCGAGCGTATCCTGATCAAGATCGCCGCGACCTGGGAGGGGATCAGAGCCGCTGAAATCCTCCAACGCGAGGGGATCGACTGCAATATGACGCTGATCTTCTCGCTCGCCCAGGCGGTCGCTTGCGCCGATGCCAAGGCTTTTCTGATCTCTCCCTTCGTGGGCCGCATCCTCGACTGGTACAGCAAGAAGGAAGGCAAGACCTATACGCCTGAGACGGATCCCGGCGTCCTTTCGGTGCGCCAGATCTATGCTTATTACAAGGCCCATGGCGTCAAGACGATCATCATGGGCGCGTCCTTCCGCAGCAAAGGCGAGATCGAGGCCCTGGCCGGCTGCGACCGTCTGACGATTTCCCCCGCTCTGCTTGATGAACTCGCCAAGGATAATGGTGCCTTGGAGCGAAAGCTCGATCCGAAGACGGCCGCTGAGACGGCGCCTGCCTCTCTCGCGCTGGACGAAAAAACCTTCCGCTATCTTCTGAATGAGGATGCCATGGCCACGGAAAAACTGGCGGAAGGCATCAGAAGTTTCGCCAACGATCTGCAAAGCTTGCGGGAACTCGTATCCAAACGCTCGGCGGAAGCCTCGCTGACCGAAGCTCTTCCCTAAGCTGGAACCGCCCTCAGGGAGTGGACCGGCCGGCGCTCGTATCGGTGAGCTGGACGGTCCAATTCTTGGCTTCCTTGCCGGTATCGACCTCGAAAAAACCAGTCCGGTCGAAGCCGCGCACGAAACAATCCTGCCGGCCATTGATCCGGAATTCCCGGTCCCGCGTGCACATGAAAGCCTTGCCCTTCCATTCCCCGCCGCGTTCATCCATGGCATAGACATAATAAAATTCGGCGGCGAGAGGTCCGCGGACCAGAGTCTCGCAGCCGGACGGCTTAAGATTCCACCAGCCCTCGCTCACCCAGGTCTCGCCATCCGTATAAGCCAGGGAGACACTGACCCGGCTGTCGGTATTGTTGCAGAGACGGAAATCGGCGCGTGCGGGCTCCTGGCAGGTCAAAACCAGGCCACAAGCGAGAAGAAGACCAAAAACAAAGGTGGACCGGGTTTTCATCTTAAGGGTGCGTCTTCCTGTGGCGGAGGGTAGCAAGACCGAACTTTTCGATGCTTATCCTTAATAAAATCCTATAGTCCTTTGCTGACGGCCGGAGCCGGTATTTCAAGAACGGATCCATGACACATTTCAAGAACGAGTCCTTGGTCGAAACCGACCCCGTGAAACCCGTTGAGCGGGTTGATGGAAGCCGTGACGCAGGTCTTCTCTTTCTATGCGATCATGCTTCGAACCATGTGCCGGATGATTACGGCAATCTTGGACTCGAATCTGCCGAGTTCGAGCGGCATATAGCTTATGATATTGGTGCGGCAAGGGTCACGCGCAGCCTCGCGCGGATTTTTTCCGCTCCGGCCCTGCTCACCCGCGTTTCACGCCTCGTTATCGATGCCAATCGTGGCAGCGATGATCCGACCCTCGTCATGCGTCTGTCCGACGGCCGGATCATTCCGGGCAATGCCCGCGCGGGCGAGGCTGAAATCGCGCATCGCATCAGCCAATACTGGCAGCCTTATCGCGACGCGATCCGCGCCGAGACCGAGGCGATGCTGGAACAGGGGCCAGTGCCCATCCTGCTCGCTGTCCATAGTTTTACACCGTGCTGGAAAAATGTAGCGCGACCCTGGGACGTGGGCGTCTTATGGGACAGCGATCCGCGCTTTGCCGAGCCTCTTATCGCGGGTTTGGCCGCCGCGGGTTTGTGCGTTGGCGATAATGAACCCTATGACGGCGCCTTGTGCGGCGATACGCTGAATGTCGAGGCGACCCAGCGCGGCCTGCCGGGTGTGCTGATCGAAATCCGCCAGGATCATATCGACAGTGCCGACAAGGCGGATCAGTTCGCCGTGAAACTCGCCGACATTCTCAAACCCCTGGCGGATGATCCGGCGCAACATGCGATCGATTTTTTCCCCAGCAGGACAGGATGTTGTGTCGAGCCGACGGATTGATGTCTTGCCTGAAGGGGGAAATCTGTCAGGGAAACAGGTTTTTCAAGGGTTTACGGTGGGACTACCAAAGCCGGTCACACTTTTTTGCAAGCGTTGTCTTCGAGACAGGCAACTTAAAAGATACACACAAGGTAATCTGGATAGAAACTCACAATTATTTTCTTGATTTGCACGTTTCGTATCTTTGACGAGCATGACTTCAAAAATGTGTTTCTCCCGAGATGCCGGTTTGCTGTGCCTGTGCTCTAGCCAAGGAAACCCGGTTATCATTATACTGCATCGTGACGCGCGTCATTGCTGAATTGGGGCGAGGGCGCGCAGTCAGGCCTCGAGCCGCCGGCTTGTGGATCTCCGCCTCTAACCTGGGTGATAATCGTCTGGATGCGTGCTTTGCATTCCTTGAAAGTGAAGACCTGGGACAAGAGGGAGGCCTGTCATCAATCGGCTTTCCATCGCTCTGTCTTTCTGGGCGGCGTGCTGCTTATTCTGAGTTCGGGCATCTCGGGCGTGAAGAGCGAGACGATGTCGAGCGCTTTGGCCAATGCCTATGCCACCAATCCGGACGTGAATCAGCAGCGTGCCTCCTTGCGCGCGACCGACGAATCGTTGCCGCAGGCCTTGGCGCTCGGGCGGCCGTCGATCATGGGAAGCGGACAATATGGTTTCAACCATCGCTTTTCGAGTCTACCCGGTCGAAACGGCGCATTTGGTGGTCTCTTCAATAACGATATCGGCTATGTGAATGGTTCACTGAACCAGAATATTTTCAACGGCAATCAAACCGTGAATAGTGTTCGCCAGGCGGAATCGACAATTCTCGGCGGGCGCGAAACATTGCGCAATACCGAGCAGAGTGTTCTGCAAAACGGCGCCACCGCTTATATGGATGTCCTGCGCGATACCGCCGTTCTCGAATTACGCCGCAACAATATCATTGTTCTCATGGAACAATTGCGCCAGACGCGCTACCGTTTCAACGTCGGGGACGTCACGCGGACCGATGTGGCGCAAGCGGAATCGAGCTTGGAAACCGCGCGTTCGGATTATTTTACCGCCCAGGCCAATCTGCAGACGAGCATCGCCAATTTCCGGCAGGTTATCGGCCGCCAGCCCAAGCAGCTTGAGGCGGCCGCGACGGTCGAGAAATTGCTGCCGTCCAATCTCGACACGGCAATCAGTGTTGCGCTCCTCGAGCATCCCTCGATCCAGGAGGCTCTCCACAATGTGGATGCGGCGGCCGCGCAAGTGAAGATCATTGAAGGCCAGCTTTATCCAAAGGTCGATCTCAACGCCACGACGCAAAGAACCTTCAATGTTAATGGCATGACCGGCTATCAGCAGTACAATGGAACGATCCAGGGGCAGATGTCCGTGCCGATTTATGAAAATGGCGGCACGACTTATTCCCGTATTCGCCAGGCCAAGGAGCAAGTGACTCAGGCGCGACTTCAGGCGGATCTCCAGAAAACCAATGTGCGCGCGGCTCTCGTCTCGGCCTGGGGCCAGCTCACGACGGCGCGGGCGACCATTGAATCCTCGATGGCCGCGGTCAAGGCTTCGGAAATTGCGCTTGAAGGCGTGCGTGTGGAGGCCCAGGTCGGTCAACGCACAACGCTCGACGTGTTGAATGCCCAGCAAACTCTTTTGGGCAATCGGGTTGCGCTCGTCACGGCGCAGCGCGATCGCGTCGTTGCCTCCTATGTGGTCATGGCGGCCATGGGGAAATTGACGGCCACCAATCTGCACCTCGCTGTGGTGCATTACGATCCGAGCGTGCATTTCGATCAGGTCAAGGACAAGTGGGTGGGCGTGCGCACACCTGACGGGCGGTGAGGCCAAATTCAGGATCCCTGCTTGGCGATCTTTCCCGGCAGGGGAAATAATCCCAAAAACCGTTCGGCCAATGCCCTGTCTCCCTCGACCTTGAGCGTCCCCTCGGCGATCAGGGCGTTGAGAGGAACGCCACCATAGACGGCACCCGCAAGCGCCCGAGGCTCTCCGACGAAGAGAAGGTCGAAGTTTTTCACCTGGCCGCGAGTGATCTTAAGGGCTCCGTCCGCGAGCTTGCCGACGAAAGTCTCGTCGCCGAAACGAAAGCCAATCCGCGCCTTCACGCCCTTCGCCCGTTTGGCGTCGATCAGGGTGCGCAAGGAGAGCAGCAGGGAATTGGCGCTGATCGGTTTCGTCGGATCGTGCAGAGGCGACATAGTTCCCCAGCGCCCGAGTTCCTGAAGAATCTTTTCAGCCGCATAACCCCAATCCGTCAATTCATAGACCCAGGCGGAGGCCGGTGGGGGTAATTTGTGACGGGTGAGCACGCCTGCGGCTTCAAGACCCTCGAGCCGCTGGGTGAGTACGTTCGCACTGATCGTGGGCAGGTCCCTACGTAAATTGGTGAAGCGCTTGGGACCAAACATCAATTCGCGCATGACCGGCAAGGCCCAGCGATCGCCGATAAGATCGAGGGCGTGGGCCGCCGCGCAGGCATCGCCATATTGGCGTTTTTCTACCGATTTATCAGCAGTGATTTCTTTTTCTGATCGCATAGTTATCTTTAATAACTACTAAGCAACTTTTGTCAAAATGGTTCATTAACCCGGCATGGCCGGCGGCCGCCACGGCTGTAAGCGCCATCAATCGCATAAAATCAAGGGAGAAATGCCATGATGAATTATGTGGAAGGTTTTGTGGCCGCTGTGCCCGCCGCCAATAAGGAAGCCTATCGCCGGCATATCCAGGAAGCATTTCCCCTATTCAAGCAATTTGGGGCCACCCGGATGGTCGAATGCTGGGGAGATGATGTTCCACTTGGCGAGATCACTGACTTCAAGGGGGCGGTGAAGGCACAGGATGATGAAGTCGTTGTGTTCAGCTGGCTGGAATATCCCTCAAAGGCGGCCCGCGACGCGGCGCATGAAAAGATCATGAGCGATCCGCATATGAAGCAAATCGGCGCGGCCATGCCCTTTGATGGCAAGCGGATGATTTTTGGCGGTTTCGCGCCGATCCTGGACGAAGCCTCAGGCGGCGCCATGGGCTATACAGACGGCTTTGTGCTCGCTGTGCCAAGTGTGAACAAGGAGGCTTATCGCGCAGTGGCTTCCAAGATGGCGGCCATGCTCAAGGACTATGGCGCTATTCGCGTCGTGGAGGCATGGGCCGATGACGTGCCCGAGGGAAAAATCACTGACTTTAAACATGCGGTGAAGGCGAAAGAGGATGAGGTGGTCGTCTATTCCTGGGTCGAATGGCCATCGAAGGAAATCCGGGACGAAGGATGGCAGAAGTTCATGGCGGATGCGCGCATGCAACCCGACAAGGAAACCATGCCGTTTGATGGGCAGCGCATGATTCACGGCGGTTTTTCGCCACTGCATGATGCATGATGCATGATGCATGATAGTGCCAAGGGGCGCGGATAATCCATCAGAGAGCGCATCATTTTGGGAGGTTTTTCGCCCGAAGGGAGAAGATGATGTCCGATATCATAAACCCCTGCCTTTGGTTTGATGGCCAGGCCGAAGAGGCGGCGCATTTCTATGCATCCTTGCTGCCCGACAGCCATGTTGATGCGGTGAATCGCGCACCAGCCGATTTTCCGGATGGCAGGAAGGGGGATGTGCTGACCGTCGAGTTCACGCTGGCGGGACGGCCCTTCGTTGGACTGAATGGCGGCCCGCTTTTCAAATTCAATGAAGCGGTCTCGTTCCAGATTCACTGCAAGGACCAGGAAGAAGTCGACAGGCTGAGCAATGCGCTTTCCGCTATTCCCGAGGCCGAGCAATGCGGCTGGGTGAAGGATAAGTTTGGCCTCTCCTGGCAAATCGTGCCGGAGGTTCTGTTACGACTGATGAAAGCATCCGATCCCGGAAAGGCACAGCGTGTGATGGAGGCCATGCTCACCATGAAGCGTATCGATATTGCCGCGATCGAGCGCGCCGCTGAAGAGGGCCATAGCATGAACGAAGCCGCGCGCTCTTCCATGGGCGTAGAATAGCGGGGATTAAATTCCGCTATGGCTTGACGGGGCAGGTGTTGAGACCCATTCCTCGCTTTTTGGAATGTCTGTCAGGTCTTGCGGGCGCGGGGTTCATCCGCTTGGGCAAGCACCGCCTTTGCTGAGGAGAACCGTGATGAGTGAAGGCAATCCGGGCGAGGCCTCTCGCGGCAATGGAGCGTCCCGTCATGGCGGTTCCCCGCATGCCGATATTGCGGAAACCGGTGTCGCCGCCGAGGAATTGCGGCAATTCGTCGAGCGCGTGGAACGCCTCGAAGAGGAAAAAAAGGCGCTTTCCGATGATATCCGTGATGTTTATGCGGAAATGAAAGGCCGTGGCTTCGACGTCAAGGTCGTGCGCCAGATCGTTCGCATGCGCAAGCAGGATCACGCCGAGCGGATGGAAATGGAGGCCATTCTCGACCTTTATATGAGCGCTTTGAATATGTGATCGACCGCCGGGTCAGGGGCCAACTCTGACTCGAGGGTCAGGTCACGATTCCCGCATAAACCATGCGATCAATATTGGCGCCGGTGAGGATCAGGCCGACTCGTTTGCCTGCCTGCCGATCCCTTTCCCGCAAGAGAGCGGCAAGCGGCGCCGCGCCCGCGCCCTCGGCGAGATTATGCGTATCTTCATGGTAGGCGCGTATCGCGGCCTTGATCTCGTCCTCCTCGACGCGCACCACGCGGGCCGCGCCCTTGCGGATCATGGTGAGTGCTTCTTCCATGGGGATCCGGCAGGCCATGCCGTCGGCGAGTGTCGAAGCACTCGCCGTCGTCACTAGCTTGCCCGTCTCGAAACTTTGCGCATAGGCATCGGCATTGGCCGCGACGACGCCGACGATTTCCGTCTTGCGGCCAAGCAGGTCGCGGGTGTGGATCAGCCCGCAAATGCCGGAGCCGAGACCGATCGGCACATAGACCGTATCGAGATCTTGCACCGCCTCGAAGAGTTCGAGCGCATAGGTCGCAACACCGCGCACCAGTTCCGGATGGAAGGATGGCACCCTATGCCAGGCGCGTTCCTGCGCCAAACTTGTGGCGGTTTCCACGGCGGCATCGAAATCACGCCCACTTTCGATCAATTCCGCGCCGAAAGCCCGCATGGCAGCGTTTTTCTCGATTGAATTGCCTTCCGGCACGACGATCGCCACTTTGAGCCCGGCGCGGCGGCCGGCAAAGGCAAGGCTCTGGCCGTGATTGCCCCGTGTCGCACTAATGAGGCCTTTTGGCGGCGCACCAGCGCGCAACAGGTGATCAATATAGGTGAGCCCGCCACGGAGCTTGAAGGCGCCGGTCGGCGTATGGTTCTCGTGTTTGACGAAGACTTGCGCGCCGGTGCGCGCTGCGAGCAAGGGCCAAGCATGCGTGGGGGTCGGCGCCACCACTTTATGGACGAGATCCGCCGCCGCCCGCAGGCCGTCAAGGTCGAACAAGCATCACCTATTTGGAGCATCGGACCCAAAAGTGGGAACCACTTTTGGGAAAAATCGGATGCGTTAAGTCAAAAAGCTCAATCCTTGGCGCGTTCCACATAGGAGCCGTCTTCCGTCAGGATGACGATCCGCGTGCCGGCCGAAATATGTGGGGGCACCATGGCCCGCATCCCGTTCGAGAGTTTGGCCGGCTTATAGGAGGAGGAGGCCGTCTGTCCCTTCATTGCGGGCTCTGTCTCGACGACTTCGAGCGTGACGCGGGCCGGAAGCTGGATGCCGACAGCGACGCCATTGAAGATCGACAGAATGCAGACCATGCCTTCCTGCAAATAGACCGCCTGGTCGCCGATCACGTCCGGCGGCACGACAAGCTGGTCGTAGGTCTCGGTGTTCATGAACGTATAGCCATCGGCATCCTGGTACAGATAGCTGAAATTCATGTCCTCGACATAGGCGCGCTCGACCTGTTCGGTGGTCTTGTAGCGGTCGCTTGTCTTCACGCCATCCGAAAGGCGGCGCATGTCGATCTGGGTCGTCGGCGTGCCCTTGCCGGGATGGAAGCTTTCGGCGGTCAGGACAACATAGAGTTGGCCGTCTTCCTTCTCGATGATATTGCCCTTGCGAATCGAACTGGCGATGACTTTCACGGACTTTCCTTTATATGGGGCGCATTGCGGCCGGGATCGCGTCGAGGAAACAATCCCTAGTATCCACCCTCATTGAAGCGCGACTCGTCGCGTTTCAATGAGGACAAGTGGATACGGTTTTAAAAGTGACGTATCGAGAATCTGTGATTCTCGATACTAGGCGGTGCCGCGTGGCGACGAGCGAGCTGCTTCCCCAAGAGAAGCATTTAAGAGAAGCATTCGAACGAAGACCTGGAATGCGGCTCCGGAATTTTTGCCTGAGCAAACCAGTTGAAAATTTGCTTAGTCGCTTAGCCGCGAACGGCTTCCTTTTTCAAGCGAAATAGCATGACGAGCGAACATCCGGCAAAAACTCGGGCCCTTTCTCATGCCCCCTGGTGGGATAAAAAGGCTTATCATCTGCGGCGGCCGAAACTCCTCGCCCGCGCCCGGATGATCGAGGCCACTCGGACATTCTTCAAGGCCCAGGACTTCATCGAGGTCGATACGGCGATTTTACAAGTCTCGCCGGGCAATGAGACCCATATCGGCGCTTTTGCCACGGCCTGGCGTCCCTTGGGCGGAA
Source organism: Beijerinckia indica subsp. indica ATCC 9039 (assembly GCF_000019845.1). Taxonomy (NCBI): domain Bacteria; kingdom Pseudomonadati; phylum Pseudomonadota; class Alphaproteobacteria; order Hyphomicrobiales; family Beijerinckiaceae; genus Beijerinckia; species Beijerinckia indica. The sequence goes on along the minus strand of NC_010581.1, from coordinate 3,669,677 downwards.
ACAGCGCGCCTCTTTATCTTCACACCTCGCCGGAATTTGCCGCCAAGAAATTGCTGGCCGCCGGGGAGGAGAGGATTTTCACCTTCACCCATGCTTTCCGCAACGATGAGCGCGACCGGCTGCATCATCCCGAATTCATGATGCTCGAATGGTATCGCGCAGAGGCGCCTTTCGAAGTTCTCATGTTCGATTGTGCGCGGCTCCTGGCCCTGACGGCCCAGGCGGCAGAGGCCAAAATCCTGTCCTATCGGGGCCGTGTCGCCGATCCTTTCACTGAACCGGAACAACTCACCGTCTGCGAGGCTTTCCAGCGTTACGCTGGGATTGATCTTGAGGCTTTTTTGCCGGGCGGGCCGGAGACCTTTGAAGCCTTTGCCGCGAAAACACGGGAACTCGGCCTCCGTGTCGCTCCCGACGATGATTGGTCTGATCTTTTCAGCAAAATCCTGTCTGACCGGATCGAACCGAAGCTCGGGCAGGGCAGGGCGACCTTTTTGACCGATTATCCGGCTTGCGAGGCGGCACTTGCGCGCTTGCGCGCGGATTCGCGTTTTGCTGAACGGTTCGAGCTTTATGCCTGTGGCGTCGAACTCGCCAATGGGTTTGGTGAATTGACCGATCCCGTTGAACAGGAACGCCGTTTTGAAGCTGCCATGGCCGAGCGCTTGCGGATCTATGGCGAGGCCTATCCAATCGACCCGGATTTTCTGGCCGCGCTCGCGCAAATGCCGGAAGCCTCCGGCATTGCATTCGGCTTCGACCGTCTCGCTATGCTGGCGACGGGAAGCGATGATATTGCCGAGGTTTTATGGACGCCCGTCGCGGAGTCGCCGGGGGAAGGCGCATGACGTTCTCTCCCGAGGAAAAAATGCGGCCAGCTTTGCGCAGCACGACCGATCTCGTGGCGGCGGGCCTGATCCCGCCCGAACAGGAACGGGCGCTGGCGGAACTCGAAAAGACCCATGCGATCGGTCTGACCACGATCATGGCCGATTTGATCAACAGAAACGATCCGTTGGATCCCATCGCGAGACAATTCCTGCCCGATCCGCGTGAGGCTGACAGGCGGCCGGAAGAGCTCGACGATCCGATTGGCGATGCGGCTTTCAGTCCGGTCGAGGGCATTGTGCACCGTTATCCCGACCGCGTGCTTTTGAAGCTTCTGCATATTTGCCCGGTCTATTGCCGTTTCTGTTTTCGCCGCGAAACGGTTGGGCCCGGCAGCCCCATGCATCTTTCACCCGAGGCGCTCGATGCCGCTTTTGCCTATATTGCGTCGACCCCCTCAATCTGGGAAGTAATCCTGACCGGCGGTGATCCGCTCATTCTTTCGCCGCGCCGTCTTGCGGAACTTCTCGAACGGCTCGATGCGATCGATCATGTCAAAATCCTGCGGCTGCATACGCGCGTGCCCTGCGTCGATCCTGAACGGATTACGCCGGACCTCGTCGCGCTTTTGCGCGGGAGCCGCAAAACCGTCTATCTCGCGCTCCATGCCAATCACCCGCGCGAATTGACCCCGCAGGCGCGTCAGGCTTGCGCCGCTTTCATCGATGCAGGCATTCCCATGCTGAGCCAGAGCGTGCTCTTGCGCGGCGTGAACGACGATGCGTCGGTTCTGGCCGATTTGATGCGCGCTTTCGTGGAGACCCGCATCAAACCCTATTATCTCCACCATCCCGATCTTGCTCCCGGCACGGGGCATTTCCGTCTTTCCATTGCCGAGGGGCAAGCCTTGATGCGGCGCTTGCGGGGACATCTCTCCGGTCTCTGCCAGCCGACTTATATGCTCGACCTGCCCGGTGGTTTCGGTAAATCGCCTGTTGGTCCCAATTATCTCGGGGCCGAAAATGATCAAGGTCTGCGCGTCGAGGATTATCGTGGAATGATGCATGCCTATCCGCCGAAACCATAAAGCAACGGAGAGTTCAGTCGCTTCCAGCTGGACGCAGAGTGCTTTAAGACCGTGGTGTTTTAAGACTTCGGTCACAAAACATTGTTCCCCGCAAGATCCTCTATAGGCTCGACGCGCTTATTAATTTTGCCAAAAATCGGGTGCATGGAAACCAGACTGGCGACATGTGCCGAACCTTCCTCTTCATTTCATGCAGCATCGGATTTTTTTGAAAGCCGATGATCGATCGTCTTCTAGGAAATCGCGCGTGGTGAAATTTCTTGCTTTTCTGTTGTGTCTATTTCTCGTCGCATCCTTGCCTATTGAGCATGGTGTTGCGGCACAGACGGCGCCAGCAGCACCCGCCGCGCCTGCCGGACCCGCAGCGCCCGACAGCGCTTCTGCCCCGACGCCCCTGGCGGTCGCGACGCCGGCGCTTCCCCCGCAATGGGGGCGCGATCTCGATCAAGTGCATGCCGGGCTCGACCAGATTGATCAGAGCCTGCAGCGCCATGACTTGCGGGCCGACGATTTCGATACGCTTCAGGCCCAGATTCCGCCCTTACAGACCAAGCTCAATGATGTGATCGGCCGTCTCACGCCACGGCTGGCGGGTGTCAAGCAGCGGCTCGATCAATTGGGGCCAAAGCCTGCCGATGACGCGCCCCCGGAAAGCCCGGCCGTGACGGCTGATCGGGCCGATCAGCAAAAAAACTATACGGATACGGATGAGCTGCTGAAACGGGCCAAGCTGCTCGCGGTTCAGGCCGACCAGGCTAATAATTTCATCATTTCACAACGGCGTGGCCTGATCACGCGATCCCTTTTCGCGAGGGTTAAGAGCCCGCTCGCGCCTTCAGTCTGGATGGAAATGATCCAAGAGGTCCCGCGCGAAATCGGCGCCCTGGAGCTCGTTTTCAAAGACGGCTTCGCGCAGATGAATGCGGTGCTGATCGGCTGGCGCATGCCGGCCTTTTGGGGCTCGCTCGCGGGGCTTGCTCTTCTTTATTGGCCGGCTTGGCGCCTTTCCTTCAAAATTCTCTCCCGCGAATCGAAGATCACCACGCCGAATAATTTGCAGAAGGCTGCCGCCGCCTGGTGGAGCGCGCTTGTCGTCATGATTCTGCCGGGTCTGGTGGTGTTCGGAGTCGGTCAGATTTTCGCCGGCTTCGGAATCAACAGCACGCGCCTGCAACCTTTTTTCACGGCCTTGGGACTTGGGGCCCTGCATCTGACCTCGGTCGCGGCAGTGGGCAATGGATTCCTCGCCCTGCGGCGCCCGAGCTGGCGTCTGATCGAGCTCAATGACGCCCGCGCGCAACGCATTTTAACCGCGGCCCTGATCCTTGCCTTTGTCGTCGCGAGCATCAAGGTCGTTGAGGCTTTGAACGAAATCATCGTCGCCTCGCTGCCTTTCGCTATTCTGACGCGTGGATTTGGCGCGCTGTTCGGCGCCCTGGTGATTTTCGTATCCCTGTGGGGCGCTACCTCTCTGGAGGCGGATGAAGACGGTGACGCGCCGGCGGGGAACCAGGCGAAGGATCCGCAAGCCAATACGGATTATATCGGCATTGCCCGTATCCTCCTCTGGGGCGTCGCCATCGTGGTCGTGGCGGCGACGCTCAGTGGTTTCATCGCCTTTGCGAATTTCCTGCTGCAGCAGGTTTTATGGGTCACCGGCGTCGTCTGTATTTTCATCATGGCCATGATGCTGTCCGACAGCGTCATTGTCACTTCGATCAATCCGACCTCACGGTTCGGCCATCGCCTCATCACCAAAGTTGGCCTGCATCGGCAGACGATCGAAATCGGTGCGATCCTCTTGTCCGGCGCGATGCGGGTCCTCTTGCTCTTCGTTGCGATCTTCTTCCTGCTCGCGCCTTGGGGGCTGCAGTCCAACGATGTCTCGAACGATCTCGGGGCGGCGTTCTTCGGCTTCAAAGTCGGTGGGGTGACGATCTCGCTGTCCAGCATCATCATGGGCATTGCGGTCTTCACCGCGACATTTCTCGCGGTGAAGGCCTTTCAGAAATGGCTCGACAAGCAACTCCTGCCCAAAACGCGGCTTGATGCTGGCTTACGCAATTCCATCGGCACCAGTCTCGGTTATTTGGCGATCATCCTGGCGGTGGCGTCCTCTTCCGCCTATCTCGGCCTCAATTTTGAGAGGCTTGCACTTCTCGCCGGCGCGCTCTCCGTCGGTATCGGTTTCGGCCTGCAATCGATCATCAATAATTTCGTGTCCGGCCTCATTCTTCTCTGGGAAAGAGCGGTTCGCGTCGGTGACTGGATCGTCGTTGGCGGCGAGCAGGGCTTCGTGCGCAAGATCAACGTGCGTTCGACGGAGATCGAGACCTTCGATCGCGCCGCCGTCATCATTCCCAATTCCAATATCATTAGCGGCGTCGTCAAAAATCTCGTCCGCAACGATACGACTTCGCGCGTCCTGATCCCGATCACCGTTTCAGCCACCGCCAATCCAGAACAGGTGAGAAGCGTGTTGCTCGAAATCGCCAAGGCCAATGAAATGGTGCTCAGCCTGCCGAGCCCTCAGGTCTTCTTCATTGAGGTCACGGCGTCCAGCCTGACCTTTGAGCTGAATTGCTATGTCGGTGACGTCATCACCTTGCGGCGGGTGAAAAGCGATCTCTATTTCGAGATTTATCGTCGCTTCAAGGAAGAGAAATTCTTCAGTGGCGCCCCCGCCGACCCGACCGTGGTCGATATCAAGGGGCTGGGCCCCTTAAGCGCTATGCTCTCTCGCGCCGATGGTCCCTTGTCCGCCGATGCGGAAACAGCCGATAGCCCCTCGATCACCGATTTGCAGAAAGCCGAAGTGCTGCTTCAACGCGCTGGCAACGGGCGCTGAACTCCCGCGCATGGACGGAATTCGCTTCCCCGCGGCAGGGCGCATCGGCCTTCCGACAATCATGGCCCTATCAGCGCTCGCTGGCTGTGCCGTCGCCCCGCAAGCCCCTTCGCAACCGCTCGTCGCCGCGCGGGCCTTGCAGATCGATCCCGAAGCGGCGCGCGGCTTGATTTCGACCTACCGGGGTGAGCGGGGACTGGCTCCCGTCAGGCTCGATCCCACCTTGCGGACATTGGCGCAGGATCAGGCCGATGCCATGGCGAAGGCGGATCATTTGAGCCATGAGGTGCAAGGACCGCTGTCGACAAGGCTCGCGCGGGCGCGGCTTGCCCAGGCGACGGCTGTGGAAAATGTTTCAGCGGGTTATGCGACGACGCAAGCGGTTTTCGTCGGCTGGTGTCGTTCGCCGGCCCATAATGCCAATCTGCTCGATCCGGCCATGCGCCGGATGGGCATAGCGGCGGCGGAAGCACCGGGCACACGCTATAAATTCTATTGGGCCTTGGTCATGACGGATTGACGGTCATCGTAGCGTCGGCTTTGACTCTCAGGATCTGTCGGAGATGACGCTTATGCCCGTGACCTTGCTTGAACGGCGCCGTATTGAGGCGGAATTCATCAAAAGCCTGCTCGAAACCATGGCCGCCACCGTCGGCCGTGAGCAGGCAGTGGCCTGGCTCGGGGAGGCCATCCGCACCATGGCGGAACGGGCGGGCGCGGCTTTCGCCGGGCAACGTAAAAGAGAGCAGGCCGATCTCATCGCTTATGCGGATATTCTACCGATATGGCAGGAGAATGATGCCTTGCGTCTGGAAATCGAGGATGCGGGTGCGGATCATCTCGCCTTCAATGTCGTGACGTGCCGCTATGCCGATATGTATCGCGAATTGGGGCTCGCCGATCTCGGCGCCCTTTTGTCCTGCAACCGGGATGCGGCTTTTTGCGCGGGCTTTAATCCGGCCATCATCCTGACCCGCACGCAGACCATCATGGAAGGCGCCGATCACTGCGATTTTCGCTATGTTCTCAAGGATATGCCTCCCCCCGAACGGTCCGATGAAGAACCCGCCTGAAACCATTGTGTTGCATGTGGGGCGTTGCATGGCTGGGCTTGGCGGATTATGCCGAACAAGTCTTGGGAAAAGCCCTGAGTATTCTTATCGACCGTTTGTGGGGAAGGACGAAGGATGGCGCGCTGGCGGCGGATCGTGGCTCTTGGCGGCGGCGCCTGGGGGACCGCGCTCGCCAATCTCGCCGCGCGCGCCGGGGCCGAGGATGTGGCGCTCTGGACGCGGGACGCAGCCCATGTCGCGGAAATGACCGCGACCGGCGTCAATGCCCGTAGATTGCCCGGCATTCCACTTCATTCAGCCCTGCGTCCGACGACCGATCTCGGTGTCGTGGCCGAGGCTGATCTGATCCTCGCCGTGGTGCCTTCCCAAAGCCTGCGCGGTGTGTTGGAGCAGATCCAATCGACCTTGCCGACGCCGACGCCTCTCATTCTTTGCTGCAAGGGCATCGAACATGAGACGGGCCTGTTCATGAGCGAGGTCGCTGCTGATGTCCTTGGCGATCAGCCGGTCGCTGTTCTGTCCGGGCCAAGCTTCGCCGAGGATGTGGCGCGCGGCAAGCCGACAGCGGTTACCCTCGCCGCTTATGATGGCGCGTTGGCGGCGGCGCTGGTCGAGGCTTTGGCCGCGCCCTGGTTCCGACTTTATCACACGCATGACGTGCGAGGCGTCGAGATTGGCGGCGCGGCCAAAAATGTTCTGGCGATTGCCAATGGCATTGCCGCCGGACGCGATCTCGGGGCCAGCGCCGGGGCGGCGCTGATCGCACGGGGCTTTGCCGAACTCTGTCGTTTCGGCCGCGCCTTTGGTGTGGAGATGGGGACGCTCGCGGGCCTTTCCGGTCTCGGCGATCTCGTCCTGACCTGCGGCTCGGCGCAATCGCGCAATTATTCTTTCGGCCATGCGCTTGGACGCGGCACCTCGATCAATGATGCGCGTGCCAACATTGGCCTTGTCGAGGGTTTTTTCACCTGCGGTATTCTCAATGATCTCGCCCGGGCGAAAGGTGTCGATATGCCGATCGCCCAGGCGGTCGAGGCGGTTCTTGCCGAAAGAATGGGTGTCGACGAAGCGATTGCCACCTTGCTGGCGCGTCCATCCAAGGCGGAACTGGCGGGTTTTTGAGGAACGCGGCGCGGTTTAGGAGCTAGGCACGGATGGCACATTGGCTGATCAAGAGCGAGCCGAACAAATGGTCCTGGGATGACCAGGTCAAGGCCGCGCGCGAGGGAACCTTCTGGAACGGCGTGCGCAATCACCTCGCCAAGCAGCATTTGATGGCGATGAAAGTCGGCGAACAGGTCTTTTTCTATCATTCCAATATCGGCAAGGCGGTCGTCGGCATCGCCGAGGTCATCAAACCTTATTATCCGGATCCCTCCGATGCGACCGGCAAATTCGGTATGGTGGATGTCAGGGCGCGCCAGCCTTTCGCCAAACCGGTGACGCTTGAGGCGATCAAGGCGGATCCCCGGCTCTCCGACATGATCCTCGTCAATAATTCCAGGCTGTCGGTGCAGCCGGTCACGGATGAGGAATGGACGATCATTTGCGGCCTCGGCGAGCCGGGAAAAGTCTATGCCTTCGCCTGAGAAGAGTTGACGCGGAAATGTCTCGCGGGCACATGAAGGATCGAAATGCTCGTGCGACTGGTCGTCAGGAACGATCGTCCGCACGTTTTCCGATATTAGCGCCGCTTCTCACCCGCACGAGACCCCATGCCCAAGATCAACGGAAACCAGATCACGCCCGGAACCGTCATCGAGCATGACGGTGGTCTCTGGGCTGCCGTCAAATCCACGACAGTCAAGCCCGGTAAGGGCGGCGCGTTCAATCAGGTCGAACTGAAAAACCTCATCGATGGCCGCAAATTGAACGAGCGATTCCGGGCCGATGCCACGGTTGATGAAGTCGAACTTGAATTGAAGGATTTCAGCTTTCTCTATGCGCAAGGGGAAGAATTGGTCTTCATGGATCTCGAAAGCTATGAGCAGATCGAACTCGCCGCCGATTGGGTCGGCGAGCGCGCGGCTTTTCTGCAGGACGGGATGAAGGTGACCTTGCGCATGCATGAGGCGCGGCCGATCAGCATCAAATTGCCGGCCTATGTGACGCTGGAAATTGCTGAGGCCGATCCGGTGGTACGGGGCCAGACGGCGACCTCGACCTACAAACCGGCAATCCTCGAAAATGGTTTGCGCGTCCTGGTGCCGCCCTTTATCGAAAAAGGCGAGCGCATTGTCGTGGATACAAATGAGGTCACATACATGCGGCGCGCGGACTAGTGCGCTGACACATTCAACAGAGAGCTTTCAAGATCTCTGTATGTGATCTCTTGAATTCAGGCTGAGTCTCGCCTGCGCTGCGAAGAAGCATCGCTCTGGGATCTCTTCATCGTCTTGCCTGTTGCGTGACGAACCATCGAACTTAAGAGTGGATTTCCCTTTTGAGTTCGATGCTTTATAGCCGGCCAAAAATCTCCATGATCGATGGGCTGGATCTTCCACCAGAAATGTTCACACGTGATGCGGGCCTGCCTTCAGTGATCCGACCCTGACATTTGCAGCCGCACATATCAGGATGAGTCGGCCCACAAAATATTGGTTTTGTGGATTGATTTGGCCGCAAGGGAAAAAAGGGCGATGATTCGATCAGCCTTGATGAATGTCATGACCGCAGCGGCCATCAAGGCCGGCCGGGGATTGAAGCGGGATTTCGGCGAGGTCGAAAATCTCCAGGTCTCGATCAAAGGGCCGGGTGATTTCGTCTCCGTGGCCGATAAGAAATCCGAAAAAATTCTCTTCGAGGAATTGAGCAAGGCGCGGCCAGGTTATGGTTTCGTCATGGAGGAGAGCGGCACCTTCGAGGGGAGCGACAAAACCCATACCTGGTATATCGATCCGCTCGATGGCACGACCAATTTCCTCCATGGTCTGCCGATCTTCGCGATTTCCATCGGTCTGGCGCGCGAGGGGCAGATCGTCGCGGGTCTCGTCTATAATCCGATCAGCGAAGATATGTTCATCGCGGAAAAAGGGCAGGGGGCCTTTCTGAACAACCGTCGCCTGCGCGTAGCGCAAAGACGCGAGCTCGCCGATACACTCATCGGCTGCGGTACGCCGCATCTTGGCAAGGCGAAGGAACATCCAAAATTCAAGGCTGAACTCGCCAGCGTCATGGCGCGGGTCGGCAATATCCGCCGGCTGGGAGCCGCCGCGCTCGATCTTGGCTATGTCGCCTCGGGGAGTTTCGATGGATTCTGGGAACGGGGCCTGCAACCTTGGGACATTGCGGCGGGAATCCTGATCATTCGCGAGGCCGGAGGTTTCGTGACTGACGCGGAAGGTGGCGGGGATATGCTCGCCAAGGGATCGATCTGCGCCGGTAACGAAACCATCCAGAGCCAATTGCTGGGATTGATCCAGAAGTCCTGAAACCGGATCTTATCCTGCTTCCTTTGAAAAAGAGAGCAGGATCAAGAAGGTTGTTGTGCCGAACGCATCGTGTTCGCCCGCTAAAATTTTCAAGCCGAAAATTCTCTCGGCAAAATTCTCTCGGATTGTCGCTTGCCTCGCGACGGCCAAGCCGATATAGGGAGTTCACATCGAGCCGCCTTTGCTCCGGTCGTTACATATGACCTCGGCATTGCAACTGCGAAAGCTCGGGCGCGTAGCTCAGCGGGAGAGCACTACCTTGACATGGTAGGGGTCACAGGTTCGATCCCTGTCGCGCCCACCATTTTCGCGATTCGCTGAAAATGGGCGATACATTTTCCCACGGCAAAAAAATATTCCGCCTCTGGCGGCGCGGAAGGTATCCGGCAGATCCGGATATCAAAAGCTTTCCGGGCGAGACAGGCGTGGAAATTAGGTGTTCCCACATCTGGAGCATTTTTGTGGAAAAGCGGATTCCTCTTTCCTGCGAAAAATGCTCTAGTTATACCAACGGTCATAATGGATGGCCGTTGGCCCGCTCTTGAATTTTCGCTTTTTCAAAGCGAGAGCGAAAATTCAAGAAAGGAACCAAAGGTCGTTCTTCACGACCTTTGGTATTAAAGAAGGCTCGCGGTGCTTTTCCGGCCGAAACACTTTTCAAGCGAGGCCTGTTTGCTTCGCCGGCAAGAGAATTTGGATTGAGGCCATGGCCAGTCTGGAGCCTTGGTCTGTTCGTTATAAGAATTTGAGAAACGCGGCGGATTCATCCCTGACAAGGGCCGATTGCGAATCCGGTAATAGGATTTGGCGGGAAACGCAAAGGCGGTCGGTATCACGGTCGATTGATGAGGCGTGAGGAATGAAGAATATCCCGGTGCAGGAGATCAAGCCCGCTGGCAATGGGGAGACCTTCGACATCAAGGCCTTGCTCGCTGCGCGGGAGCCCGAGCGCTATTCGCTGCATACGCATTATCTGAACGAGATGATGGTCAAGGTTTTGCAAACCATTGGCTATGATGTTGGTTTCAAAAGCGGGCAAGGACAATATTTGTTCGACCGCAATGATGCGCGCTATCTCGATCTGTTGAGCGGCTGGGGTGTTTTTGCCATCGGCCGCAATCACCCCCTTCTGCGTGAAACCCTGACAAGTGTCCTGGCGAGTGACCTTCCCAATCTCGTTCAGATGGACGTTTCCGTGCTGGCTGGATTGCTGGCGGAGCGTCTGCTCGGTTTCGTGCCTTTTCTCGACAAGGTCTTTTTCTGCAATTCCGGCACTGAGGCGGTCGAAGCGGCGATCAAATTCGCCCGCCGGGCGACGGGGCGGCCCGGCATCGTCTATTGCGAACACGCCTTTCATGGTCTGAGCTATGGCTCTTTATCCTTGAACGGAGATCAGATTTTCCGGGAAGGCTTCGGGGATACTTTGCCGGGGTGCCATGCGGTTCCCTTCAATGATCTCGCGGCGCTCGAAAAGGCCTTGGCAAAGCATGATATAGCTGCCTTTATTGTCGAGCCGGTGCAAGGCAAGGGAGTCAATCTTCCCGATGACGGCTATCTCGCCGGCGTGCAGGCGCTCTGCCGCAAATATGGAACCTTGTTCGTCGCCGACGAGATCCAGACGGGTCTCGGCCGCACCGGAAAATTCCTTGCCATAGAACATTGGGGCGTCGAGCCGGATATGGTGCTGGTCGCCAAGGCGCTTTCGGGCGGCCATGTCCCGGTCGGCGCCGTGCTGAGCCGCAAGGGTATTTTCGAAAAGGTGTTTTCCCGGATGGATCGGGCGGTGGTGCATGGCTCGACCTTCGCCAAGAACGATCTCGCCATGGCGGCGGGCCTTGCCACCTTGGAAGTGATTGAACGGGAACAACTCGTCGAAAAAGCCGCGCGCAATGGCGAAAGGTTGCTGACTTTCTTCCAAGGTCTGGCCGATCGCTACGAACTGGTGCGCACGGTGCGCGGCAAGGGCCTGATGATCGGCATTGAATTTGGGGCGCCGCGTTCGCTCAAGCTCAAGGCCTCATGGACGCTGCTCGAAACCGTCAACACGGGCCTGTTCTGTCAGCTTATCACCATCCCCTTGTTCAAGGAGCACAAAATCCTCGTGCAAGTGGCAGGTCACGCGAGCCACACGGTCAAGCTGCTGCCGACGCTCGTGATTGATGACGGGGATTGCGACTGGATCGAACGCGCGTTTGAAACCGTCATCGCCGATAGTCACAAGGTTCCCGGAGCTGTCTGGTCGCTTGGCAAGACGCTGGCCGATCATGCGATGAAGGCGCGCGCCGCGAAGTAGACATTGTGGCCAGTCTATCCTGAGGTTTGCGGATAGGAATGCACAGGTAGGACTTTTGAATCTTTTTCCTGATTCTCCGAGCCCCGAAAAAGCTTGAGAGGACATGAACAAAAGGGCGGATCGGCATGCCGATCCGCCCTTTTTGATGGAACCTTGAGTTCTCGTTTTTAAGAGCTTTTGCTGTCGGCAAAAACTTCGGCTCTTTCCGAACGGATCTTACTCCTCATCATCATTGTCGTGATCATGATGGTGATCATGATCATGCTCATCGTGGTCATGATTATGCTCTTTCATTTCGGACCGTCCCTCAGGGCCACGCTGCCAGGGACCGCGTCCGCCAAATCCCCCCATCATGCCGAAATGCTCATGGATCCAGCTCCGGTGTAAGCCACGGAGAAGGAAGGGCAGGCGATTCTTTTGCTCTTGTGTCAGTGTATCATACAAGGGCGACGCGGCGTCGGCCACAGCCTTTGCAGCATTGCCATGAGCCAATTCAATATCGCTCAAACGGCGCAGGAAGGCGACCGGATTGCGCGGGCGGGGCTGCTCTTTTTGCTCTGCGCGCTCTTCCTGGCGTTGTTTGTAGAGTTCGCCAAAAGATTTGATGGCGTTGCGCAAGGCCGTTTCGAGATTGGGCCAAAGCTTTTCCTGATCGGGGGACAGTTTCAAGCCAGCGTGCAGGGCGGCGATCCGAGCATCGTTAAAGGCTGCGCGATCCTCCGCCGAGAAGCGGGGGCCTTCATGTTCATGGTTATTCTCGTGTTCGGCATGAGCCTTTTCGGCCGGAGGCTGCGCGGCAGGAGTCTCCGGCGTAACCGCCCAGGCGACGCCGGAACCGACGACGGCGGTGAAAGCAAGAACGAGGGGTAAGCGCGTCTTCATGGTTCACTCCAGCAAGAGGATCGCAAACAAATAGGAAGAGTCCCGTCCGCATTCAAATTAAGCTTTGGTCATGATGAGACATTGCGACGCGGCAAACAATTCTGTATCCGCAAGCATGCAACCTCTTCATCGCAAATGCGTTTATAGGCCCCGCACGATAATCTGCGAGGGAATGACATTTTTGTGAAGAAAAGGCTGTTTTGTCTTATGCCAACGGTTGCGACGAACGGCTAGCGGAACAGTCGTGATTGTTCACTCCATTTTTTTAAAAAAGCAAGCTAGCCCCTCGTCGAAGCTGGCCTTCGTCTAAAGGAATTAAACTTTCTTTTGACTGAGACGAATCGGAACAGTTCGTCATCAGCAATGCCATCGGTCAAAAAGAATGCCCTCGCGCTGGGAGGCTTTTCTTGATCCCCTTCGGGCGAAACATGTCCCGGAATGATGCACTCATTGATAAGCTATTCTTGGATAAGCTACTCTTGAATTTTCGTTAACACTCTGAAAAACGAAAATTCAAGATTGGACCAAGGGCCTCCGCGACCCTTGGTATGAGATATCAAAATAATGGACGATGGATATGTCAGTTCCATGTCTTGTCCATAAGGATGACATCAGTGTCTTTGGCTGTTGTCATCCCTCTTCCAAGAGTATGGAAAAAATTAAGCCGGCCTGGTCGTGAAGCGCGTCGCTTTTCTCCCCGAAGAGTCACTTTTTCGCGATTCCTTTGGGCATGTTCAAGAAAAGCATCGGCGCTGTGCAGCGTGATGCCTGGTCTTTCAATGGATCATGTCCTAGAATGCGACGCATCAAAAATACCCTTCAATGATTTGGATGCACAAGCGTGGTTGCTTCCTTGTTGGATGCGGTAAACCATTCTCGACAGCGAGCGCGTTCCATCCATTGCGGCGGCTTTGTCAGCCTCCGCATAGACGCAGCGGGCGTGTCTTCCTCTTATTGCGCTAGGGCCAGGTTCAAAGGTGGGCCCGCATAGCGATGGGCCGGCCTGCCGGAGAATTGATACGATCCGATATGGGTGAGACGGCCTTCGGTATCGAGCCAGATGCGGCCGCCGATATCGCGCCATTTCTGGCAAAACCCGAAATCCTCGCTGACATAGGCTTCGGTCTCTTTATCGATCAGACATTCAAAGAGAGCGTAATTGTTCTCAGCTTTGGCGTTCGAGAAAGCATGCACATTTTTGTAGCGGCTCTGAGGATAGGCCTCGATCAAGCGTGTGACCACTTGCCGTTTCAGGAGCATGAAACCGCCGCCACAATAGATGCCTGTCGCAAAACGTCCCTTGCGTTCCAAGGCCTGGCCGGTTTCGAGTGAGCCTACATAATGCAGGGCGGCCGTCTCGAAACTTTCTTCCCGCATGGCAACGCGTTTGATGGCTGGTTGCGTCCAATCGATGACTTTCAAGGGATAGATGCCGGCGACGAAATCCTGATCGAAGGCGAGCATGTGGAAGACTTGCTCGGGGTCGAAGGCAATATCGGCGTCCACGAACAAAAGATGTGTTGCTTCGGTATGCTGCAGAAATTGCGCAATCAATGTGTTGCGACTGCGTGTGATGAGCGAGTCATGACCGAGAAGTGCGAGCGTGATGTCAAAGCCCGCTTGCCCGCCGAACTGGACGAGGCTCAGGACGGATTGCATGTAATGTTGAGAGACGAGGCCACCGAAACAGGGCGTCGCGAGAAAGATCAACGGACGATAAGGCTTTTTGACGGAATTGAGCGGGGACATTTGTTCCATTGGTCTCTCACAGGATTAGAGCGTGATCCCTGAAGCGGGGATCATTGTGTGATGAAAACTTTGTGTCGCCAAAAGAGAGAAGGTGGATTTTCAAAGTATCGGCATCAATGATCATAAGGCTCGAAGCTGATGGTCGCGTACAGAACGGTGGAGTCGTGTGATCGACTTTACGGTCTGGTTGAGCGATCAAAGTTCCTGCGAAACGATAATGATGAATCTCATCTTTCTCGTCATGATACTCAGGTTCTATTCATAATGGCGATTGATCGGACCGTGCTGTGACGGTTCGGTCAGGAAAATAGCCTAGACTCCGAAGCCTGCGCGAAGCCTACGTCTTGTCGTAAACATTGGCGATGAATGAGCCGTCATCACAAGGTGTGGTTTTGTTTTGGAAAGATGCATGTGGTAGGCGGAACTGTCCTGTTCGCTCGACGTTTTCATGACAATTTTCGCTGCCTCCCTCGCATTGTCCTTTTGTCGCGGACATTCGCTTCCGAGGGAGTGAATGACAATGAAGGAATTCGTCATGAATCGTTTCGGATCGGTCTTGGCGGCCTCCGCGCTGGCCGTGGCTCTGGCTTTGAGTTCTCAGGCTGAGGCGCGCAATGGGGGTGGTTTCATGGGTGGTGGTGGTGGTTTCCACGGCGGCGGCGGTGGTTGGCACGGTGGTGGCGGTGGCTGGGGAGGCGGCGGCTGGCATGGGGGCGGTTGGCATGGCGGCGGCTGGAATGGCGGCTGGCGCGGTGCCGGCTGGGGCGGTGGCTGGCGTGGTCCCGGATGGGGCGGCGGATGGCATGGCCGTCGTGTGGTCGCCAGCAGTGGCTTCTGGCCTTATTATGGTTTGGGCACAGGTTATGGTTTCGGCACAGGCCTGTGGGGTTATCCTTATGATTATGGCTATGGTTATGGCTATGATTATCCCTACTATGGTTACAGCTACCCCACTGCTGGTTACGTCGCTCCGGGGACACTGCAGACGGGACGCAGCGTGGCAGTTGGCGGGAGCATTGGTAATTACTGCACAACGCCCGTCAGGACGTGTCTCTTGAAAGAATCCGGCTATATTGGCGGGGGATGTTCCTGCAGGGTCAGCGGCGGCCGCGCCCGGGGTACCGTCAGCCCTTAATCAAGATACTATCATGATCGGACAGCGGCGGCTGGTTTTCTCCGGCCGCCTTTTTAATGGCACCTTGAAAAAGAAGCCTAAAAATCACAGCTTGAAACCGCCACGCAAGAGAGATCTGCCGTGGTGCCAGCATTCATGAACACAAGCAGATTGGAAACAGGCGATTGTGCCGAAAGGGTCACGGTTTTATGCGGGAAAGAAGCGCAGGCATTCGGGTGGAATCGTGGTAGTCTCTCACCGTTTTCCTGACGATTTTTGCTGTTTTCCTCAGCAATGTTCTTCTCGTAAGAACATGCACATTCGAGGAAGAACGCCAAGTAAGGACTCCATCATGAAACGTTTAGGATCAGCCATTGCGGTTGCCGCATTGGCCTTGGCTCTGGCTGTTAGTTCTCAGGCCGAGGCGCGCAACGGGGGTGGTTTCATCGGTGGCGGCGGCGGCGGTTTCCACGGTGGTGGTGGTGGTTTCCACGGCGGCGGTGGCTGGGGAGGCGGCGGCTGGCATGGCGGCGGCTGGCATGGCGGCGGTTGGGGCGGAGGCTGGCGCGGTGGTGGTTGGCGTGGTGGCCGCTGGGGTTGGGGCGGCGGCTATTGGCCCTATTATGGCCTTGGCGTGGGCCTTGCCGGTCCCGGCCTGTGGAATTCGGGCTGGGGTTGGGATTATCCTTACGATTATAGCTATGGCTATGATTATCCCTATTCTTATGGCTACGGATATGGCTATCCCGGCGGCGGTTATGTGGCCTCGGTTCCTACGGCGCCGGTGACCACGGGCCGCAGCATGGGCGAGGGAGGTATCGGCCATTCCTGCACGACGGCAGTGCGGATCTGCACCTTACGGCAGTCCGGCTATATTGGCGGAGGCTGTTCCTGCAAAGTGAGTGGTGGTCGCGCGAGGGGCACTGTAAGCCCCTGATCTTTTGTGGCGATCAGCAAGGATTGCCTGGAATCAAGGGCGGCCGGTTTTCTCCGGTCGCCTTTTTGCTAGAACGTCCAGGCTTGCCCCATGCGGACCTTGGTCCAAAGCCTTTCGAGGCGAAAGCGCGAGCTTGGCAAATATGCTCAATATTAGAGCATGGCGGCATTCAAATGAATCTGTAAAGCTAAATTTCATTCACGACTTGCATAATTGCGCGGCTCCTGTCACAAGCATCTTCGCTTCCCATTCTGGCCATGAGACTATTGGCCGCTTGGGAAGGGCTTTTGATAGAGTGATAAAACCTTTATCAACCTCAGAGTCGTCCAGACGCGGGGACTGGGCGTACGGCTCTTCCACCTCCGGCCCGAAACCGGGGCAGCAGGACTGGCAAATATCCCATGATAGAGTACGGCCAATTTTTTGACGACGCGATCCTGCGGCTCAAGGCAGAGCGGCGCTATCGGGTCTTTGCTGATCTCGAACGCGACGCCGCTACCTATCCCGTCGCTCGTTGGCATCGCGCGCCCGATAGAATCGAAGATGTCGTCATCTGGTGCTCCAACGATTATCTCTGCATGGGCCGGCACCCGGATGTCATCGCCGCCATGAGCGAGGCTGCGTCCCGGTACGGTGTCGGCGCTGGCGGCACCCGCAATATTTCCGGCACCAATCATCCCTTGGTGCAGCTCGAAGACGAACTCGCCAGCCTGCACGACAAGCCTGCGGCTCTCGTCTTTACCTCTGGCTGGATCTCCAATCTCGCGGCTATTTCGACCATCGCCGACCTGTTGCCCAATTGCCTGATCCTTTCTGATCAGCTCAATCATAATTCGATGATCGAGGGGATCAGACGGTCCTCAGCCAAGCGGCAGATCTTCCGCCACAATGATCTTGCCCATCTTGAGGAATTATTGGCGGCGGCGGATCCCGACCAGGCCAAGCTCATCGTCTTCGAAAGCCTCTATTCGATGAATGGCGATATCGCGCCAATCGCCGCGATCGCGGATCTCGCCGATCGCTATAATGCCATGACCTATATGGATGAAGTGCATGCGGTCGGCCTTTATGGCCCGCATGGTGGCGGCATTGGCGAGCGCGATGGTGTCATGGACCGCATCGACGTGATCGAGGGGACGCTTGCCAAGGGGTTTGGCACGCTCGGCGGCTATATTGCCGCGAGTAAGTCCATCATCGATGCCGTGCGCTCCTATGCGCCGTCTTTCATCTTTACTACGGCTCTGCCGCCCGCCGTTGCCGCGGCCGCTCATGCCGCCGTGCGCCTCCTGAAGGATGGCAAGGAATGGCGCGCCCAGCACCAGCGCCAATCCATGCTGACCAAGCATGCTCTGAGCGCGGCGGGTTTGCCGGTCATGAACAATCCCTCGCATATCGTGCCCGTTCTCGTGGGCGATGCGGAATTGTGCAAGACCGCCACCGATATGCTGCTCGAACGGCACAATATTTACATTCAGCCGATCAATTATCCGACTGTCGCAAAAGGCACGGAAAGACTGCGTATCACGCCGAGCCCCTTGCATACGGATGCCCATGTCGTGCATCTCGTCGAGGCCATGGTCGATGTCTGGCAGACCTTGAAACTGCCTTTTGTCGCCGAGCCGAAGATTGTCGCTTTCCGCCGCGAGAAGGAAAAGGAAACGGAGGAAGCCCGCTGCACTTTCCCCGAATTCAAGAAAGCCGCCGAATAGGCTTTGCGACGGGCCGAGCCTGAAGATTTTTCAAGAAACCCAAAAGTGCCGGTCACTTTTGGGTTTCTTGTTTTGGGGCCAGTGTCCAAAATCTCCCATCATGCGCGCATACATTCTGGGATGATGTGAAACGATGTCACCCCGAACGTTTCCGGGTTTTAGAGCATCAGACTTTCAAATTAGAATCGTGTCTGATGCTCTATCTTTTTTGAAAACGCATCAGATTGGTCCTAAAAGTGGGAGCCACTTTTGGGTCTGATGCTCTAGCCGTGTTGTTCCAGCCAAAGGCTGAGTCTGCGGACGGCTTCCGTGAGGAGGGCAGGGTCACGTGCAAAGCAGAGCCGGAGGAATTCTTCGCCGCCTGGGCCGAAGGCTGTTCCCGGCGCGACGCCGACATTGGCTTCGTCAATCAAGCGCAAGGCGAGTTGGCGAGTATCCGTCTCTCCCATGACCTTGCAGAACAGATAAAAGGCGCCCTCGGGTTCGGCGGCGATGATCCGCCCGGTCTTTTTCAGGCCTTCATAAAGGATGGTGCGTCCCTGGTGTATGCGCCGCAAGGACTGCTGAAAGAAATCCTCGCCTTGTTCCAAGGCGACGGTCGCTGCCCGCTGCCAGGGCACGGCGACGCCAGATGTGGAATATTGGATCAGATTCTCGATGATCGGCGCCAGGGAACGCGGCGCCTCAAGCCAACCGAGGCGCAATCCCGTCATCGCCCAGTTTTTGGAAAAAGTTTGGAGAAACAGGATATTGTCATCCTTCTCCATGATATCGTGAAAAGATGGCGCGCGCTCGCCGTTGAAGGTCATGCGGCCATAGATTTCATCGGCAACAAGCCAAAGTCCGTGCCGCCGCGTTAAGGCGAGGAGGGTTTCAAGATCCTTGAGGCTGGCCACCCAGCCCGTTGGATTGGAGGGCGTATTAACGATCAGACACCGTGTCGCTGGTGTGATGCTGGCCTCGATCCGATCAAAATCGAGGGTCCAGCCAGGAGACCCATTATTCTGAAACAACATGGGGACGGTGATGGGTCGGGCGCCGAGGACGCTCAAGGCGCCATGGAAATTAGGCCAGGCCGGCGTCGGCACGATGACCTCCTCGTCGGCGCGCGCCACGAGACGCAAGGCGATTTGCAGCGCGTGCATGCCGCCAATCGTGACGAAGAATTGCTCCGGACTGAAAGGGGCGACGGTCCGCTCGTAGATCGCGCCATAATGCCGGGACATATAGGCGGCAATCGCCGCTCGGAGTTCCGGTACGCCCGCCTGATAGGTGTAGAAGGTTTCACCCTCAGTCAGTGAGCGCGAAGCCGCCTCGACAATGAAGGGTGGCGTCGGCAAATCCCCTTCTCCGACGAAAAGAGGGATGAGGCCCTGACGACCGCGCCCATAAGCGAAAACCTCAACGATTCCGCTTTCCGGGGCGGCCAGGGCTTCAGGGCTGGGTTCTGGACGTGCCACGGGGAGGGCAACCGAAGACGAAAATTCTATCGTCATAGAGATCCACCTGCCGGGATGCTTCCGACTTATCCTGAGGGAATGATGATGAGTGGTCTGATCCTATGGCAGGATCAGAGGGGATTGCGCGTAAAGCGAAGCAATCCAAAGTCACGTCAAGATATTGGACGCTCTATACCGTGTACATCATAAGCTCTGATCGAGATAGTGGATCCCAAATTGGTCTGATCTCTCTATGGAATTTGATAGCGAGTTGCCGGGGATCATCATGACGAGCGAAACTTTCGCTTCGCTCGTCATGATGAGACAATTGGATTAGGCGCGGCGCGCGGCAATCAGATCGCGGATTTCCTCGAGAACCACCACGTCTTGTGGTTTTGCGGGCGGGGTAACCTCGAGATTTTCCTTCAAGACTCTCTTGCGGAACGTGTTGATGCTGCGCACGATCAAGAACAGAACGAAAGCAATGATGAGGAAATTGACCGCCACGGTCAGAAAATTACCCCAGGCGAGGACCGCGCCCTGCCGGCGTGCTTCCGCGAGTGAGCTGGCTGTGACACCCTTGGTGAGAGGGAAGAAATAATTGGAAAAATCGAGGCCGCCGAGGGCGCCGAAAAAAGGCATGATAATGTCATTCACGAGCGAGTCGATAATTCTCCCGAATGCGGCGCCGATGATAACGCCGATCGCCAGATCGACCACATTGCCCTTGAGTGCGAATTCACGAAATTCCTTGAACATCAATGACCTCCTCAACCCTCCCGGAAGGGAACCAGATGCCGCCACGTCATCGTGATGAGGATCGGACGAACAGCATTGTGACAGGAAATCATGATAGTGTAGGCGCGTCGAGCCGAAATGATCGCGGTTTAGCGCATTTTTTGTACAAAACGAGGCGCTGAGAAGACACATAAAAGCAAAGCGAAACACTTTGGGAAAGCGTTTCGCTTTGGCATGCATGATGTGTGGATGAGATGAGACTCTCGTTCCGCCCCTGCCGACGGCCTAAAAAGGGCAGTGCGGGTAACGGCTAAAGGAGCCTGTTGACATCAAGTTCACCCAAAAAGGGCCTTTCTGGGGGATGCTCGAGATCAGCCTTCCTGAGACATGGCAATGCGGAGCAGACGTTCCTTGACGCAGTCGAGACCGCCCAGCATGGCATAGCTGCCGACAGCGCCGGCATAGGAATAGGTGACCACTTTGTCTTTATGGACGTAAGTGCCCGCAAGTCCCACGATTTCCCCGGCCTTGGCGGCCTCGAGCAGGCGTTCCAATTCCTCGATCACCGTCGTATTCGGCTGCGATGACTGGACCGGATGGGCTCCGCGAAGACTGACGACTTTTTCCGACATGGCTTTCACCGAAAAAGGCTGAGAATCGATCATGCCATGTGTCAAGCAAAATCAATGCCGTAATTTGGGTGGAAGCAACTAAAAGACAGATTCGACGTGAGCCGAACCTGTATGGAATGGGGCAAAATCCTCCGATGCCCTGATGTTGAGCGGCGGATTAGCCTTTTGCTGCGTCAGATCCATGACATTCTTTCAAGAGAAGCGCGTCCATGAGAGGCGGTCCCTGAAAGAAATGCCATGGTCTGGTTGTGGGGGCTTATTTATGGGCCGTCGGCGCTGAAGATTTCTGTGCGTTGGAGGCGGGCGCATTCGGCTCGTCGTTGGCGCCAGCGTGACTCCCAGCTTGAGCGTGTGCCTTGTGGTGGCTGCGCAGGCGCAAGTTGTTTTGGAGATGATGCACGCCGGATACGGATTCGGCGATCAATTCGGCGCGGCGTCGCTGGATCCGGTTGCTGACAATACCGTTCAATGTCACTTCGTTGTCGTGGACGAGAACCTCAATCTCCGAGGCATCGACATAAGGATCATCGGTCAGACGATCACCGATATCTTCGAGGATACGCACATCCGAACGCTTATAGTTTTTCGGACCGCGGCCGGAAAAACGTTCGTTGAGATGTTCTGTGTCGAGATCGCGACGGTGCGCCACCGCATCGTCATCGAACCAGGGGGAAATGTCATCGCTGGCGCGAGTCCAAGAACCACGTTCCTGACCATAACCTTGGCCATAGCCACGCTCGAGGTCGTCAAAATCGCGCCCACGCCCCACATAGTCCCGTTCAAAACGTTTCTCGATCACGAGCCCATAGGGGCGATTTCCGTAATTGTCCGGGCCACGGCCTTGAAGCGGGCCTTGCAGCAGTCGTTGAGACCGGGCGCGGGCCTGGCGATCAGCATAATCGCGACCAGCGAATTGGCTGTCATCGATGAAATATTCTTCATCGAAATGATTGCGGCCGCTGAGATCACCTGGATAGCGTCCAAGGTAATCACCATTGCGTGCGTAATCCTCGCGGAAGGTCAGCTCCCGGCCACGGCCGTAATCGTTGGGATTGTCCTGGAAATCCTGGCGTTCGCTGCGATAGCGGCGGCCTTCGTCATTGCGATAATCCTCCCGCCCGAAACGATCGCGACGGTGATCGGACCAATCGTCCTGGCGGTAACGGTTCTCTTGAAGCCTGCGGTCTTGAGAGGCCATTTCCAGTCTCCTTCATGTTTGCGCATGCGAGCCTATGCGCACCTGAAAAACGTTCGGACCTATGCTTTTGTTCCAGCTGAAATAACAAATAGTTATGTTAACTCCGTCAAAGCAAAAAAGATCCCTTCAGGGGCGCGAAAACGACAGATTCGTGCCGTTTTTCCTTGGCTTTGGGGAAGGCTTTGCTCTGAGCGATAGGTGGGGGGGAATCCTTGAATGGAAAATTGCGGCCTTGTCCGGGTCGCGGTCCCAGCGGCTGAAAGAGGCCGCGAAATTCGCTTTGTAGTAACCGATTACTACCTCTCGTGGCGCCGCTGATTATAGGGTGCCGACAACGTGCCCGTACAAGGCCATGATATAGGGCGTCCATGTGAGACGCCAAGGCCAGCCGAAAGCACGATTTCGATCTCAGGCGTCCTGAAAAGGGAGAAGGTTCGCCGATGGTTTCCGCGGGTTTTATCTTTCGTCCAATTTTACAGGCAGCGCGGCGCGCCGATGTCCGTGTTCTTGCGCTTTTGTGCGCGCTAGCGGGGTCGGCTCTTGGGGCGAAGGCCGAGGATGCCGAAAAGGGAAAACAACAGTTTTTGACCAGTTGCGGCGTCTGCCATACGGCCGAACCCGGAGCCGGCAATCGCCAGGGGCCCAATCTTGCTGGCGTCTACGGCCGCAAGGTCGGGAGCATCGCCGATTTTAACTATTCGCCGGCGTTGAAATCCGGCACCTGGGTATGGAATGAGACGACACTCGATCCCTGGTTGACCAATTCGCAGGAAGCGCATCCGGGAACCTTCATGAATTACCGGCAGGCCAATGCGGAGAAGCGGCGTCTGGTGATCGATTATCTGAGTTCATTGTCCAAGGAGAGCAAATAAGCGTCATGACTAAAACGATTCATGTGATGCTGCGTGTCCTGGAGGAGGAACGTTCCGTGGCCTTCTACAAGACGGCTCTCGGATTGGCGGTTGCCGATCGTTTTCCTTTCGAAGGATTCACGCTCGTCTATCTGCGCAGTCCCGACGCCGACTTCGAAGTGGAACTGACGATCAATCACGATCGCAAGGAACCGTATAATCTCGGCGACGGCTATGGGCATATCGCGGTCGTGGTCGATGATCTCGACAAGGAACATGCACGGTTTGAGGCGGCTGGCTTGAAACCCAATCCGATCAAGGAATTCTTTCGTGACGGCGGCTTGATGGCGCGGTTCTTCTTTGTGCAGGACCCCGACGGATACAAGACCGAAGTGCTGCAAAAACACGGGCGCTATCGCTGAACCAGCGATCAAGCCACACAAGCGAGTTGGGCGAGGGCGGTGCGAACGCCCTCGCCATAATGATAAAAATTTTGATAAAATAGGGGAGGAAGCAATGAGCAAACCTGAGGAGGGACGCGCGCCTGGAGCCAATCTCGACCGGCGGCGTTTTCTGGCGGGCTCGGTGGTTGCCTCGACGGCGATCATCATTTCCGGATCGGCCCTGATTCACCAGGGTGAGGCCTGGGGCCTCGAAACCAAGAGTCTGCGGCCAGAAACGATGAAGACCCTCGTGAAGGTCGCACGCGATATTTATCCGCATGACCACTTGCCCGATAAATATTATGCGATCGCCGTGAAGGATTACGATGTCAAGGCGGCCAAAGATCCTGCGGTCAAAAACCTGATCGAAGGCGGTGTCGCTTTGGTCGATCGGCTCGCCAAGGCAAGGCATGGCGTCCCCTATGCGGAGATCGGCTGGGAAGAGCCGCGTATCGCGATCCTGCGCGAAATCGAAACTGATCCTTTCTTCCAGACCATTCGTTCTGGTTTGATTGTCGGCCTCTACAATCAGAAGGAGGTCTGGCCGTTCTTCGGTTATGAAGGCGAGAGCGCCTCGAAGGGCGGCTATATTAATCGCGGCTTCAACGATCTGGCTTGGCTCTAGGCGGCGGCATCAGGGAGGGCGCATTCATGACTAAATTCGATCTCAATGATGATTCTGTTGTCGTGATCATCGGTTCCGGCGCGGGTGGGGGAACGCTCGGCACGGAGCTCGCCTTGAAAGGTATCAAGGTTGTGATGCTCGAGGCTGGACCCCGTTTCGAAATCGAGGATTTCATCAACGACGAATGGGAGAGCTTCACGCAATTGTCCTGGAGCGATATGCGTACGACGTCAGGCTCCTGGCGCGTTCATAAGGACTTCCCGAATCTGCCGGCCTGGATCGTCAAAGCGGTTGGTGGCACCTCCATCCATTGGGCGGGGGCCTCGCTGCGGTTCCAGGACCATGAATTCAAGACCCGCACGCATTACGGAGAGGTCCAGGGCGCAAACCTCCTCGATTGGCCGATTACACTCAAGGATCTCGAGCCCTATTATGACAAGGCCGAGTCCAAAATGGGTGTCACACGGACCAATGGGATCCCCGGCCTACCAGGCAATAATAATTACAAGATCCTGGAAGCCGGTGCGAAGGCCCTCGGCTATAAGGAGGTTCATACGGGACGCATGGCGATCAATTCGCAGCCGCGTGACGGCCGTGGCAGTTGCCAGCAGATCGGTTTCTGTTTCCAAGGCTGTAAATCCGGCGCGAAATGGTCGACGCTTTACGCCGAAATCCCGAAAGGCGAGGAAACCGGCAAGCTTGAGGTTCGGCCGGAAAGCCACGTTCTGCGCATCGAACACGATGCCAATGGCAAAGTCACCGGTGTCGTTTACGCCGATAGTCAGGGCAATCGGCAAAGACAGAAGGCGCGTATCGTCTGCATTGCCGGCAATTCGATCGAAAGTCCGCGTATTCTGCTCAATTCGGCCTCAAATCTGTTCCCGGATGGTCTCGCCAATTCCTCGGGTCAGGTCGGACGCAATTACATGCGGCATACGACCGGTGCTGTCTTCGGAATTTTCGATCGGCCGATCCATATGTATCGTGGCACGACCATGGCCGGTATCGTCCGCGATGAAAGTGGTCACAAACCGGAACGCGGTTTCGTCGGTGGCTATGAACTGGAGACGATTTCGGTCGGCCTGCCCTTCATGGCGGCCTTCCTCAACCCTGGTTCCTGGGGCAGGAGTATCACGTCGGCGCTCGATTCCTATCAGAATATGGCAGGTCTCTGGATCGTCGGTGAGGATATGCCGCAGGAGACGAATCGCGTCACTTTGGACAATGCGGCCAAGGACAAATATGGTCTGCCGGTCGCTAATGTTCATTATGATGATCACGCCAATGACATTGCCATGCGCAATCATGCCTATGAGCGCTCGACTGCGCTTTATGAGGCCGTAGGCGCCAGGCGCGTCTTCCCGCAGACACCTTATCCATCGACGCATAATCTCGGCACCAATCGCATGTCCGAAAAGCCTCGTGATGGCGTCGTGAACAAATATGGCCAGACCCATGACATCAAGAATCTCTTTGTGTCGGATGGGTCACAATTCACGACGGGGGCCGGCGAAAATCCGACGCTGACCATTGTCGCGCTTGCTATCCGGCAAGCTGACTACATTGCTGCGGAAATGGGCAAGCGTACAATCTGACCAATTCCGTTCGAAGGAGAAGATGATGTTCTCCTTCGAATCCTCGCTGAGGGTGAGCACTTCGAGACGGCATCGCCGATACATTTTCAAGTGATGCAATTCACTTTGCGTCAAGCAAATCCGTGTTTGCTCTAAAGGGCCGTAGCGAGCATCCTGTAACGGCCTTCATGGTCAAAGGCTGCATCGAAACATGGAAGTGAAGCCGGTTCACGCTCGCCGATCATTGTAGGATTTCTCCTCGATGATCGGCGAGTTGAAAATGATATTGATCTCTCGTTTTAATGCAGCGCGCTGATCATTGGTTTTGTAGACTTGGCGTGCCAGGTGAATGAAATTCGCCCCAAAATTCCCTTCCGCCTCATGTTGACGTAAAGCGTCCTCGGCCTCCCACAATATGAGATTGGCGGCCTTGAGTTTTGTTTCCAGAGGGGCGAGACTCACCGTGTCGAAACCATTCTCCATTCGCAATTGCCGCAACAGGGCAAGCTCATGTTCGACATGAGCGCGTTTATCGGTATCGCCGATCCGGCTTGCCTTGATTTCCAGAATGGTGATCTTGTCGATCAGCTCTCCAATGCCACTGGGAATGGCGAGGGGATGTCGCAATGAGGATGAGCTTGGGCCAAGGCTATCATGGCCCGTGGCAGGCGTCGGCTCCTGACGGAGCTTTTCCGCGACGGCGCGCGTCATGGCGTCGAAAACCTCTCGCCACTCGCCATTTTGCTTTTGCCGGAAAAGACGCATGGTTGGATACCAGGGGCAGTCTTCACGCTCCATCAGCCAGCGCCAATCCGGAATCTGTTTCAAGGCAAGAAAAACCGGTCGGGCGAGAGCGCCCGCGAGATGCGCGATTGATGTATCCGAGGTGATGATGAGATCGAGATTGTCCATCACGGCCGCGCAATCGAGAAAGGCATCATCGCCAGCATCGAAATCCGGGCCGAGTGTCTCGATAAAATCCGGGATGCGAGATCCCTCTGCTTCAGTGAGAGAAGATTCGCGCATCAGGCTGAACAGCCGCACATTCGGCAGGGCCGCGAGGGGAGCGAAATGATCCGGTGACATGCCGCGCCGCAGATTGATATGCGGGTTGCCCTTCCAGCAGATGCCGATGCGGAATGATGGCCCTCCGATCCTTTCCGCCCATTGGGTGATACGATCGACTTCAGCTTTGAGATAGGGCACGGCTGCAGGGATCGTCTCCAAACGTGTCCCGAACGCACGGGGAAGACCCATGAGAGGGATTTGATAGGTGAAGTCTTCTTCGGGATCGACGGAAGCGATCAGTCGAATGGGTCCTTGGAGGGAAGAGAGCAGCCGATGCATGGATCGGCGGGCAAGGAAAGTTACCTCGGCCCCCGCATCGACGAGGCACGGCAGATAACGGGCAAATTGAATGAGGTCCCCCAGGCCTTGTTCATCGAAGACGATGAGTTTCTGGCCCTGCAACGGCGCGCCTTCCCAATATGGCAGCTTCGATTCGAAAATCTTTCGGGGGGCGTTCGATCTGTCCCAGCGACTCTCGTAATCGGCAAACCCTTGCTCAAAACGTCCGTAAAGCAAGAGGAGGCCGGCGCGGTTGTTGCGGGCATCGGCAAAATCCGGCTTGAGGTCTAGTGCCTGATCGAAACAAGCCAGCGCTTCGTTGAAACGGCCCTGTTCCTTCAAGGCGACGCCCAGGCCCGACAGAGCTTCGGGATAGGGGTTTTTTAAAGCAAGAGCTTTTTCATAAGCGGCAATCGCTTCGGGCAGACGGCCGAGCTCCTGCAAGACATTGCCGCGGTTGAGCGCGACTTCGGGTGAGGCTGGATTGAGCGCGGCGGCTTTGTCGAGCGCCTCCAGGGCTTCATGGAACCGCGATAATTTATGAAGGATCGCGCCGGAAATCCCTAAGGCGCGCGCATGATTGGGATCATGTTTCAAGGCTTCGGTGCAGGAATGCAGGGCTTCTTCGAAGCGGTTCAACTCCAACAAAACATTGGCGCGATTGGTCAAAGCCGGTAGGAAATGAGGCCGGACTTTCAGGGCTTCGCGATAGGAGAGAAGGGCATCGGGCAGGCGTTTGAGCTCGTGCAGGATATTGCCGCGATTGCACCAGGCCTCGCAATAGGAAGGCTCGAGACCAAGCGCGGCGTCATAGGCCGCGAGCGCTTCGTGTGGTTTGCCGAGGCCCTGAAGCGCTATGCCTTTATTATAAAAAGCTTGCGGATAATGGGCACGGTAGAGAAGCGCTTGATCGTAACATGCGATCGCTTCTTCGAAACGAGAGAGTTTCTGCAGGACATTGCCGCGATTGAGTTCCGTCTCGGGGTCAGGCGGGCCGATGCGGGCAGCCTTTTCATAAGCGGCGAGCGCGTCCTCGAGGCGCCCAAGCTTTTGCAGGACGGATCCCATATTGAAGAGATTGACGCTGTCATCATTGCGCTGGCGGGCAATCTCTTCGAAACATTCGAGGGCTTCGGCGAACCGGCCGAATCGCTCGAGCAGGGCGCCGCGATTGGTCAGAGCCTCGCAATAATCGGGGCGCAGGCACAAGGCCTGTTCATAAGCGTCAAGCGCTTCCTTCATCTGGCCGAGGCTTTGTCTGACGACACCGATGCTGAAGAGGATTTCGACATCCGTGGGACGCAGCATCCAGGCGGCCTCGAAAACCTCGAGGGCCTCCTGGGGTCGGCCGAGCCTTTGCAGAATGATCGCCTTGGCGCCGAGGGCCTCCGGATAAGCGGGTTTCAGATTGAGCGCCCGGTCGAACCAGCTCAGCGCATCGCGCGGATCGTCGGCATTGAAACAGATCAAGCCGAAGACGTAGCAGCCGATCTCGCTGCGGGCGGCCAAAGGGCTGAAAGGCGCGATATAAGCGATGGCGCGTTCCGGTGCTCCTTCCTTCAGCAGGCGGAAGGCCTCGGCGACCACGGCCTGCAACTGGGATTTCTCGCGAATCTCCTCGCGATTCTGGGGCGGGGTGTGATTAAAGTCTTGGGACAGGCTGCCATTCATCAGTTTGTGCTCGACACCGCGCAAGCGGCCCATGGAAGGGATTGGCCGATGGATGGTTGAGCGGGCGAGCCGGCTCATTGCATGGACATCGGTTCCTGCATGGCTGATTGAAGCGGAGAAAACTTTCGCGGGCCTGACCTTTCGATCAACGCGAAAATGGGCCGTTCTGGCAAAAAGATGAGGCCTCAATAAAGACTTGCGCCAGGCTTGTGTGGGGTGCGGGCACGGCTCACCGCATTGGCTTGTGGAAGGCATTTATCCGTGCTAGGGGGCTCGCCGCAGGAGACAAATCATGGCTGATGGTAACGGAACGCAAGAAACGCAAGATCAGGCACCCGCGATCAATGCGATGGTGCAATATACGAAGGATTTTTCCTTCGAGAACCCGAACGCGCCGCGTTCCTTAGGGCCACAGGAAAAGGCCCCGAATATCGCGATTCAGGTTCATGTCAACGCGCAACAATTGGCCGAGTCCGATTTCGAGGTGAATATCGTCCTGGAAGGCTCGGCGGGCGAGGGCGCCAATACTCTGTTCAAGTTCGAGCTCGATTATGCGGGCATGTTCCGCTTGCTCAATATCTCGCCGAATGACATGCATCCGGTCGTGATGATCGAATGTCCGCGCCTGTTGTTTCCCTTTGCCCGGCAGATCATTGCCGATGCAGTTCGCAGCGGCGGATTCCCGCCCCTCTATATTGATCCGATCGATTTCGCCGCGCTCTACCGCAAGCGGCTTGATGAAGTGGCCGCCAGCGCACCACAGCTGAAATCCTGAAAAAGCAGTAAAAGTTTAGACCCAAAAGTGGAGGACACTTTTGGGTCTGATGTTTAGGCGCTGCGCCGCCCCCATCCCAACAGACTCCAAACCGTCTGTTTTTCCATCTTCTCGACTTTAGCCACCGCTTTCTCGCGCTGATCCGTCAGAAGATGGGTGACTTGTGTATCCTTCTTCCGGCGTTCTTCTTCCGAGCAATCCAGGCGACGGCGCAAATCCGCGATCGTCTCATCGGCGGTGCGGCGCTCGCGCAGACGCTCCTCCTGCTCTTTATCGCGCTCGCGGCGGCTTTCCTCGAGTTCACGCCGGACCGCATCGAAGCGCCACCGTTGCGCCTCGGAAACAGTATCGGCTGAGGTGGCCTTGCCGTCGGCGCTGTCTCCATCCTCCTCATCATCCATCGAAAGCATCTCTTCCGTGTTGGATGTCTGAGCGGTCAGCGGCACGGGCGCAAAAACCCGGAACAATTCTGCTGGCTCGATGACGAGCCGGCCGTTGATATCCTTTTGGGCTGAAAATTTTCCGTCCTTCACCGCTCGGGTGATGGTCGATTTATCGACACCAGTCAGTCTGGCGGCCTCGGCCGCGCTGATGGCGGTGCTGGTGCGCGTCATTGCAGTCCCTCCTTGGCAAGGTGAAAAGAGCCGATGTGCATCAAGCCAAGGAAATGGTTAATAATTCATTATCCTCGTTGCCGAAACAGTGCTGCAACAGGCAGCACCGGTGGAAAACTCCTTCCTGCATTCTGTCTTCAGGACTCGGAATTTTCAGGCTGAGGCAGGTAGGAGACCCAGATGGCTTTGTCGCCCAATTTGGCAATGAAGGCTCGATGGGCGTCTCGCTCCTGTGAGGAAAGAGCGCTTTCGAGCGGAACGGGGCGTTGCCGGAATGGGGTCTGATGTGTATTGTCCTGCCGGAGCGCGGTAGCGGTTTCAAAGGTGAGAGCGGCTTGGCGCCCCCCCAGCAATTCGGCATAGACGTCGGCCAGGATTTCCGAATCGAGCAAAGCGCCATGTTTGGTGCGGCGCGTATTGTCGATGCCATAGCGATTGCAAAGCGCATCGAGACTGTTCGATGCGCCTGGATGACGGCGCCGGGCGAGCGCCAATGTATCGACCACACGCTCGGAATCGATCGGTTCCAGACCAAGCAGGCCGAGTTCCGCGTTGAGAAAGCGCATGTCGAAGGCGGCATTATGCGCGACGAGCTTGGCATCGCCGATGAAGGCGAGGAATTCGGAGGCAATATCGGCGAAGACCGGCTTTCCAGCTAGAAATTCCGCGGTAATGCCATGCACCCTGACGGCATCTTCAGGAATATCGCGCTGGGGATCGATATAGACGTGAAAAATTTGTCCAGTTGGAATCGTGTGGAGTATTTCGATACAGCCGATTTCGATGATCCTGTGGCCCTCGGCCGGATCGAGCCCGGTGGTTTCCGTATCCAGAACGATTTCCCGCATTCCCCCTCGCGCCTTTAATTCTGTCGCATCGCATTGCGCTGGTGCGGCGTGATGGCTCGTTTGCCACCGAGTGCTACGGCGGCACGCAAAATATCGGCGACCTGCCGTTCCGCCGCGGCAAATCCCCGGCTGGTATCGATGAGGAAATGCGAGCGCAGACGCTTTGCAGCATCGGGCATCTGTTTGGCCAGAATAACCGCCAGCCGTTCTTCGGTCATGCCCTCACGGGCCGCGACCCGCGCCTTTTGCACAGCTTCCGGTGCGGTCACAAGGACCACTGCATCGACGTCCGCATCAGCGCCGATCTCCATCAGCAGCGGAATGTCGAGGACGACGATCCGCCGTGCCTCGGCACGTGCATGGGCAAGGAAAGTCTCCCTCGCGCGGGCGACGAGAGGATGGATGATCGCCTCGAGCCGCTGCATGGCGGCGGGGTCTTTGAAGACACGCGCGCCGAGCAAGGCTCGGTCTATTCCCTGCGCGTTGGAGACGCCGGGAAAGGCGGCTTCCACGAGGGGAACAGCATCGCCGCGGTAAAGCGCGTGAACCGTAGCGTCGGCGTCATGGACCGGGATGCCAGCCTTGCGAAACATAGCCGCCGTGGCGGACTTGCCCATGCCGATGGAGCCGGTGAGGCCGAGGACAACCATCTAATCCTCATGCAGCGGCAAGGCGACATTGAAGGTCGAGCCTTCGCCCAGCCGCGAATCGATCCCGAGCCGGCCTTGGTGGCGGGCTAGAATATGTTTGACGATGGCGAGGCCGAGGCCCGTGCCCCCCTTGTCACGGCTTTGACGATTATCGACGCGATAGAAACGTTCCGTCAGGCGGGGCAAATGTTCACTGGCGATTCCGGGGCCGAAGTCGCGCACGCTCATGATGGCATTGCGACTGCGTTTCGCCAGGGTAATGACGATCTCCGGCTTATGATTGTGTGATACCGGGAGCCCATATTTGATGGCGTTTTCAACGAGATTCTCGACGACCCGCAGGAGTTCGTCGTAATCGCCGCGCACGATCAGCGAATCGGGTGAATCGAGGTTTAACATGACGTGGTTGTCGTGGGCCATCGGCGTCAAAGTCTCGACGACATGGCGCAGCACCAATGCGAGATCGACGGGAGCTTGCGGACGCACATGCAGGTTCTGCTCGATCCGCGACAAAGACAAGAGATCGTCGATCAGCCGCGCCATGCGCCGCGCCTGGTCTCGCATGATGCCCAGAAAGCGGATCCGCGCGTTTTCGTCGTCCTTGGCTGGTCCTTGCAGCGTCTCGATGAAACCGAGCAGTGAGGAAAGCGGTGTGCGCAGCTCATGGCTGGCATTGGCGATGAAATCAGCGCGCATGCGCTCGACCCGGCGCGCCTCGGTGAGATCGTGGAGGCTGATGATCATGGAGCCCTCAAGGCTAACGACCGTGATGGGGGCCACATAGACATCGAAGAGCCGTTCCACCGGCATGCGCTCCACCCAAGTCGCGCGCTGTGGCTTCTTGAGGACGCGAACGCGTTTGACCGTATCGAGGACATCGGGGGTCCGCAGGACACGCGCAAGGAGATCGCCCGCCCGCAAAGCCGGAAAGAGAGCGATGGCCGCTTGATTGACGGCAATGATCCGATCCACCGCGCTAATGGCAATGGTGGCCTCGGGCAAAGCCTCGATGAGGCTCTCAATAAGCGTTCGATCATCCGAACGCAGATCATCCTGTGGTGTGTTCAGCATCCCCCGCTCGCCGCTGCCTCCTTGGCGTCATGAACTTCTTTTATCTTACGGTAAAGTCTTGTCGCGATCGAGGTTTGTCCTAAAGAAGTCTATCGCGACGGGAGTCGAGCGATGCTTTATTTTATGAGTTCGCATCGCCAAGGGCCATCAACGCCTTGAGACAGATTGATCTCTAGTATCAATTTGAAAGCGGATTTTCTTATAGCATAAATTTAATATGTTCATAAAGATTTATAGCGGTGCTTATGCGTCTGAATAAACGAATGATGCTATCATTCAGGCTTAAGCTGCGGCCCACTTTAAAAATATCTCGGTTCATAAAAAGAAAGGGATAGGGCGATCGATCCCGCGTGTGGTCCGCAGCATAGCTGCTCTATAACCTTGATCGGCACCGACCGTTCCATCTCTTTTGAGAAACATTATAAACTTGTTTCTGTAAAGGCTCTCTCCATCTTTGCGACAGGGCTGGTGGAGAAAGCTCATCCAAGAAAAGTGCCCGAAAGCGATTCGATGAATTCTGGAAAACAAAGCGGCGAGAGCGAGAGGCGCAAGCGGAAGAAAGCGCAGCGGATCGCCGAGGCGCGCCCACTGCCGGCCAAAATCAGCATTGCGATCGATGTCGACGAATTGCCGGCAAAAATCCGCTCCGCCGCTCTTGGTTCAGGGCATTTTCCCTATGCTGAAAAACTCGATCCGGATCTTTACCAAGATCAACTCGAATGCCTGCAGATCGAACTGGTTAAGATGCTCGACTGGGTGAAGCGCAAGGGAGAGCGGGTCATCATTTTGTTCGAAGGCCGCGATGGGGCCGGCAAGGGCGGCACGATCCAGCGGTTGACCGAACATTTGAATCCCCGCTCGGTGCGGATTGTGGCGCTCGCGGCCCCGACCCCACGTGAGGCAGGAGAATGGTACTTTCAGCGCTATATCGAGCATCTGCCCACGAAAGGGGAAATCGTCGTTCTCGACCGCTCTTGGTATAATCGCGCCGGCGTCGAGTGTGTGTTCGGCTTTTGCACGCCTGAGCAGACACGGGGCTTTCTGGCCGAAGCGCCGAATTTCGAGGCCATGCTGGCGCGTGACGGTATCCGGATCATCAAATTATTTCTGGCCGTTGGGCGTGAAATGCAGATCATGCGGTTGCACGCGCGTTGGCTCGATCCGTTGAACCGCTGGAAATTATCCGCGCTTGATTTCAAGGCGGTCGATCATTTCGACGATTACAGCGCGGCTTTTGCCGCCATGTTCAAGGCGACCGATCATGCCGCGGCGCCCTGGACCATAGTGCTTGCCAATGACAAGAAGCGACTGCGGCTCGAGACCATCCGGCATGTGCTGGAAATGATCCCCTACGATAATAAGAATATCGAGGAGATCGGAGAAACCGATCGCAAGATCGTGCTGTCGGCGGCGACCTATCTCGATATGGGCGTTTTGTAGAAGGCGCGCCCTTATACCAACGGTCATAATAGATGACCGTTGGCCCGCTCTTGAATTTTCGCTCTCGCTTTGAAAAAGCGAAAATTCAAGAAAGGAACCAAAGGTCGTTCTTCACGACCTTTGGTATTATGATCTGTCACGTTTACGATTGATGACGGGATCGGGATCGAGCTTGGCGTCCTGGCTGGTGCTCATGGCCTCGCGGAGGCTTTTCCAGCGGCGGAAACTTTCATGCGCTCCGAGGAAAGCCAGGGCCAGGACGAAGGGCACGAGATAATAAATGATCCGGAACAGGAGGAGGGAAGCGAGCAGGGCCTCCTGGGATGTTGCCGGAATGGCGTTGAGAAGGGTGGCCTCGAATACACCAATGCCGCCCGGCGCGTTGCTGGCGATGCCAAGGATGCATGCAAAGACATAAGTGCCTGCGAAGGTGAAGAAATCCACGATGCGATGATCAGGCAGCAGGGAATAGAGCACGCCCGAGGCCGCGCAGAGATCGCAAACGCCGAGGATGACCTGCGCCACGGTCAGGCGGAAGCCTGGCAGTTCCAGGCGGAAGCCCTGTAGCCGCACCTGCCGCCGTCGCAAGCTGACCCAGACCAGATAGGTGATGAATGTGGCGAGGATGGCGAGGCCGATCAGCAAGTTGAGCTGACCACTCAGATGATTGATCTGGCCAATCTCGGTGCTGCGGAAGAACAGGGCGAGACCGATGACCAGGACCATGCCGAGCCAGAAGGTGATACCGGCAATGACGGTCAGGCTCGCCACGCGGCCGGGGCCAAGCCCCGCCTGTGAATAGATCCAATACCGTACGGTGCCGGCGGTGATCAGGGGAAAACCGAGCGTGAAGGAAATCGCATAACTGGTGAAGGAGGCCAGCGCGGTCGTCTTATAGGGAACATGCAGGTTCAATTGCCGCAAGGCGAGAGCGTCATAACCGGTCAGGGCCAGATAAGAGAGGCTGGTCAGAAAAGCGGCCGCGGTGATCTGTTCGGCGCTTTTGGCGGCGATCGCCGCGCGCAAATCGCTGAGACTGACGCCCGTCAGGGTGTGAACCAGGACATAGACCGAGAAACCGGCGAGCAGGACACTGAAGGCAATGGCGAGCCAATGACCGAATTTTTGCAAGGAGGTACGGGTTTCCGGCAAAGTGGCCTCGTCGACGGCGTGGTCCTGATGCAAGTCCAGCCCGCGGCTCTTGCGTGCGGCTCCAGCCTCGATCGCTTCCTCCGGGTTTGATTTCACGGATGGGTCGGAAAGCGGATTTTGTACCGGCAAGGGGCGCTGGGTCTTGTGTGTTCTCATCGTGGCCGAGCGCCGGTGCGCATGAGCATCACGCCTTGATCTCTGATCCAAGTTCATCCCTTGCCGATAGCCACGTCATGGAAAGCTGTCCCGCTCCTTATGGGGTGCTGATACGACCGTAGCAAGACAAGGACGTGTAAAGGTTGGGGCAAAGGTGCATTTTAGCAACAGCCTTTCAAAAGCATCGGGCCTTCAAAATTAGGCCATGTTCGATGTTTGAGGTCTTTGAAAGGCGCGGAATCTGGCCCGCAACCCTTCCCAGGACCACCCGTTCCGGTTATGAAAGGAGACTCGCGAGGGGGATCACGCCTTCAAAAATGGCACCGTGCTGGACGACATCCCGGCCCGGCGCCAGGAAAAGCGCCTCCTCGGCGGGACATATCCTGCTGCCAAATCCAAAAGCAGCACAACAAAAACGATAGAAAGGATCAACGATGTCGATCACGCCGGAGCGCAAGACTGCGCTCGTGAAGGAATATGCTCTTAAGGATGGGGATACGGGTTCGCCCGAGGTCCAGGTTGCGATCCTGACGGAACGCATCGCCAATTTGACGGAGCATTTCAAGACCCACGTCAAGGACAACCATTCCCGTCGCGGTCTCTTGAAACTCGTGTCCCAGCGGCGCCAGCTTCTGGATTATGTGAAGGGGCGCGACGAGCCTCGTTATAAAGCGCTTATCGAACGGCTCGGCATCCGCCGGTAAGGCAACAAACCGTCCATCGCCAAGCTCGAAGCATATCATCCGAAAGTTTGCAGCTTTTGGGACAGGATGCTTTAAAATAACGAGATGGAGAGCAATTTCTGTTTTTGCGGACAGAAATTGCTCCGGCCTTGTTCAGGGGCCGGCTGTTTACCCGTTTTCTTGGGGCAAGCTGGACGTCGGCAGAGTGACGGCGCTTTTCTGAGAAAGCTCTTCCCACGAGAAATCTCTTCCGATGACAAGGATGAAAGAGATTTCGCCCATCGGGGCCAATTTCACGGAACGGTCCGCCGGTTTGACCGGCTAAAAAGAAAGTTCCAGGGTCGGTCCGCGCAGCGTCGCGCAAGCGGATCGTGGCTCGGAATCAAGTCTGATGCTCTCTATCTTTATGAATGCATCGGAATTTCCAAAAATGGATTAAATTAGGGTCCGATGCTTTAGACAACAAACTGGGGAGCATAGGGCTGCCCGGTTCCATAAGGGCCAAGATCACCCAGCCGGGGCAGGATCGCCAGGCGCTGCCGCACGAGTTTTTGCTCGTGGCAGCTTCTCGCCGTCTTGCTCGTGGCTTTCGTCTTGGTCGATTTCATTCAATCCATCTTTTGTACAAGACAAGTCACTTAAGAAAGACGCATGCATATGTTCGAGATTCATCGCGAGGAAATCGAGTGGGCCGGGCGCAAGCTCGTGCTGGAGACAGGCAAGATCGCCCGCCAGGCGGACGGTGCCATTTTCGCGACTTATGGGGAAACCACGGTGCTGGCCACCGTCGTCTCCGCCAAATCGGTCAAGCCGGGAGTCGATTTCTTTCCGCTGACCGTGAATTATCAGGAAAAAGCTTTCGCCGCGGGCCGGATTCCCGGCGGTTATTTCAAGCGCGAAGGCCGCCCCTCGGAGCGGGAGACATTGGTTTCCCGCCTGATCGACCGGCCGATCCGTCCCCTCTTTCCCGAGGGATATCGGAACGAGACGCAGGTGATCGTGACCGTGCTCGCCCATGATCTCGAGAACGATCCCGATATTCTTTCCATGGTCGCGAGCTCGGCGGCCTTGACGCTCTCGGGCGTTCCCTTCATGGGTCCGGTGGGCGCTGCCCGTGTCGCCTATGTGAACGGTCAATATAAGATCAATCCAACCCTTGATGAGGTAAAGGATACGGCGCTCGATCTCGTTGTCGCCGGCACCAGCGATGCCGTGCTGATGGTCGAATCGGAGGCCAAGGAATTATCCGAGGA
This sequence comes from Beijerinckia indica subsp. indica ATCC 9039, assembly GCF_000019845.1. NCBI lineage: Bacteria > Pseudomonadati > Pseudomonadota > Alphaproteobacteria > Hyphomicrobiales > Beijerinckiaceae > Beijerinckia > Beijerinckia indica. The sequence goes on along the minus strand of NC_010581.1, from coordinate 3,632,566 downwards.
CGTCATGCTCGGTGCCGTCATGGCGGGCCATAGCTCCTTCCAGCCGGTCATCGATGCGATCATTCGGCTCGCCGAGAAGGCAGCCAAGGAGCCGCGCGATCTGATCCTGCCCGATAAGACCGAGGTCGAGGTGGCAGTGCTTGCGATTGCCGAGAATGATCTCCGCGAAGCCTATAAAATCACCTCCAAGCAGGATCGCTATGCGGCGGTCGATGCGGTGAAGGCAAAGGTCTTCGGGGATCTGCTGCCGGCCGAGGGCGAGGCGAAATTTCCCAAGGATCTCGTCGCCGAGGTGTTCCACGATCTTCAGGCCAAGGTCGTGCGCTGGAACATTCTCGATAATGGTATTCGCATCGACGGGCGTGATGTGAAAACCGTGCGTCCGATCCTGGCGGAGGTTGGCATTCTGCCGCGTGCTCACGGCTCGGCTTTGTTCACACGCGGTGAGACCCAGGCGCTTGTCGTCGCGACGCTCGGGACCGGCGAGGACGAGCAATTGATCGACAATCTGGAGGGCACCTATCGGGAGCGCTTCCTGCTGCATTATAATTTCCCGCCCTATTCGGTCGGTGAGGCGGGCCGTATGGGCTCGCCTGGACGCCGCGAGATCGGCCATGGCAAGCTCGCCTGGCGCGCAATCCATCCGATGCTGCCGACGCCGGCAGAATTCCCTTATACGATCCGCGTCGTTTCGGAGATTACCGAATCCAATGGTTCGTCCTCCATGGCCACGGTCTGCGGCTCCTCTTTGGCTTTGATGGATGCCGGCGTGCCCTTGAAGCGCCCGACGGCAGGCATTGCCATGGGTCTGATCCTTGAAGGCGAGCGTTATGCGGTCCTGTCCGATATTCTCGGCGACGAGGATCATCTGGGCGACATGGATTTCAAGGTCGCCGGCACCGAGGAGGGCATTACCTCGTTGCAGATGGACATCAAGATCACGGGCATCAACGAAGAGATCATGCGGGTGGCGCTGGGCCAGGCCAAGGAAGGCCGCCTGCATATTCTCGGCGAAATGGCCAAGGCTATCACGGGGGCGAGAGCAGAACTCGGCGAATTCGCGCCCCGCATCGAGACCCTGCGCATTCCGACCGAAAAGATCCGGGAAGTCATCGGTACGGGCGGCAAGGTTATCCGTGAGATCTGCGAGAAAACCGGTGCCAAGATCAATATCGAGGATGACGGTACGGTGAAGGTCGCCTCCTCCGACGGTAATTCGATCAAGGCGGCGATCAATTGGATCAAGTCGATCGCCACCGATCCGGAAGTTGGCCATATTTACGACGGCACGGTGGTCAAGGTCGTCGATTTCGGCGCCTTCGTGAATTTCTTCGGCTCGAAGGACGGCCTCGTGCATATTTCGCAGCTCGCGAAGGGGCGCGTGGCGAAAACCTCCGATGTCGTCAAGGAAGGCGATAAGGTGAAGGTCAAGCTGCTCGGATTCGATGATCGCGGCAAGGTGCGCCTGTCCATGCGTCTCGTCGATCAGGAAACCGGCGAGGATCTCGAAGGCAAGGAGCCGCCGCAAGCCGAAGCTGGCGAATAAGCCTCATTCTTGCTTGTTATCCGGCCGCGTTCGACAAGGACGCGGCCTTTTTCATGTAAAGCCCTCATGCCCAATTCTCTCGCTCCCGAAAATCGCGTCACCCTCGAGACCCTGTTTGTGACAGCGACCGATCCGGCCAAGGCTTTTGCCGATTTCCATGACCTTTTTGCCCCGCTGGCCGATGCCGAGCGTCTTGCTTGGCGGGACGCGCTGGTGACCCTTCTCGAACAGAGGCTCGAGGGTCACGAGGACAATTTGGCGGAATGGTTGCCGGTGATTTTGGCGGAAGGCCCGGTGCTCGGCCGCGCGGCGGATGGTCTTCGTCTCCTTGATGGTGCGCAAGAGCCGGGGAGTGAAGTCTTGGAAGACCGGCTTTGTCAGCTTCTCGCACGCCATTTGTCAGCGAAAACCCCCGCTGAGCGGGGGTTTTTGTTCGAAACAGCGTCGGAGCCGTTGAGAGATGTATCTCTTGCGGCTGCTCTCTTCCGTCTGCTCGCCAGCGCGCCGACGGAGGAGGCCGTCTCGGATCGGCGCGATGATTACTTTGGACCGCGAACAGAAGACTTGCGGGCAAAACTTTTCGCCCGCGTGCAGAATCTGGCTAAGACCGGGGAAATCTGGTCGCAGGCCTCACCCGCAGCGCTTTTATGGTTCTGGTGGGCCTGCGGGCAGGAGCAGAAGGTCTATGAGTTCACGCAACAGGCCATGCGCGACAAAAAAAGCGCGGCCCGCCTGTTTCCGGTTCCGGTGGACAGGCTGCTGATCGAAGGCGCGGCGCATGAAGTCGTGCTCGCCCGCCGCTGGTCAAAAATCCTCGATCTGCATGGGTTGGAAAGGCCGGCCCTGGAACTGGCGCTGCAAGGCGAAACGCGTGAGATCAGAAAGAGCGCCCGGCGTTTTCTGGATGCTTTCGCCAATGGCAAGAGCGATCTTTATCGGTGAGGGATATGATATTGATCCATGGGGTCGCGCGGCAACAGCTTGCGCAAAGCTCCAGGCCTAAAGCCGATGACAATTGGGCTCAACTTGCCTTTTTCTCTGCGCGCTGCTGGCGCAGGCGTTGGAATATGCCCGGCATCATATAATCAGCCCGCTCGCGGATCAGGCGGGTCGCTTCGCTGACATCCTGCGCCGTGGCGGTTCCGTCCGACAGGCGTCGAATCCTTGTCCCGATTTCCTGATCGAGTGTTTCGACGGCTGATTTTGGCCATTCCTTAGCGTTGGATTGCGTCATGATTTGCGCGTCCTATTGTTTTGTAAAGATCTGCCGTCTTGACGATCAAGGCAAGGGCGTTGGCCAGAATTCTTAAGGGTTCGACGGGATCCCGGGCAGTTTCCTCTCCACGATTATGAAGCCGGAACGTGCCTGGAATATCGCTTGTCGCAACAAGGATTCCAAGACTGAAGCACGAAGGCCAGTGAAAGCTGCGGTCAAAAGGATCGGCCGATAGAGCCCTTGTAGGGCGCCCACAAAGGCGCGAATCTCTCCCGGCGTAGGAATATCCACGCCGACCTTGAGTTTGCCGGCGTGCCGGTCCTCGTGCTTCTTTTGCTTGCCGGGCTTTCGCCTTGCCCGAAGGTCCTTGACGACATTGCGCGCCACAAGGCCGCGCTCTTGGGCATCGCCAACCATAGTGCTCAACGATATCAGCACGCGGCGAACCATTGCTGGCGATCGCTTCTTGCCTTCATCCTTGCCAGGCGCTGGATCGCCGCGGCGAAGCTTGTCCTCGAATTCTCGGATCATCGGCGCCGTGAGCTGCGAAAGCTTCATTCGGCCGAGGAATGGTTTGATATGCAGCCGAACATGCTGCTCATAGGCATCGATCGTCGCGGCCTCGAGGTGATTCGCATCGCAGGTCTCAAGCCATAAGTCGGCAGCTTCCGAGACAGTTTTGCTCACACTATCAGGTGTGTGGGTGCCTTCTCGAACCTCTACATTGGCCTTGGAATGAAAGGCGTCCGCGTCCTTCTTGCGATCGAAGGTCTTGAGGTGCCGCTTGCCGGTCTGATCGACATAATCGGCAACCCAAGCCTCTTTCTTTTCGCCCTTCGCTGTCGTCCAGCTTCTTTTGCGCACCGACATGATTATGCCCTCAATGCGACAATCCAATCGTGTCGCATTATAGTCCGCTTGCCTTCCCCTTGGCGCTACGTTCCGCCTCCTGCCAAGCCATAATCCGATCGACGATGGCAGAGCACGCCGCTTCGGCCGCGTCGCAGGCATCCTCCCGGCTGGAATAGATCCCCGCCCAGGCAAGTCCACTGATTTCCCTCAGCAAGGTCTCATGATCGCCGCAGGTCTCCTTGATCTTAGCCATGGTTGCTCGCTCCCTTGCGATCCAGGTCTTCCTCGAGTTCATCCGCGATCGGTTTGAGGTGGGTGAAAATGGCGTCGAAGACCGACTCCAAGACACGCGTCGTTTCAGTGGTTTCGACTTGTCTCACGGCAAGCTCTCCGGCTCTTGCGAGTCCGATAGCCATGAAAATCCGATGGTCCAGATCACTGATCTTGAGCGAATAATTAGCCATGGGCTTGGCCTTTCCCGGTCCGGCAGGCCGAAATCTTCTCCTCCGCCTCCTTCAAAGTGTCGGAGATGACATTTAGAACCGCAGCCAAAGCATTTTTCTCTCTCCCTTCATCCAGCCAATCCACTGCCATAAAGGTCACTTCGACGAGGTCCTTTGCCTTGCAGATCTTGTCATGAATGGCGAGCAATTCAGACATTGTTCTTCCCTTCGACGTAGGGCGCGAGGAACACGCCGAATTTGAGCAGTTTGCGAGCGAGCCAGAAGCAGCAGCACGCGAGCCATGAGCGGCAGAGGGAGACGAGAAGGCCAGGCAGTTCCCGATCGGTCACAAGCTTCTTCACGGACCAGCCGACGATCAGGCAGGCGTAGAAGACGCATCCGCCAAGATAGAAGAGCGTCAGGCCGATGGCCTCGAGGCATTCGCTATCCTCGTCGGGGCGAGGTTCAACGCGTGGTGGCAGGCTTGTCGGCATGATCAGGCCTCCCGATAGAGGGAGCTGCCATGGGCGACGGTTTCGAGCGGCTCGAACAAGCCGACGATTCGCCCGAAACATTTCTCCGGCCAGCACTCGAATTTGAGCGGTCCATCCGCCATGACCGTTCGGCCCGGCGCCGGCATGGCAAAGCGAAACCAAACCCCAACGTCTGGTATGGACGAAGGAAATTTATAGGGCTGCACGATACGCAAGCCGCGCCGAAAGCAGAGCATGTAGAGCTCGCCATAGGCGACGTCCTTGTCGGTCGTATCGACCACGGCGAACTCACCAATGCGAAGATGTGGCTCGAAATCATCCTGACGAACCAGCACGGCCTTGTGGCCGGCCGGCAGATCGGTGAAGAGCGGCAGGGCGCGCAGGAGAGGCAGGGAGGCCGTGTTCATGACCGTGCCTCCGCTTCCTCAGCTTCGAAATAGGCGAGCGCGGCGAGGAGCAGCGGGTAGCCCAACTCGGAGGTATCCTCCATCTCCTTCTTGGCTAACCGGAGCGCCGCCATCGCGCCTTCGCGAGTTCTTGCTGGCGTCTTCCAGGCAAACAGGCGGTCTTGATGGCGCCCGAAGGTGTCGTCGATAAGTTGATCTTCGTTTTCGAAGTTGAGCGCCCCGATCGGGATAGCGTTAAAAGCGGCCGCACCTGCCTCATAAGCGCGGATGGTCTCAAGCAGGGGATCGTGAACTGGCTCGGCATGGGCCTTGACGACGCTGGCAGCGGCATAGGCCAGACTTGCACCGGCCGTGGCCTGGATCATCTTCTCGAGGAAGTCTCGGCGGGAATTTGGCAAGCCGGCAGCGGCTGCCGTGACGGGTGCGTTCGGCATTGGGCACAACTCCTTTCGGAAAACGACAGGAATTTAGTATTTCGAAAAACATAAGTCAAATTGGTTTTCGCTACTAATTGCGTTTTTCGAAAGTTTCGTTAGGGTGCTCGCATGACACCTGCACAATGCCGGGCCGCTCGTGGCCTTCTCAATTTGAACCAAGACAAACTCGCTGAACTGGCATCCGTCAGCTCAGTGACCGTTCGGAATTTTGAGAATGAGAAATCGAGCCCGCAGAGAGCCACGCTCGAGGTAATGCGTCGCGCCCTAGAAGCCGCCGGCGTCGAGTTCATCGCAGAGAATGGCGGGGGCGCGGGAGTGAGGTTGAGAAAGCAGAATATCGAAAATAAAACTCCGTCGATGAGGCAGATTATCGATATCGTGGAGTTGCCGGAAATCCGTATTATTTCCACTTGGCCTTCGTCGCAGAATACATGCGAGAAACTTGTTGAAGGCCTGTGGATTCCAGGCAGATACGACAAAAATATTCGTATCGATCAACCAACTCATCTCAAGGGCGGTCAACCTCATGCTCATGTGCTAGGTCGAAAAGGCCAAGAACTTGTTATCGTTAATGCTGATGGTACCGCAAGTCACGGGACTAAGGGCAGACTCCATGCCAAAGACGCCGACGCACTCAGGCAGCGTAACTTCCAAATTCCAGAAGACAACATAATTGAGTTCTGGAGCTTCAAGGAGAATGGTCGGACGGTTCTATGTGAAGACATCAAATTCGTAGATACGCATGACCAAAGCAAAAGTTGAGCTTCTCTTTCGCCTTGCATTGTATTGACGACAATGATGACAACAAATCGGCCGGCGTGATCTTCGTCGAGGAAAATGGGGAAGGCCATGGCGTGCGGTTGAGGAAGGGAAGGGCTTAATCCGATATGCGATGTCCAGTTTGCAATGAAGCACTCTTAAAAGAACCAGAAAGAGGAATGTTTTTCCCTAATACAAGTTACGATTGTGCTTGGTGCGGGCAATTCGTATTGGGCGTTGAATTATCAAATGGATTTGGGTCTTATTATTCTGATCCGCAACGTCGTTCCGTCTTATGCCATCGTCTTCGTTGTATGTATCAGCATGAAAAAAAATTGTCTATTTAAGATATAAAGATCTCGGACTATGGCAATTGGATGAACCGCTACCGTCACCCATAGAGCAAGCAGACAGATTAATCAGGTGGATCGGTGATCATCAAACTACGCCTGCGCGGTCTACAGAACTATCTGTTCCGGAAATCTCCGCATGGATCGGGGCGATACTTGTAGCAGTACGCTCACCTCCAGACACCGGTCTCAGATGGTTGCTTAATCAAGATGCGGTGAAGCTATTCATAGAGTTCATAGGACCGCTAAATTTCAAGCCAGCAGCACGTCTTACTATGGCGGGCTGGGAACGGTACGAAGCTATCAAGCATGCACAGATCACAAGCCATACAGCATTCATGGCAATGAAATTCGGTGATGAGGAACTCAATTCCGTAGTTGATGCATGCTTTAAACCGGCCGTGGCGCGTTCTGGGTTTGAATTGAAACTTTTGACCGATAGTCAGCCTGCTGGTCTTATAGATGACCAGCTTCGTGTTGCTTTACGAACATCACGTTTCGTAATTGCGACCTCACACATGCGAATAATGGTGCCTATTGGGAGGCTGGGTTTGCTGAAGGACTCGGGCGACCTGTAATTTACACCTGTCGGAAAAAGGAATGGGATGAGATTGATGAAGAAGGCCGTCGCAAGATACATTTCGATACAAGCCATCTCGTGACAATTGTTTGGGATATCAACAATTTAGATAATATAGCCAACAGATTGACTGCGACAATCCGAGCAACGCTGCCGAGCGAAGCAAAGATGGTGGATGAATTCGAATAGGGAGGGCACTCATAACATATGAAAGCCCGCTAAAACTGGCGTCGAGTTCATCGGTAGAATAGCGACGGCCCTGCGCGCGGCTGAATCAAGCTGATAAAAGCAGAATGCCGATAAGCCTGTGAGGCTGGCTTCAGTGCGGCATTTTACATTACGCCGCACTGATCGAAAAATAGAAATTGTTCACATAGACTAAGAATTATCGTCCTTTTCATCCCAATCTGGATTATCTGCGCTGCGCCAGCCTTCATCCCACTGGTAATGGCTGTTTGATGAAGCTGAATAGGGGTTGACTGACTGTGGCTTATCATTCCATCGAGCCTCCCTGCCTTCATCAAAATATTCGAGTTCTGTCTTTTTGGTCATGTTTGTCTCGGCCCTCATGCTGTTCATAATAATAATATAGCGAGCGCGATCGAGATATGCGCATTTTTTTCGAGCAACAAAGGGCTCAAAGATTAAGGAAACTGAAGGGATGGACAATAATCCCGTTCTACTTTGTCACGGCGGATTTTTTGCGATCGATAAGCAATCATGGGCCAAAGTATGCGCCTTGGGGATAAACCCTGCCGTTTCCTATCTCGTGATGGCACGTGGCACTTTGCGAGATCAGCGCACCACGTCATGGTCCACGCATGCGATCGAAGAGCGAACCAACATCGCACGCCACCGCGCAAAGGCTGCAATTCAGGCTCTGATCGATGCAAGTCTTGTCCGGCAGGATAAGGGCGGATCGAAACCGCGCTACTTCCTTACAGGCGATGAAGACAATCCAGATTGGATCTGGCTTCCAAATTCTCTCATTGATGGAGCATCAGGCGAGACTCCTCCGATAGAGCTGGTCCGGCAGACACAGAATCCAGCGGCGATCAGGCTGTTCATTGAGCTCTACCATGCACAGTCCCTGCAATTGGATTGCGGCATCCATTGGCGGAAACTGCGGAAAGAATATACACGCACCAAGGTCGCGGAATATGGTCCGCTTGTTATCTGGGGATTCAAGCCCGGAACTTTAAGCGTGTGGCCAGAGCCACTTGCCAAGCCTCATTTGAAGGGCAAGGTAGAAACCGTCGAGGTGAACGGGGAGAAGGTCAACCGCGATCCTGGCTGGCAGGTGTTCTGGGATGCTCTCAAGGTCCTTGAGCAAATTGGGCTTGTACGGTTCGTTGGTCATCTGATCGATGCGGACACCAACGAAGGCGAGATCATCCATCCCTATGCAATGCAAAACGGGGAGCCTGGCGAAAACGGAATAACCGGCGCTGCCCATCGAGCAGCCTATGCGATGCTCGCCGAATGGCAGCAAAAGCAAATTGACGGTTCGGGAACTTGGCTCATTCCTGTCCAGAGGCACCTGGCCAATGTGCAGCTTGTTGGGCTGGTGAGACTGACCTATCGGGCCCGAACCAAAGCCACAGCCTCTTGGTATGATCCAGCCAAATGGGAATCTTGGACCAAGGAATATGCGCGACTTGAGGCTGATGTCCAGGCGGGCAAATCGATCTCTGCTCCATCGTTAAAAACAGGCAGTTACGGCTAGTTTGCAACATCAATGATAGATCAAAGGGTAATCAAAGGGAATTCAAAGGGGCTTCAACGATGCTTATTAGCCAGTACTAACCCCGCTTCAGTCGCCAGCGCGGCTTGCCCGATCTAGCGATCGGACCGCCTGCAATCTCGGAGAAAGAAAAACGATGGATTGGAGAAGGCAGATAAGAAGCTTCTCGCCGAGGGTAGCATTGGAGGCCTATCACCGGCCTGCTTTCCAGCCAGCCTATAAGCAGTGGCCGACTGACGGCGAGAAAATCCACGCCGCAGGCTATTCCGTAGAACGACACGGCGACTGCGACGTGATCCGTCCTCAATGGCCGGGGAATCGGCTGAGGATTGGCCGCCCGCGCGCTTTGCCCGTCGTCGGGAAATATGACGGGTGAGCGATATTCGATGCATAGCGCCCAAGCGGACGATGCGAATGCGGCATACCTATTAATCCATGGGACAATTTTTGCTTGGTACAATGCGCAATCCCATATAAGGGAGGCGACGTTTGACCAGCTTGACGAAAACCTCGTCTCATATGAAACGAGTGGAGGACTTTGGAAAGGATAAGGTCATGGCTCACGCGCATGAACTGATGACAAGATTGTCTAGCCTTTCAGCTTCGGTAATGGACGGGTTTGCTCAACTTGGTTCATTAGGCCAGAAGAGGACTGTTTTGCCGAAACGAGCGCCGACCGCGGCGAGCGCCCTTCGAGGAGATTGGGTCAAGCTTGGGCGTGATCTTCACCGCGCAGAGACGCGCGTAAGGAAGATGAAGCGTGTCAAATGATTTAAGCGAAAATAGCTCTCAAAACTCTATCGAGAAAATTCAACCTCCCAATCAAGTTGCCGAGCGCGAAGAATATATTTTCGCTAGCGGTTGGTCTGGCCCTTTGCCGCCACCTCAATCGCTAGAAGCTTTTGAACAGATCCTTCCTGGAAGCGCTAGCTTGATCTTTGGCGAATTTGTTAAAGAGGCTGAGCATAGACGCAAGCAAGAAGATCGTGAATCAAGATTCAGGGTCCGTGAAGGACACATCGGACAGGTTTTGGCTGGTCTGTTCTCAATAGCTGCTTTTGGCGTGACATGCTATGCGCTTTATCTCGGAGCGTTTAAAACTGCTGTTGTCATTGGAACAACTACCGTAATCAGTGGAATAGCTGCCTTTTTAAATAAAGAGCAAAAAGAAAAACAAGCTAACGAAAAATCTACATAGAAGAATTTAAATTCTACTTGTATTAAGCCCGCCTCACGCGGGCATTTGTTTCTCCGCTAGGAGAAACATTCTGGTTTCTGGGCTTTATCCCCCCGTTTAACCCCCAGGTTTGATCTCGGGTTAACCCTCCTCTCCATCAGCGGGCAAATTTCCGAACTGGTTCCCCATCAGTTCGGAACCGACGTGCGTTTGTTTGCTCGTTAGAGCAATCGTGGGATTTTGCTTATCCGTTTGCTCTGCCAAATCCGTAGCAATTGCTTTTGCGGTCTGAGGGGCAAAATCTATTTATCGAGATGATTTGTATATACAAGATTGACATTGATCTAAATAACTTGTATATACGAATTCATGGAAATTCTCTGGGACGAGCCGAAGCGCCAAAACACTCTCAAGACGAGAGGAATGGACTTCGCGAACGTGACGGAGGAATTCTTCGAAGCCGCCCTGATCGTCCAGGCCAAGAACAATCGCTTCATGGCGATTGGAATAATCGACGACGAGCCAATTTCAGTTGTCTTCCTGCCGCTCGGCACCGAGGCCATTTCGATCATCAGCATGCGTCATGCTAGCCGCAAGGAAAGGAACGCCTATGCCCAAGCATTCTAGGATTCGGCGCCTTGGTGATGCCGAGGAAGCAAAGATTCAGGACCAAATTGCCTCCGATCCTGATGATTTTGAACCAACAGATGAGGAATTGGCTAATGCCCGTCCCTTTGCTGAGGTATTCCCGCATCTTGCGGAAACAATCCGCCGACGTGGCCCTCTAAAGAAAAAAGAAGCGGTCTCAATACGGATCGATATTGATGTCCTGCAAAAGCTCCGCGCGACCGGAAGCGGCTGGCAATCGCGCGTGAATGATGTTCTTAGAGAGTTTGTCGAGGGAAAACAGAGGTAAAAGGGCCCTTGTGCGTCCTTTGTTTGGCGAAACGATCTTCCCCGCTTCATTTCCGGGAGAAGGAGCAACAAAGGTGAAGAAAGAGCATATCACTCTCCCGGCTGATCCTGCCGACATCGAAGATTTCGATGTGAGCCCCGAGGCGATGGATCGCGGCCAACGCGCCAGGATGATCCGCAAGACAAGGACAGCTCTAGGCCTATCGCAAGCTGAATTTGCCAGCCGCTTCCGTGTTCCCGTCGGCACGTTGCGCGATTGGGAACAAGCCAGAGCTACAGCGCCAGATTTCGCTATCGCCTATATTCGGGTTATAGGAATGCACCCGGATCTGGTCGCCAAGGTGATGGCTTGATGACCGCCGTCTTCAGAGCCTCTTCGGCCCATTGATTGAGGCTCTTGCCAGACAGTTGAGCCGTTTCCTTCATCGCCACACGACTTTTCCGCCTCAAAACACCGGAACCGCCACCGCATTGAGGTGATCAGCCACAAACCCTAAGGCAGCGTTGCGCTTGCGATAGAACGTCCCGAACGCCCATCCTTTTCGTTTGCAGAGATCCCGAACAGTTTTGCCGCTGACCACCGCGAAGGCCCAATGGACGGTGACAACGGCGAGGCCGGGATCGTGATCGCGGAGCAGGGTCATCCAGCCCAGCGCGATTTCCATTTGCTTGATTTCCGTGGCCGTTGCCGGCCCTCGTCGGTTCCGAGGTGGATCCGCAAAGTCGGTCTGGTCGATCCCTTCATTGACCACCTCGCGGAAGTGATTGCCTGGCGGGCGCGGCCCGCGCACTGGCGGTAGGCGCCGTTCGATCCGGATCGCGTCTACTATGCGGGTGCCGACATGCTCAGGCGTCCAGCGTTCAGGGATACGCTCGTCCTGACCTGTACCTTCAAGGAAATTGATGGCGGAATCGTCGATATCCTTCACGCGAGCACCCCCAAGATCATCAAAAACATTTTCGAACAAGCCTGATCAAGATCGAGGCGATGGCGGGATGGCTGCTCTTTGGTGGCTTGCGAGGAAGCTTTAATATCCATCGGCAAGATATTGCTATCGATGGATATTCTGAGAGCGCAGCTTTCAAATTGGCTCTGGCTGAGCGATCTGGCTGCTGCGCACGCGAGAAAGCTGCTCAGCGGCGTGTAAGTGGGCTGACGATGGCGGCGATCTCACTCCACGGCACCGCGCCGGCCTGGCTCGGGGCAAGCCCATAGGTGCCGCTGGAATGACCGCCCACCTTTGGAACACCGGCAATGGCGACCTTCACACCGTCAAGCGAGAGGTCGGTCTTCAGCGCGAAATGCCGCGCAGTCGCCTCACGCCCTTCAGCTTCTTTCATGCTGAAAATGGCGTTGATGCGCTCGCGCTCGGCAGCGGCCCCGATGGGCACTCCCTCTGCCTTCCCAGGCTCATGACCAAGTCTTTTCCCCTCTGCCAATCCGGCCGCATGACCTTCGGCGCGGGCTTCATCCAGGTCCGCTTGGGTGATAGGGGTCGACGCATACATTTCGCTCAGTCTGCTGTAACTCATCAATCATTCTCCTTGCGAGCCGGCTGAAGTAAAGCTGCCACGCTGTGTGCGCCCAAAAGAAGGAATCTGCACATTCGCGGCTTGCGTGCCGATGCTCGCAAGGCCGGCCTTCACTTGCGAGACCTTGTTCAAGACGGCATCGAGCGCGCTCGTATCCACCTGTAGCGCCAGGGGTTGGTTGATCGCTTTGGCTAAAGCATCTCCAGCAGCGGTTGATTTTTGTGCGACGACATCAATCTGTTCCATATCTACATGGGGAGCGGCCTCAACCGGGGCTGGAGGCGTTGGCTTCTGCGCGGGCGGCGTCCATCCCGGCATGTTCTTCAGCAGTGACATGAGATCGCCCCAAGCCCCGCGATCGCGGATTTGCTTCGGATCGTAGCCTGCTGGATATTGCGGATGTGGGAGCTGATTGAGCAACAAATCGATGCCATATTTGCCGCCCTCATAGAGAAGGTAGCTGGTCAGGCCCTTGCTCATAGTGCCGATGCCGGCTTTCGCCGCGTTCGCCAAACCGTCCCCAGAGACAAAGCTGACAAGGCCAGCAAGGCCACTCAAGGCCCCGGCGCCGGCAACCCCAAGCGATCCTTTCTGCAAGACATCGTCCGGCAGATTCGCGATCTTTTTAAGCGTATCGCTCGCGAGATCGGCGGAGAACTTGAGGAGCCCTTGGTTGACTTCCCCTATGCGGAGTTTCAGGGCTTCCATCGCCGCTTCAAGGCTGAGGAATGATCCTGATACGCCCTCATTCCGCTTGTTGCCGATGTCCTCGGCAAAGCCTTCATGAACATTGCTCACATCGTGAATGATGGTCTCCGTGCGCTCCGCGTTTTCCGATAGCGCCGTGACCTTGCCGCCGTGCTGGCTCGTGAAAAGAGCATTTGCCTGCGCCAAGGTCGGATGCGCTTCGAGAATGGCTCGTAGCAATCCTTCCACATCCACGGACTCGATAGCCATTTTGTAGAAATCGCCAGTGAGCTTTCCGATTTTGTTTGCATCCTGGGCGCTGAGCTTGCCTTTCTTGTTCTTCGCGAAACTGTCGGCCATGATCTCAGTTGTTTGCGCGATGAAATCATCGCGGTTGCCGACAATGGCGTCATTGGCGAAGAGCGCCCCTAAACGGCTTTTTTGAGAAGCGTTGAGCGAGACACCGAAACGCCGTTTCTGCATCGAGTCGAGAGCTTCAGGCGACATGCCACCCGGCATTTTCGTGAAGTCGTTGTGATTGATACCCATAGCGGAAAGCGCATCGAGGCCTTTGGCCGTTGGCGCAACCAGCTTCGTCGCGATCGCGCGCGTGGCAACACCGGCTTCATCACCGTGATAGCCGGCGCGGGAAAGAGCCGCCAGGATGCCGAACATCGTCTCATTTCTGAAACCGCCTGTGTGGCCGGATGCGAAACCAAATTTCGCACCCATCTGGATGTCTTCGGCGCCTTCACTGCCGTATCGATCTGGCGGCGCATGACCTTTCTTGCCGTCTCGGCATCTTCCACATGCTGGTTCGTGGAAAAGATAATCGTTTCGAGAACCTTTGAAGCATCCTCCATGCTCGAATTCATCGCTCTGGCGAAGTTCGTGATCTCTTCCGTAAACGGCTCCACGAATTGCTTTTTGACACCACGCCCAGCAAGCGTCTCCTGGCCCTTCAAAATATCCGTTGGATTCATGCCGACCTTTGGGCCAAGTGTAAGGGCTTGCCGCAAGCGGCTTGCCCTTTCTGCCGCTGTCAGATCTGCCATCGCGCCCTGATATCGAAGCGTGTTATCAGCTGCACGGTATTTCTCGATAATGTCCGCAGCTGTGGCCTTGATTTTGTAGCTCGCCCCCATGGCAACGAGTGGGCCGGTGAGATTGGTCGGGTCGTTGGCGATCTTCGAAGCCTGGGCGGCGGCGGCCTTATGGAAGGCGATCTGTTCACGCTTCACGGCCCGCAAGGCGCCGATCTGTTGTGTTTCCCACCGGCGAACATCCGCTGCTTGAACCTTCGTCCAGTCCGAGGCTTTGGCCGCGAGGCCAGCCGACTGGGCATAATCCTTCCACGCATTCGCGACCTGCTCAATATCGCGTTTGGAGGGAGCAAGCTTCGAGAGCGCCTGTTGCAGGCGAGGGTGGCCCCGGTGCTGTCCATGGCAGTGGCGACTTCTTTTGCCTTCCTCGCAGCGTCTTGCAAGGCCTGGGCGACCGTGCGGGCAGGCTTTGAGACGTTGTCGATCAACGCGACCGATAAGATCGATGTCAGATTAGCCATCTGCAAGCCTTTGTGCTTCGCTCACTTCCGCAAGCAATTCATCCCAATACAAGCCCATGAGCTCTGCCATGGACCATCCGATTATGCGTTTGACGTAGGCTCGATAGTGGCGCCATTGCCCGGGTCCGAACCGCTCTCGCTGAGACCCTGGAACCTTCGGGGCAAAAAATCCCGTGCCGCTGCCTCCAAGGTAACAAGGTCATCATCGTCGAGCGCATCAAGGACTTCTTCCGGGATCAAATCGCCCGCTTCATCCCGGTAGATCGGAAGCCGCACGTCTCGGGTCTTGAGACTTTCGATGAATTCTTCCACGTCTTTGACGGTCAACCGGGCAATGGAGATTTCCCGATATTCCCGCCCATTGTATTCGAGCGGATATTCAAGCCTGATCGTCTTGACGCGAGTTTTGCCACCGATGAAGCGCGGTGCAGACGCGATAGTCTCATTCTCTTCAGCCATCTTAGTTTTTCCTGGGTGATACTGTTGACGGAAACGGCGCGGTGCGCTCTATCACCGCGCCGCTGGTCTTCAGCGGACCGTAGAAATCACGGCCGATGAATGGCGGGTGTTATGTGCCACCGCCCGCTGGGCATTCGACCTGTGAGCGATCAAACAGGCCAAATTCGTTGCAAAGCTGGCCAAGTCAAAACGAGCGCATGGTGCTCGCGAACCTTGGCTTGCCTTTGAGAAACTCCGCTTCCTTCCGGCTGTTTTCTTCCTGGCGCTTGGCGATCTCCGCATTCCGTTCCGCCCTATAGGCTGCTTCTTCGGCGCGCTCCTGCCGGTCTCTTTCCGCTTTGCGCGCGGCTTCTTCGTCGATCAGAGCCTTCGCTGCCGTGGTGTCGGGTTTGGCATCAGGATCGGTTTCAAGAGCCTGGCGCCAGCTGCGGACCAACGCATGGGCCTCGATGAATTCCGGTCGGCGCCAATCGATCGCAAGGCCGCGGTCCGCCAAGAAGCCTCTATGGCCACCAGAGTCACTTGCCGCCATCAGAAGGGCGGCCTCGCGTAGAAGTCCCTCATAGCTCGCCTTCAAGCTCTCGAAGCGATCCGCGACAAAGTCAGCGACAATCGCTTCGATCTCGCCCGTGCGGGCCTTGCGCGCTTCGACCAGCGCGGCATCGGCGAGAGCGACGTCAGCCTGGATGACGGCGATGGCGTCGGCCAGCTGCGCGGCTTGGGCTTCGAGTTCGCCCGTCTTGTTTTTCTCCCGCTTGATCGCCGGATCACCTTCAGAAGAGAAGGCGGCCGCGAGGCGTTTGGCCGCTTCAAGATCATCGGCGCGTGCGGCCTCGATTTCCTCGCCGAGGAGGGCATGCCTCTTCTGCGCGCGCTGTAACGCCTCGCGGCCCGAGGCCAGGGCTTTCTCGCAGGCGAAAACCTTCTCCTGCGCGACCTTCAAATCCTCTCGATCAGGTTGCTTTCCAAACATCTCAACGCCTCTTGCGGGAAGGGATCACAAAATGGGAACAGGCCGCGGCGGATTCCTGGTTGACGATCGCGGCGATATCGTCCCAGGGCGTGGCCTTGCCGAATTGCGGCGCTGTGCGGCTCGATGCCTGTAGAAATCCGGGATCAAAGCGGGAAGCGGCCGCACCTCGATTGACGATCGCGGCGATGTCATCCCAGGACACTGCACCGGCTTGCTGCATATTCGTTCCTTTCGGTATCGCTGGATGCGGCATCACCCGGCCCAACGGGTTGCCCTTCAGTCTGCGGAAAATTGTGTGCAAGCCAGCCACGGATGATCTGCTCAATGAGCCAGCTTCTGGACACGTAGCGTTTTTGCGCGACCTCGCCGAGTTGTGCGAGAAGAGTCTCTTCAGCCCGGACTGAAACAGTTCGTTTCGACATCAAAAGCACTCGATCAAATTACACTCAGATATAGCCTGAGTGCGGCGTGATAATCAATATATTTCAATCAGATGTATCGTTAACATATACGAACATAATTGAACGTACTTGAACGTATTTGAACAACATGGATACAAATAGGTATCGTCGGGCGAAATTTTTTCCGACAATCGATGTCGCCTTGGAAGCGAATGCGTGGGAACAGCCGGAAGGGTGCGGCCTGAGGTCGATGTTTGCCGATATGCCCGCGTGTCAGGCCTGGCGATCAATCAGGTTATATTCGGCAAGGATGCGGACGAAATGTTCGAAGCCAACTCGCTCGAATGCCCGCAGGTGCGGCTGGATCATGCGTAGATCAGCCCCAGTTGCGTCGGCAATCGCCGCAGCCGCATCGTTCACAGCGAGCGCGAACGCCGAGCGCATGGCCGCGACAGCTTCATGCGCGGCCTTCTGGACTTCACTCGTCGGGGTCAGGCCACCAAGGCGCGAACCAATCTCAATTTCGCGCAACTGGCGCTGCGCTCGAATGTTCAGCGCCGCCTCGTCCGCCCGCCCACGAGCCTGATCATACTGTTTTTTGTCTTCGACCCTGATGTTCTCTTTCCGATGCTTCACCAGAAGTTCGAAGTCGATGACGGTCCCGGCCTTCATCTTTTTCGGGTTGAGCGCATCGGCATACTTCGTCACGTATCTCGAAAGTGAGGACCGAACGACCGCATCGCCTGCAGCCGTCAAAAGCTCCGCCGCCTTCGAAATCGTGACAAGGCCATGTTTCCCCATGACTATCCCGTGTATGGGTTTGAAAATTGAACAACTAGAAAAAGACCGGGGCTACCGTCTCCGTGCCACTGCCGCCTTTTTGTACGGTCCCTAAAGGGGGCGCTACCGCCTCAGAGTGCCCTGCCAAGCCACAGAGAAGGCTGCTGGCAGGCGATCTACGAGGAAGGCACGGCCGCACTTACGCTGCCTCAATTCGAAAAGCTGAGTGCGGCAGGCGCCGGCATATCGAGCGGGAAACGTAAGGTTGGAGCCACAAGCCCCTTGCCGACGAAGGCGGGGAGGCCGCCGCTTCCACCAAAGGCGGCTTCCACCGCCTGGGGGGTTATAGGGGGTGGAAGCACAAATGGTGGAAGGCTGCTGGTATGCGTGGTTTCGCACGGTGGAAGTTAGTGGAAGATTTTGGTGGAAGCTGTGTTCTTCATGCTTGATCATCCCCGAAATTCTCGACAGCAATCAGCTTCGAGCGTCTCCTTGACGGTGATCCATCCTCAAAACTTCTGATCTTGCCCGCTTTAAGAAGGCGGTCCATTGCTTGCCGGAAGGCATCCTTTGTTATGCCTCGTGCGTCGGCGTGACGGGCGAATTCATGTGGCGCATAGGAAGTGCCTTTCTTCATCGTCACGTTTCGGCCTTCGCTGGAGAACTGATCAAGTAATTCGAGAAAGCGAATATCCACTTCAGCCGCTGAAGCTGAGGCCTTCCACTCACCACCGGCGAGCACGAAGCGGCCATGGCTGTATCGAAGCGATATCGTTTCTCCTGTTGGGCCATAGTTCGACTTCATGACGGTGAGCGTCTTCAGGGTCGGATCGGGTAATGCACCTTCCTCGACCTTGACCGGTGCGAGGTAGAGACGTGAACGAACGCTATTGCTCCAGGCTGTCGAGCCGCCGGCGCCAGTACCGCTTGCGATGCCTGACAGGCTCGGATGGGCCAAGACGACGACGGCCATGTTGTGCTTGATGGCCAAGCCGTTCAGGAAACCAAGGAATTGCCGCACTTGGCTTCTGACATTCTCATCGCCGCCATAGACATCAGCGAGCGTGTCAATGCAGATCATGACCGGTCTGAGCTCATCAACCAAATGCTGGATCTTCGTGAATAGAAGTGACGGTTTCAGAATGCCTTTGTTGTCGGCAGCGGACAGGATGGCGTCCTCGCCGGCGAGATCCAAGATCTTGAGAGCGTCGAGGTCGTCGAGGTCGAGATCAGTCCGGCCGGCGATCACCGCTTCAAGGCGCCGGTGGATTTCTTCGATGTCGTCTTCGCAGGAAAGCATGAGCGCGGGGCCTTGCTCGACAAGGCGACCGATCCAGTCGTTGCCGGTGACGACGGAAACGGCGAGTTGCAGGGCGAGCAGCGATTTGCCGTCACCGCCGTTGCCATAAAGCAAGGTTGTGCGCGCCATCGGGATCATATCGGGCACAAGCCACCGCCGCTCGGGCGCCTGTATGCTCGCAAGCTCGGCCGCGCTGAAGATCTTCAGTTTTTGGCCTTGATCCGCAACTGTTGGGTTAGGCTCGAACCTTTCAAGCTTAACAAATCGCTCCGCACCTGGCGGCGCGGCGAGTGGTGGAAGATGACTCGTCATGCCACCTCCCGAATTGCATCGTTTATGTCGCCTGGGCAGAGTGGCTTCGCAACGATTGCCTCGCGCCCCAAGCAGCGTGAGCGCCTCGATTCCTGGTAGGACGGGAAAGATTCCGATGCCACCGACTGATCCAAGCGCCCAAACCGGCCGCAAGCCCATTTGCCGTGCCGCAAGGCACGTCTCGATGCCTTCGCCGATCGTCAGACCAAAAGTGATATCCACGTCGCGATCAATCTTGATGGCCGCGCCGGCAGCGGCGCCAAGCATGCGCCGGCCGATCTTTCTTCCATCCGGCGCCAGGGCCGTGCGGTGCAGTCCTTTCGGTTCGTTCGTTTCAATATCGCGGAATAGGGCGAGCATTGCCAGCACGCGAAGAAGTCGACCCGTCGCTTCATCCTTCCAGGGACAGGCTGGGTGAAAGCGCAGCACGCGGCCGGCGACGTCCTCGGGCAGATCGAGGGCACGTGATCGCAAATAGGTCTCGACGATCGTGCCACGCGGCTCAATGCCATGACGCCACAGATCAAAGCCGCGTTCGACCTTTCGAGCGGCGTCAGGATCAGGAGGCGTTACCGGTTGCGTGCGCGGCGCTGGCTGGCGATCGACGGATGGCCGATCCATTCCCAGCCTGTCGCGCACATAATCCTTGCAATCGCGCCAGTCATCACCGGCAAACGAGCCGACGAGAATGCCATCCGGTGCCGCGGGCGAGAACCGCACCCACATCGAGCGATCGCGGCGGGAATGGCCGGGGCCCGGCGCAAGCACCTGGCCGTTGGAAATCTCACCGCCCAAGGCGCGCGCAATTGCGGGAAGAGACAGCATTGGCTCCTCCCTCAAAATGAAACATCGTCATCAAACGGGCGAGGATCGCCATAGCGCACCGGCTGCGAATTCTTGCGATCCGGCGGCTTTGGCTCACGCTTTTTCTTTGGTTGATTGAGCACCAGGACATGATCGGCGACGACGCTCAAGGAGATCCTTGGCCCGTTCGTGCTGTCATAGAGCTCGGCACGGAATTGACCCTGCACAGCGATGGCATCGCCCTCACTGAGGCGAAGGAATTCCTCGATGACATGATCCGAGAAGGCCGTGACCTGCCAGAAACGCGCCTCGGTGCCCTCACGCTCACGCAAAGTTGTGGAGACATAGGAACGGCCGGCCTTCGATGTCTTCCGCTCCGGCGCGCGGAACAGGGTGCCACTGACAAGAACGACGGCACTCATTGCGCGCCTCCAAGATCCAGCAAGTGGATGCCGAAATCTCTTTCGATCGTCCGAACATAGGCGAGCGCCGCCGCATGCAGTTCTGCCTGATATGGCCCTGGATGGTCTTCCAGAACGGGAAGGGTGTATTCGTTCTTCTCCGCGTTCATGGGATCGTTCCGGGCCACATATTCTGAACACGCGAAGAGGTAATGTTCCGTGAGCATTTCCGGTGTGTCAGCGGCCAGCTCTTTCGCACATGTGATCAGGTCCTCCCGAATTTCGGTAGGGTCTTCCGGATCATCCTGCATCATGGCGCGGATCGAGCTGGCGAGCGCAATTACGAATTGCTCGCGGCGCATCTTCTCGATGGCAACATCAATGATCTTCATGCGGCGCCACCTCGCGCTTTTTGGGCGATGATCTCGCGCGCCGCGGATTTGGAGAGGTAAATTATCTTCCCGATTTTGAAGGTGCCCGGAAGATTGCCGTGCGCGGCCAGGTGGTAGGCTTTCCGAACGGGCATTCCATAGAAGGCCGCAATCGCGGGCATGCCCTGAAGAAGATCGTCGGCGATGGGCGTTTGATCGGCGGCTGGAGGCTTATCGCTTTCTATTTTCGCGCGCGATGATTGACGCTCATCCCCGCGAGCATCCATATTCTGGTTCGTCATCTGTGGAAGTGCCTTTTCACGGTTGATTTTCACCGTCCTGCCAGACGGTGATGTCCCAAGCGGCAGCGAGGCTTGACTTGCCCGGTCTCCTCGCTGTCGCCGTACTGAGCTTCTTTCCGATTTTGGCAATGCTCAGCTTCAAGGCCTTTTTCGATCAAGTACCGAATCGCCATATTCCGGCTCGGCATTTTTGCTTCGCTCCCCATTGGTCGATCTCTTCAAGCTCAACCGTGTTGAGAAGCACAACGACGCGCATATCGCGCCGGTCTCGATTTCGGGAGTAATCCTCTATTGCCATCAAAATTTCACCATCAGTTTCAATCTGACGTGACAATTTAGTGCCAATTGACATTATAATGTCAATTGGTTTTGAAATCTCTATTCACATGCGATTTGAAGGCTTGAAGATGGCCGAAAAAGAAAAGACCGAGCGCAGGGTCTATGTTCTCCCGGCGGAGCTTGTTGAAAGAATTAGGAAATACCAAGCGGAGAATAATATTTCTTCCGAGGTAGAAGCGGTACGCCGTTTATTGGACACGGCCCTTTATATGCGCGATACCGTTACAACAATTATGGATAAAGTAATTGACAGGCTTATGTCAGATAGAGATCTTCGTATAATAGCGAGAGATGTTCTATCAATGCACCCATTAGTTAGTAATATATCTTTAGATGATGGTCAGCTTATTTTCAGGCTACAAAACGGTGAATCCGGAATGGTTGATCATTCTTATAATACTTATATTGGCGATTGTAACGATAATTACTCGAGATATCCGCCAAAGCGTCTTATGAATCAGAATAGATCTGGGGTGGTCATTGATGATATTCCATTCTGATAGCCGATAAGACGTCTTGCTCGATCGAAATGAAAGCCGTGGTATTGGTATGACGGTGCTGCGATCTTGATCGAAGCGCTTCCACAAACGCAAAGTGTCCCTCAATGGCAGCGTTTTTGTTTGGAAGGTGAATCGATAGGTAAAGCGACGTGGGTCAGCACACTTGCCTATATGGTTTAATCTATGTCGCAAACCGTGTCGCGCGGAGACGCCGGGCCAAAATAAAACATGTTTGAAATCAACGGTAAGAAGTCGCGACATATGCGACATGAAAAAGCCCTCCGACGAGGGCTGGAAATAGAGAAAAGCTAATGTATTTCAATGGCCTCCCGGAAGGGATTCGAACCCCTGACCTACGGTTTAGGAAACCGTTGCTCTATCCTGCTGAGCTACCGGGAGATAAGCTGCGCCGTAAAGCTTTGTCCAAGGTTCCTTAGCATATTTCCTTGAATGGACCAATGGCGTGGCGGCGATTTACTGGCTGAACTTCGATCTTGGCCGGACCTTTGGCTTGGTCGGCTTGATATTTCTTTCTCTCCTTCAGCCAGCCCGCGCCGCGATGCCAGCCTCCTGCCCGGCGCAGGGGGAAAAGACTGGCACGGTCACGGAGATCGACGAGCAACTGGACATTGCCTTGGCGGATGGCACGCGGCTCGGCCTTGTCGGCATCGAGCCGCCACGCCCGACCGCTCTCGATGGAGCCCTCGATTCGAAAATCCGGGATCAGCTGCGCGCCTGGCTTTTGGACCATGAGGTGACTTATGTGCCTGCGGGCAATGGGCCTGACCGCTGGGGGCGAGTGCCGGCCTTCGTTTTTGCGCCGGCGGGCGAGGGGATGATTTCGGTTAATGAGGCGCTGCTCGATGCCGGTTTCGCTCGTTATTTGCCCGGTGAGGCGGCCCATATCTGTCATGCCCGCCTGTTGGCCGCGGAGGCGGGTGCGCGCGAGGCGACGCTTGGTATTTGGCGAGATCCGTATTATGCGATAATTGATACAGGGAAACCTGCAATTTTTGAGGGAAAGGATGGGGCTCTCGCTCTCGTCGAGGGAAAAGTGACGCGAATCGCGCCGACGCGGTTTCGGACACGATTATATCTCGGTTCGAATGGGCCGCATGTTTTTACGATCACGGTGATACAGCGCGATATCAAGATGTTTGAGGCCGCGGGAATGCATGTGAGCCGATTGTTGGGCCAGACCCTGCGGGTCAGGGGGCTTCTTGATCTATCATTCGGTCCGGAGATCGAGGTGAGTCGTCCCGATGCGCTCGAAATTATAGGCGAGGCGGCAAAAGCTCCTTCGGGCTTGGGGCGCTGACGCTTGCGGGGCTTGCTGTTTTCTCCCTTTGGCAAGTCCAGTTGTGTCCCCTCGCGCGGGTTGTGCTGCCTTGAGCTTGACCGGTTGGCCTCGCGGCCTCGCAGTTTTGCGGTCTTGTTTTTCGTCTGCAGCCTTTGTGGCTGCGCGCCGATCGTGCCGCCGGCAGCACCCCCTGCTGCGACCGGTGTACCCGTCGCAGCGCCGCGCACCATTGCACCGGAATCGCCGGTTTCGGCCGAGCACAAGCGGATGGTCGCCATGTTCGATGGCGAATATCACCATGCCGCGGCGGAACATTATCTCAATGAAGTGCTGGTGAAATTGGCGCGGGCTGGCGCGGCCTCCGATCCGAATCTGCCCTACCGCGTCACTTTGTTGAATTCACCGACCGTCAACGCCTTCGCCTTGCCGCCGAATGATCTCTATGTGACGCGCGGCCTCCTGGCGCTCGCCAATGATACCTCGGAAGTCGCGGCGGTCATGGCGCATGAGATCAGCCACATCACCGCGCGCCATGCCATGCAGCGCGCGGAGGAGGAACGCCGCGCCGCCGTGATCAGCAAGGCGGCCGCCATCATTCAGAACAAGCAGCGCGGCCAGGAAGTCGAAGCCGTGGCGAAGCGTACTCTGGCGCGCTTCTCGCGACAGCAGGAGCTCGACGCCGATCAAAGCGGCATCCGGATCATCGCCAAGGCGGGTTATGATCCTTATGGCGCGTCGCGTTTTCTGAGCGCGCTTGGTCGCTCGACGGAGTTGCGCAATGCCTTGATCGGCCAGGGCGGCGGCGACAGGCTGGACATTCTGGCAACGCATCCCTCGACGCCGGAACGTGTTGAACAGGCGATCGCGGCGGCCCGCCAGATCGGTGCGCCGGGCATTGGCTCGACAGGGCGTAACAGCTATCTCTCCGCGATCAACGGCGTGATGTTTGGCGATGATCCCGCCAATGGCGCGATCCGTGGCCTGAAATTCATTCATCCCCGGTTGGGATTCGGCTTTGTCGCGCCAGAAGGATTCATGCTGGAAAATTCGGCTCAGGCCGTGCTCGGCATTGCTGCTGGCGGCAATGAGGCCTTGCGGCTCGACAGCGTCAAGCTGCCCCAGACGACCGCGCTCGAAACCTATGCCAATTCCGGCTGGATCGACGGCCTCATTGCGTCCTCTCTCACGCCTGTCACGGTGGATGGCGCGCCCGCTTTGCTCGCCCACGCGGAAGCCGGTGAATGGCATTTCCGCATTGCCGTCATTCGTTTCGACACGCAGCAGGTCTATCGTCTGATCTTCGCGACACGGGTCATGACCGATGATGCCGAGCGCCGCTTCCAAGCCTCGATCGATTCGTTTCACCGAATCTCGCCGGAGGAAGCGCGTGGCGTCCACCCCTTGCATATTGAGATCGTCACCGCCGAGGCTGGCGATACGCCGGAAACCATGGCGAAGAAAATGGTCGTGCCCAATCGCCCGCTGGATTATTTCCTGTTGATCAATGGCCGCGAGCCGGACTCTGTTTTGCGACCTGACGAGCGTTACAAGATCGTCGTCGAATGAAAAAAGCGGGAGCTATGCCCCCGCTTTTTCCTGGATAGAGATTTGATTGAAATCTAGAGATCCCGGAAAAATCCCCTGGCTTAGTTTTCCTTCTGCGGCGCGGCTTCCGGATGGCGCGGCGGTCCCATCAGAGCCGGCTGGAACAGAATGGCGGCGAGAAGCGTGCAGACCAGGGACAAGGCGAGCAGTTTGCCCATGCTCGACGTGCCCGGATGGTTCGAGAGCCAAAGGCTGCCGAAGGCCACGGCCGTGGTCATCGCGCTGAAAAACACCGCCCGGGTCAGGCTCGATTGCAGCAGATGGGTTGTTCCCGCCCGCCAGGCCATCACGAAATAGATCTTGAAGGCGACGCCGAGACCCAGCAGCAGCGGCAGGGCGATAATATTGGCGAAGTTCAAGGGCAGGCCGAGCAGCACCGTCAGTTCCAGTGTCACGACACCGGCGAGCAACAGCGGCACCAGGGTCATCAGCACATCAGAGACGCGCCGCAAGACGATCCAGAGCAGCACGGCGATCGACAGGAAGGCGCAGGTACCGGCCTGAAGGAAGGCTTGCACGACGGTCTTGCCGGATTCCTGCAAGGCGATCGGCTCACCAGTGGCATCGGGTGCGATCTGTTGCACGGCTTGGCTGAAGCGGACGAGATTTTGATTATCGTTCGGATCGCCCTTGGGCGCGACCTCGATGAGGGCGGAGCCGTTGGCGGCGACCCAGAGGCGGGTGAGATCGGTCGGAATCGTCGCGACAGTGGTTTTCTTCGCGCTCAGCGATTGCCGCAACAGATCCAGCATCGTGTCGAGGCCCGGCAACAAGGCTTTGCGCGCGGCCTCGCGCACCTCGGCCGGCGCATCGGCGAGGGCATTGAGCAATTTGGCGAGGCGGCGGGCATCGTCGGCGCCTTTACCCTGCGTATCGCCCGCGGTCGCGGTAAAGGCCGAGGCGGCCTTCCGCAAGCCGGCTATGTCCTCCGCGTCGGTCGGCTTGTCCAGCCTCCGGCCGGGATCGAGCATCGGGCCGAGCTGCGTGGCGGCTTTCTCGATGAGTGGCAGTTTTTCCTCTTGGTCTGGCGGGACGAGGCTGTTCAGCGTGGTCACGCGCGCGACGACGGGCAGTTTTTCCAGGCGCTCCACGAGGGGGACGGTGGCATCGAGAGAGGGCGCGAGGATATTGATCGTATTGGTGTCAGTGTCAGGGTGACGCATCAGATCGAGCAGGGTCGCGACTGATTCGACTTTTGGATTGCGCAGATTGATTGGGTTGAAATCGAAACGCAGCTTGGCCAGGAGGGGCGTAGCCGCGAGCGCCAGGGCGAGCGTGCCGAAAACGACGAAATAGCGGTGCTTGGTCAGAAACTCATCGACCGGCGCCAGGAAGAGATAGCCGACGGGCTCCTTTTCCGGCGGCGGCTTGATCAAGGTCAAGAGCGCCGGCAGCACGGTGATGGAGGCAGCGAAGGCGATGAACATACCCGTGCCGGCGATAAGGCCGAGTTCGGAGACGCCGCGATAATCGGTCGGCAGGAAGGAATAGAAGCCGGCCGCCGTGGCGATGGCGGCAAGCGACAAGGGCCGTGAGACTCTGATCGCGGCCTTGGTCAAGGCTGTTGTGAAATCGGGATTCGCATAACGTTCGGCGCGATAACGGACGCTGAATTGAATGCCGAAATCGACGCCGATGCCGACGAAAAGCACGGCAAAGGCGACCGAAATGAGATTCAAGGCGCCGACCATCATGAGGCCGACGGCGGCTGTCACGAGAAGTCCGACCGTGACGCTGAGCGCCACCGCGATGACGATTTTGAAGGAATGGACCGCGCGCCAGATCAGGAACATGACGAGAAAGGCGGTGAGCGCGCTGTTTAAGGCGATGCCATCAGCGACGGTGGAAAATTCCTCGTCGGCGAGGGGCACCGGGCCGGTCAGGCGGACATTGACGCCCTTGTCCTCGGTGAGACCGAGTTCGCGGCTCGTCGCACGGATAAAATCGGAGGGGACTTCGCCAGGCTTCAGGGCCGAGTAATCGAGCACGGGCTGGGCGAGGATGAAGCGGCGCAATTCGCGCGGGTCCGGTGCTTCGCCGCTGACCAGACTGCGCCAGGAAAAAAAGACCGGCTTGCCTGCCAGAACCCCTTCAAGCGCGGGATTCAAAGCGGCCATGGGCCGATCGAAATCATCGAACGTGCCCGCTTCCGAACGCACGCCCTTGGTGATGAAGCCCATCGAATCGGCAATGCCACGCAGACTGGGATCAGCGCTCAGATTGGAGAGGAAGGGCTGCGCACGGAAAAGTCCCTGCAAAGTCTCCTTCAGGACAGGGGTCGGCAGGAAAAGGAGACCATTGCGATTGAAATAATCGCCTCCCTCGGGCCGCGCGACGAATTGGAACAGGTCCGGCTTTGCCTTCATGCGCGCCGTCAATTGCGCGGTGGCAGCTTCCGCGAGTTCCGGGGTCTTGCCGTCAACAACCACGACAATCTGATTGCTGCGTTCGGGAAAGGTCTTGTCGACTTTCAGGAGATTCTGGCGCCAGGGCAGTCTGGCGGAAATGAAATCCGCCGTATTGGTGTTGATCGCGAAATGCGTGACGGAGTAATGCGCGGCGCCCCAGCTGACCAGGGCGGCAATGATGACGACTGGCCAGGCGAGGCGGCTGCAGGCAAGGACGAGCCAGACGACGGCCTGGGTGATCGGACCCGGGGAAGGAGTGGTGGGCGCCGTTCCGTCTGGAGCTTGAGATGTGATCATCGGGACCTATCGCCAATCAGGGGCTGAGAGAGAAAAGCCTGGCCGCAAGCAGGGGCCAAGGCGGCGGGGACCTTCCGACGGGAAGGCAGGAAACCGCTTGGGCATGAGAGCATCTTTCGAGGGGTGGGAAACGATGCTTATGCCCTTACAAAGGCATCGAACTAATCCGATAAGAGACACTCCCCTTTCGGTTTGATGCTGCAAAGGCATCAAGACGCGTTCGATGGACCAGGCTGAATGAAGGATTTCCGTCATCATGTGTGAAACGCGATGGCCGATTTTCAAGAAACCAATGTGAAATCCTGGGCATCGATCCGAAAGTGGATGCCCCTCCAAGAGGAGTCCGGTACGAGCAGTCTGGTGCATTTTCAAAGATTGAGAGCATATCACTCGCTTCCGATTTTAAAGCGATAGGCTCTTCAAAAACCAAATAGAAAACCCGCTGAGGTCTTCGTTGTGCGAAGATCATCAGTGTGGCTCAATCCATCCGCAAGGCGGGCATGCTGTGTCACCTCTCGCGCGGCGGATCGCTTTTTCGCGCGGGGAGGCGGACGTCACTTCTGATTAGCCACCTCCAGGGGGCAAGACAAGCCATAAAGTTCAATTCTTCGAATCATGCCCTTTTTCAGCTTGACAGGAAGAGAACCGCGGATATCGCGCAAAAGGTCTCGTCCCTTTGCGGATAACCTTGGATAATCGCTTTTATTTTAACGTTGCCTTAATCCACGTGGCCGGCAGCGTTCCCAAGCGCAGCAATCTGCTTCCTTAGACCTGAAAATGCCCAATCAGATCGCCTATCCGAGATCACGCCACGCCATAATTTGATAGGCAATGTGATGAGCTTTTCGGTGCTTCATCCGCGATCTTGGACGCGGCGGCAATCGGAATCTGCTAAATCGGAGCGAGCGAGGGCAGTTTCGGACCGGCTCTACCGCGGCGCCCGCGATATTGGGCCCGCACTATTGGGAATGCCGCGCCGCTTTTTAGAATTCCGATCCGTGCCTATTGAACCTTTTCCCAAATCGAGGAGCAGCCCTTGGGAATTCCGCTTCTGCAGATGGCGCAGATCGGCGCTTATGTGGCGCGCCAGCAATTGATGGGGCGCAAACGCTATCCGCTCGTCCTCATGCTCGAGCCGCTGTTTCGTTGCAATCTCGCCTGCGCTGGCTGTGGCAAGATCGATTATCCGGATGAAATCCTCAACCAGCGCCTGTCGCTCGAGGACAGTCTCGCGGCCGTGGATGAATGCGGCGCGCCCGTCGTCGTCATCGCCGGTGGCGAGCCCTTGCTGCATCGTGATCTGCCGGCCATTGTCGAAGGCGCGATGGCCAAGGGCAAATATGTCACGGTCTGCACCAATGCATTGCTGCTCGAGAAGAATCTCGATCGGTACAAGCCGAACCGTTATTTCAACTGGTCGATCCATCTCGATGGCGATGCCGGCATGCATGACCATTCGGTCTGTCAGGATGGTGTCTACGAGCGTGCCGTCGCCGCCATGAAACTCGCGCAGAAGCGCGGTTTCCGGGTCACGATCAATTGCACTTTGTTCAATAATGCCGACCCTGACCGTGTCGCGGCCTTTTTCGACGAAATGAAAAAACAGGGTATCGAAGGCATTACCGTTTCGCCGGGCTATGCCTATGAGCGCGCGCCCGACCAGCAGCATTTCCTCAATCGCGAGAAAACCAAGCAATTGTTCCGCGCAATCTTCTCGCGTGGCAAGAATGGCAAGGCCTGGCCTTTCTTCCAATCCATGCTATTCCTGGACTTCCTGGCCGGTAATCGCACCTATCAATGCACGCCTTGGGGCAATCCGACGCGGACTGTCTTCGGCTGGCAGCGCCCCTGTTATCTTTTGGGCGAAGGCTATGCCCCCACGTTCAAGGCCTTGATGGAAGAAACCGATTGGGATGCCTATGGCACCGGCCGCTATGAGAAATGCGCCGATTGCATGGTCCATTGCGGTTTCGAAGCGAGCGCCGTGCGGGAAGCTTTTCAGCGTCCCTGGGAAATGCTGGGCATTCTCCTGAAGGGCTTCCGGACCTCCGGGCCGATGGTGCCGGATCTTCCGCTCGCCTCACAACGTCCCGCCACTTACGTTTTCAACCAGCAGGTCGAGGAAAAACTTTCCGAGCTGCATCATCACAAGGCGGCCCGCGATCATCTTTCGGCCGCGGAATAAGTGATCAGCTCACGGATGAAGCTCTATCCGTGAGCTTTTTCGCAAGGCTGCGAAAGCCGCGCGCGCATCAAAGGCGGTCCGCAGGAGCGCTCCGATCTGAGCTGGATTGCGCGCCAGCGAGGCGAGGACCGCGCCAAACGCCATGCTGCCGTCAGGCTTCATGCCGACTGTTGCGGCATGCGGCAGGGCGCGCTCGGCCGGATCGGCGATGACGCGTAAGGCGGCGAAGGGAATGCCGGCCTTGGCCGCTGCCTCGGCCGCAAGATGCGATTCCATATCCACCGCGACAGCGCCCGTGCCGCGATGCAGGGCGGCCTTGGCCTGTGGCGTCGCAACCGGGAGATCGACCCCGGCGAAATCAGCGATCAAGGCTCCCCCGAGAGCTTGAGCCAGCCGTCGCGACCAGGATGGATCCGTGTCAAAGATGCTGCCTGTTTCGCCGAAGATCCTCCGCCCGACGAAAACAGTGCCAGCGGAAAGACCCGGCGCCAGACCGCCAGCTATGCCGAAACTGATGATGCCGGAGGTCCCTCCGCGTGCAAGGGTCTGCGCGATGGTCTGTTCGAGCGCGGCGCGCAATCCTTCGCCGTCGCCGCCACCCCCAAGAACATGGGTGTCGGCTCCAGCCGCGAGCTTGGCCTCTGCCTTGAGACCGGTGACGGCGATGAGTGTCAAGAGCTACATTCCCGTCAGCACGGAGGCATGGTTGCCGTTGTGCAGATTGCGGTATCGCGCCATGGCCCAGAGCGGGAAAAATTTCGAATAACCGTGGTAGCGAAGATAGAAGACACGCGGGAAGCCGGTCGCCGTGAAGCGCTTTTCCGTCCAGAAACCGTCCTCTCCCTGTGTCCGTGTCAGATAAGCAATGCCGCGTGCCACGGCTGGATCATCCTTCTCGCCTGCGGCCATCAGGCCGAGCACGGCCCAGGCGGTCTGCGAGGATGTGCTCGGCGCTTGCTGATAGCCCGCATAATCGAGCGCATAGCTTTCGGCATCCTCGCCCCAGCCGCCATCCTCGTTCTGAATGGTCCGCAGCCAGGCAACGGCCCGGCGGACCTCGGGGGCATCATGCGCAATGCCAGCCGCATTGAGAGAGCAAAGCACCGACCAGGTGCCATAGATATAATTCAGGCCCCAGCGGCCGAACCAACTCCCATCCTTCTCCTGCTCGGCGAAAAGATAGGCAATGGCGCGGCGCAAGGTTTCGCTGTTTTCCGGCTTTTCGCCGAGCTGGGTCAGCATGGAAATGCAGCGTGCCGTCACATCGGCGGTCGGCGGATCGAGCAGAGCGCCATGATCGGCGAAGGGAATGGCGTTCAGATAATCGCGATCATTGTCGGCATCGAAGGCGCCAAAGCCGCCATTTTCGCTTTGGAGACCGACGATCCACTCCCGCGCGCGGGCGATCGAGGGGCGGAAATTGTCCTCGTCGATTTCGGGCCAGCGGTCGCGGGCGCGATCCATGGCCATGACCACAACAGCGGTATCATCGAGATCGGGATAATAGGCATTGCCATATTGAAAGGCCCAGCCGCCCGGTTTGACATCGGGTTTCTTCCAGGCCCAATCCCCGGCTATATCGGTGACTTGCAAAGGCTTCAGCCAAGCGAGCCCCTTCTTGAGGGAATCGAGAATCGGTTTGTCGCCGTCGCCTGCTTCCATCAAAGCGTGGCTGGCCAGAGCCGTGTCCCAGACCGGGGAGACGCAAGGCTGGACATAGGCCTCATGATCCTTGACCACGACCAATTTATCGATGGCCTTCAGGACCAGTTGAATGTGCGGATCACTTAAAGACCTGCCGATCGAGAGATACATCAAGGCCGAATAGGCCATGGCGGGGTAGATGGCGCCAAGCCCGTCCTCTCCGTTCAGCCTTTTGGTGACGAAAGCCACCGCCTTGTCGATCGCGCTCTGGCGCGAGCGGCGCGGAAAATATGGCTCGGCGATTTGCAGCACCTTGTCGATTCCGGCGAAGATCGCGGTCCAGGGGAAACGCTTGCCGGGGCTGCCCGGCCAATGACGGACCTGATCGGGAGGAATCACGAAGAGTTCGTCGATGCGGATCGTGCACGTATTGGCCGGTTTTGGCTTCAGGGCATGCACCACCATCATCGGCACCAGAACGGTGCGGCCCCAATAGGAGATTTTCGCGATGTGGAAGGGAAACCATTCCGGCAGATGCATGATCTCGATAGGCATGACGGGAATGCCATGCCAGGGGATCAGGCCGAACAGAGCGAGCAAGGAGCGCGTGAAAACATTGGCGGCAGCAGCACCGCCATGCGCCAGAATGGCGGTGCGGGCCCTTTGCATATGCGGCATGTCCGGCGTGTCGCCGATCGCCTTCAGGGCGAAATAGGCTTTGACACTGCTCGAAATATTGAAGGCGCCATCTTGAAACAAAGGCCAGCCGTCATGTTCGGCTGACTGGCGGGCACGCAGATAGTGGCCAATCTTGGCTTCGAGTTCGGCCGGCGCGGGCCGGCCGATGAAATGATAGAACAGAATATATTCGCAAGGGATCGAGACATCCGCTTCGAGCTCGAAGACGAAATGACCGTCGGCCCGTTGCTCCCCGAGAAGCGCTTTCCGGGCGCGGGTAATGGCCGTTTCGATGGTGGTCGCGTCAAGCGGATGAGTCTCGGTGAGGATGGCCTCTTCTGGCACTTTTCCGGTAATCCTCTTTCAGGGAATGATTCAGTTCGCGAGAAGCGCGCGCGCCGCGAAATTGCCGGAGCGTATTGCACCCTCGATCGTTGCGGGCAATCCGGTCGCGGTCCAGTCGCCGGCGAGCACCAGATTGGCAAATGCGGTGCGTGCCCCCGGGCGGCGCGCGTTTTCTTCGGGCGTCGCGGCGAAGGTCGCCCGCTTTTCCTTGAGAATTTGCCATGCGGGAAGCGGCGCCGCAATCTGTGTCACTTTTGCCACCTCGGCCCAGATTTTTGCGGCGAGGACCTCGCGCGGCTCGTCGAGCAGATGGTCGGCGCCGCTGATCGTCACCGCGAGCCGTTCGGGGAAGGCGAAGAGCCATTCGCTGACACTGTTGACGAGGCCGAGAATGGGCGGGAATCCTGCCGGCGGCGTGATCTTGAAATGGGCATTGACGATGGCGGTGAAGCGCTGTGGCGCTTGAAGTCCTGGCACGAGTTCCTGCGCCACGGGGGCGGGTACGGCAAGGACCAGGGTGTCCTGCGGCCGCAAGCTCATGCGCGCATCACCAAATTCGAGGCCCGCGACGCGGTCCCCCTCGAAACGGATCGTCCGTAGCCGATGGTCGAGGCAAATTTCGGCGCCCCGTTGTGAAAGCCAGGCGAGCGCGGGCTCGATGAAGGCGGCGGAAAGTGTCGGATGGGCGATCATGGGGCGGCAGGCCTGCCCACCCTTGGCGAGTGTCTCGCGGATGACAGAGGCGGCGAGCGCGGAGGAGCCTTCGGGCGGCTCGAGATTGAGGGCGGCGAGCAGGAATGGCCGCCAAAGTTTTTGATAGAGCGGTCCCTGGTCGGACAGAATCTCTCCGATTTTTCTATCCTCGCGCGTCAGGAGCAATTTGGCGAGGCCGAGATAATCGAGCGGTTTTGTGCCCGGCACGCGGCGATTCTTCGAAAAA
This sequence comes from Beijerinckia indica subsp. indica ATCC 9039, assembly GCF_000019845.1. Lineage (NCBI taxonomy): Bacteria > Pseudomonadati > Pseudomonadota > Alphaproteobacteria > Hyphomicrobiales > Beijerinckiaceae > Beijerinckia > Beijerinckia indica. The sequence continues at coordinate 3,599,518 of NC_010581.1, read as the reverse complement.
ACCCACCAGGGCAGGGGGCCGGCATTGGGCCGCACGCGCCAATGTTCGCCCGTCGCGAGGTCGAAAAATGGGAAATCGGCTTCCGTGGGCCCTTGAAGATTCGCCTCCGAGCCAATGGTGCGCAGGAAACGGCGCGCCTCGTGATTGCCTGAAAGCAGCAAATGATTGCCATTATCGATCACCATGCCAAGGGCTGTGTCGAAATAGGAGCGGCAACGGCCTCCCGCCTGTCTTGCGGCCTCGTAGAGGATGATTTCACGGCGCCCGTCGGCAAGCGCGATAGCGGCGGCAAGGCCGGCTAGACCCGCGCCGACGATATGAACGATGGGACGATCCACTAGAAGAATCCGTAACGCAAAAGGGCAAGCAAGATCTGGGATTTGGGGGTCTTGACGCGTTCACGCGGCGGTGCGAAGCCGCGCGCCTCGAGCCGTGTGAGGATGGCGCCATAGGCCTGCGCCATGATGCGGGGTGCCCGCACACTCTTGCGCGGACATCTGTCCATGATAGCGGCCCCGGCTGCGAAATGTTTTGCCGCCGCGTCGAGAATTGAGCGGCAAGCCTGTCCGAGCGCCGGGCTCGTCAGGACAGCCTCGATCTCGGGCTTGATTCCCGCCGCGATCAAGAGGTCACGCGGCAGATAGAGGCGCTGGCGCTCGGCGTCTTCGTCGATGTCGCGCAGAATATTGGTCAATTGGAAGGCACGCCCGAGATGATAGGCGAGGTTCTGGCCTTCCGTCTCTGGCACGCCGAAGACACGCACGGACAGCCTGCCGACTGCGCTCGCGACCCGGTCGCAATAGAGATCGAGCGTCGCAAAATCGGGGATCGCGACGCGATCGGTAAGGTCCATCTCCATGCCGTCGATTACAGCGACAAAATCCTCGCGGGCGAGACCGAAGGCGTGGATGGTCTCGGAGAGCGGAACGAGGGCTGCCCGGGGAATCGCGCCGCGATAAAGGGCATCGATATCCGCGCGCCAATCCAGCAGGGCTTGCGCACGCTCGGGCAGGGGGCCTTCCTCGTCGGCAATATCGTCCACCGCGCGGCAAAAGGCATAGATCTGGAACATGGCCTCGCGCTGTGGCGCGGGCAGAATGCGCATGGCGGCGTAAAAGGAGCTGCGCCGCGACTGTGTCGCGGCGTCAGTGGAGGCGGTCTCAGGAGAAACGATCACGGCCTCGGCTTTCGTCATGCTCACTTCTCCTTCGCCGGAACGGAGTTGAGCGCACCGACGCGCGGGCTCGAGGCGAAGCCTGTGAAGAGCCCTTTGAACAGGCCAAGGATCGCTTGCAGCAGAAAGTCGAATTTCGCCAGATGCACCTTTTCGCTCAAGGGATCAGCCTTCTGGAGAAGGGTGACGAGCTTGTCAGCCAGCTGCGCGATCATCGCGGTTTCGATCCGCAGGCGGATATCGCGTACTTGTGGTGGCAGCAGCCATCCCGTGGCGACGAGATCGGCCGTCTTGTCGATGAGGCCATCGAGGCACGCGCGCAAGGCTGTCGACGCCTCTGGTGCGGCCAGGGCCTCGACACCGATGCCCTGCGCCGTCAACGTGTCGAGGGGAATATAGACGCGGTTGATCTCGCGGTAATCCTTGGCGCAATCTTGGAGATGATTAATCACCTGCAAGGCGGCGCAAAGCGCATCCGAGGCCGGCCAAGTCGCCTCGCTCTCGCCATGCACAGCAAGCACGTAACGTCCCACCGGTGCAGCCGAATAGGCGCAATAATGCATGAGTTCAGCCCAATCGGCATAGCGGGTCTTGACCGCATCCATGCGGAAGGCGGTCAGGAGATCGAGCGCATGGCGCGGGGTGATTCCCGTCTCGGCGAGACTTGCGCGTAGCGGCAAAGCGGTGGCGGCGCTGTCGGTGTGACCGAGCAAGGTGGCTTCGAAGGCGTCGAGCCGCGCGATCTTTTCTTTCGGCGTTAGCGTCGGGCTGTCGGCTATATCATCCGCGGCGCGGGCAAAACGATAATAAGCGAGAATCGCCGGGCGATAGCGCGGGGCGATGAGGACGGAGGCGACAGGAAAATTCTCGCCGTGATGATCCTTGGAGGCAGCGACCTCGAGGGTGGCGGGCTGCGTCATGAAAACTTCTCCATTCCGGAAAGCCCGAGGTAGCCCTGGTCGCGAAACCAGGCGAAGGCCTCGATCAAGGCGTCCTGATAGGGGCGGGCATGATAGCCAAGTTCACGTTCCGCCTTCGCCGAACTGACGAACATATGATGTTTGGACATGCGCAAGCCGTCCAGGGTCAGGAAGGGCGTGCGTCCATTTAGGCGCGCCCTGGCCTCGGCGGCATAGGCGAAGGGATAGACCAGGGGACGCGGAATGCGAAATTTCGGCGTTTTATGGCCGCCGAGCCGGGCGATTTCCGCAAGCAGATTGGAAAAAGCGACATTCTGGCCGCCGAGAATATAATGGCCACCGATTTCGCCGCGCCGTAAGGCGGCGAGATGGCCGCTTGCGACATCGTCCACGTGAACCAGATTGAGGCCGGTGTCCACGAACCCTGGAATGTTGCCGCGTGCCGCCTCGACGATGATGCGCCCGGTCGGCGTCGGCTTGATGTCGCGGGGGCCAATCGGGGTGGAGGGATGCACGATGATCGCTGGCAGCCCCTCCTCACGGATCATCCGTGTGACCATTCGCTCGGCGGCGATCTTGCTGCGCTTATAGGCGCCGATCGCCTGCGCCTCGCACAGGGGCATTGTCTCGTCGGTCACCGAACCATTGGGCTGGAAAGCCAAGGTCGCCACGGAACTCGTATAGATGACGCGCTCAACCTTGGCCTTTTGCGCATTTTGCATGACAATGCGGGTGCCCTCGACATTGTTGAGGTGGATTTCCCGCGGATCGCGTGCCCAGAGCCGATAATCGGCGGCGACATGGAACAGGAACTGGACGCCGGCCATGGCGCGGGCCACGGCGTCCGGATCGCGCATGTCGCCCTCGACAATCTCGACATCGAGGCCCGAAAGATTGCCCCGCGGGCTGGTTCCGCGCGTCAGGACACGAACGCTAAATCCGGCTTCGATCAGGGCGCGACTCACCGCCGACCCGACGAAACCTGATCCCCCGGTGACCAGAACATCCTTGCCTTTCAAGCTGCTGCGTCCTTACGCTCTCGCTGGGTTTTCCAGAGTATTGCCTCTCCAAAGCGGAATCGGGAGAGTGCCCCTGGCTTTTTGAAAAACATTAAATTTATCCGAAACGGAATATTCACTTGGGTTAGAAGCGCGCGAGCAGGACGCGTTTGAGAAAAACCGCTTCGCGATGCAAAATTGTTGATCCTGCTTTATTTTTCTCATTCTGCTCCAGACGAACCTTGATGAGTTTGCGTCCATTTGAACCCTGGGCGGTCTTGAGTTTGCTTGCATACCGAGAGCCGAAATCCGACCTGGGATAAGCAAATTCAATCATGGCCTTAACTATGCGAGCCCCCTAGGATCGAGAATCACAGATTCTCGATCCGTCACTTTTTAAACTTATCCACTTGTCCTCATCGAACCACGACGAGTCGCGCTTCAATGAGGGTGGATACTAGGGGCCTCGCCATTCGCGGGGAATACCGGTGAACAAATCCCGGTTTTCCGAAATCGGGTTGATCGAAACGAGCAGCACATATCCGCCGGCGGCATGCGACCTCCCTTGAGGGCGCGCGGATAAGCCCAAGATATTCCTAAATGCCGGAATATACTGATCACGCGAGCGCGGCAAGTCATGCGGCAAATTGGCCTTTCATCGGCCCATTCATCGACACTGTGATCGGGTGTCGCGGTTAAATTTTCCCTCAAATTTTCGCATCGGCATTGCATTGCGGGGCTTGAGATGGTTCTAAACTAGCCCGGAACATTGAGGCGGAACGCTCCGTCCTTCTGGCCGTCGGGAAGCGGATCAAGGTCCGTGACCGTGATGCGCCTTTTCCTGCCGCAGTCCTCGCAAGAGGCCAAGCCACCGAAAGCATCATGGACCAGTTGAAAACGGTACCGGAGGCGCAAGCACAAGGGACAGAGGTCGAGGCTAAGGGGAAAAAGCCTTCGCCGAAAGCGCTGCTGCCGCTCGTTCCTTATATGTTGCGCTACAAGGGGCGCCTTTTGGGCGCTTTCGTTGCTTTGACCATGGCCTCGGCGGCGACGCTCGCCGTGCCCTTTGCCGTCCGGCAGATGATCGATCTCGGCTTTTCGGCCGAGAGCAGCGGCGCGGTCAATTGGTCTTTCCTGGCGCTCATCGGTATCGTCGCCGTGTTGGCGCTCGCCTCCGGCTTTCGGTTTTATTGCGTCACGACGCTTGGCGAGCGGGTCGTCGCCGACTTGCGCGATACCGTGTTCAAACATTTGAGCCGGCTCGATGCGTCTTTTTATGACACGGCGCAGGTCGGTGAATTGCTCTCCCGCCTGACCGCGGACACGGTGCAGATGAAATCGGCCTTCGGGTCTTCGGCCTCGGTGGCCTTGCGCAATCTGTTCCTGTTTGTCGGCGCCATCGGGCTGATGATTTATTCGTCGCCCAAGCTTTCGGCCTATGTGCTGGTGGCTTTGCCGATCATCGTTTTGCCGCTCGCGGCCTCTGGCCGCTCCGTGCGCAAGCGCTCGCGCCAGGCGCAAGATCGCCTTGCTGAAGTCAGTGCCTATGCCGCCGAAAACCTCGGAGCGGTGCGCACGATGCAGGCCTTTGTGGCGGAAGGCATGGTCACCCGCCGGTTCGCCAGCGCGGTGGAAGGCGCCTATGAGGCGGCGCGCGGTGCCGCGCAGGCCCGGGCTGCCTTGACGATCGTGATCATCTTCCTCGTCTTTTCAAGCGTCGTCGCGGTGCTGTGGTTTGGCGCTCATGACGTGCTGACAGGGCGCATGTCCGCTGGTCTGCTCTCGCAATTTTTGCTCTATGCCGTGCTCGGCGCCAGCGCGCTTGGCGAGTTGAGCCAGGTCTGGAGCGAGATTTCGGCGGCGGCGGGCGCCGCTGGCCGAATCAGCGAGATTCTCGCGGTCAAGCCTAGAATCGTGGCGCCAGAGCCCTGTCTCACTTTGCCGACACCTGGACGCGGGGACATTCGTTTCGAGGCCGTGACCTTCTCCTATCCGAGCCGCCCCGAGGATACCGCTCTTAGCAGCCTGAGCCTGCATGTGGCGCCGGGCGAGACGGTTGCCATCGTCGGGCCGAGCGGCGCGGGCAAATCGACCCTGTTCCAATTGCTGCAACGTTTCTACGATCCGGCTTCCGGCCGCATCCTGCTCGATGGTGTCGATATCAAACAGGTCGATCCGGCCGATCTTCGCCATCACATCAAGAGCGTGCCGCAGGACCCGGTGGTGTTCGGCATTTCGATCACGGACAATATCCGTTATGGCGCGAGCGAGGCCTCCGACGAGGACGTGCGCCGCGCGGCGGAACAGGCGGCGGCGGATGAATTCATTCGCGCTTTACCGGATGGTTATGACACCAAGGTCGGCGAGCGCGGCGTCACTTTGTCAGGCGGCCAGCGGCAGCGCCTCGCGATCGCCCGCGCCATCCTCCAGCAGGCGCCGGTCCTCTTGCTTGACGAGGCGACCTCGGCGCTCGATGCCGAAAACGAGCAACTTGTGCAGAAGGCGCTGGAAAATCTGATGGCGGAGCGCACCACGCTCGTCATCGCGCATCGGCTGGCGACAGTCCTGAACGCGGATCGCATTCTCGTTATTGAGAATGGCTGTGTCGTTGAGGAAGGCACGCATACAAGCCTGATCGCCAAGGATGGGCTTTATGCCCGCCTTGCCCGCCTGCAATTCGAGACCGGAAACGAACTCATTAAGACGCAGCCGCAGCCGCCGGCGACTGAGGCGGCGGAATAAGGATCAGTCGGTTGTTTGTGGTCAGATGTGGTAATCAGATGTGGTAACAGGTATTGTCAGGGTTCGTAATCGTGCGAGCCGGCTTAAAAAAATGTCAGCGAGGTTCTCGCTGACATTTTTTTTGCACAAGGCTGGAGGCCACATAAGTTAGATTCGGCGAACGGTCCTACAGCGCAAGACTAATAGCACGGTCCGTAGGGATAGTATCCGCAAGGCGGTCTAGCCACAGCCGCTCCAGCCGCCGCCGCACCGGCACCTATTGCCAATCCACGGGCTACGGGCGCACCACGATAACCATAGCCGCGATAGCCGTAGCCACGATAGCCATAGCCGACGCTGCGGTGAACGTGGTACGCACCTCCAGCGCCCCGGTATCCAACACCGCCCCGGTATCCAACGGCGCCGCGGTGTCCAACGGCCGCACCTCGATACGCGAACGCCTCAGTTGAAAGAGCTGAAATACTCATAAGGCCCATGATAACGGCTGCGAGTGAATTGATCCGATGAGACATGATAGTGCCTTTCCTGAGATTGATCATAATTGCGCTCTGCTAGGAGGAGTTATGACCAATGGATGGACCAGCATTTCGATAATCATTTCAAAAGTCTGACGACGTCGTGTCTCGAATAGATAATAAAAGAGAAGCGCGTTTCCTGGCAGCACCGACCACGTGCCCCATGACTTATGAGTCTCATTGATCTCGATTTGTCGTGATCAATGAGGTCCGGCGGAAAGTGGCCGCCCGCCGTCGCGGGGCCAAGTGGAGGCCAAGTCTCGATGAGTTTCACTCAAGACCTGGTCTTAAAGTCAAGTTCAGCCTCCTCCGATTTTCGCTCGGTGCCCGCCTTCCAATAATGCATTCGAACGCTTTGCATCATCGAACGTGAGATCGATGAAGAAGTTACGGTCGGCTGGCAAAAATATTTGGTAACCGACAGAGGACGAACAAAAGCCATGACAGTGGCTACATAGATTGCCTCCGCAAGCAGTCCGCGCCGTGGGCAATGAAATGACGCTTTTTCAAGTCTCTCGTTCAAGCCTCGCGCGTCTTTCTCAGGAGATCATGCTCTCCCACGGGAATAGTTCAGGCGAAGCGAAATCGTCGCGTGTTTCCTTTGGCCGTGCCTACGCTCTCTCCCGATCGGCAGAGCTGAAGAATTTTTGGGAACCCTCTGTTTCCTCTTCGCATTTGAGACAGGCAACCAGCGTGAGCGCTGGTTGGGGGAAACCAAGTGTTCGCTTGTTCTTTCCGGTCGGCGGCTGGAAAGGGGCAGCGAGCCTGCGTCAAATCCGGAAGGTTCATCATGGCTGATATTACTTTTGCCAGCCCCCTGCTTCCTAAGAACAAAACTGTCTATGGTATCGCGGGTGATACGCATACATTGCTCGCTGTCGCCAGGGACCATCGTATCCCTGTGCCCTTCAATTGCGAGGATGGCGATTGCGGCTCCTGTCTCATCAAGGTCACGGTCCTTGATGGCAAACAGCCCATGGGCAGCACTTTGTCCGAGAAAGAAAAATTCACGCTCGCGGCGCATGGCAAGCTGAGCAAGGAGGCCAAGGAACTCGCGGAAATCGCGGATATTCCGCCGCAATACCGTCTGGCCTGTCAGTATATCGTGCGTGACGAGCCGATCCTGGTGGAATTTTCCGGGGAGCCTGGTGTCGAAATCGATCCCGCCCGCCACAAACACGAGCGGGCCGCGCTCAATGATATCGAGACGACCGGCGCGGAAGACAGGGAATATGCCGAATCCGTGAAGGCTTGACGCATACTCATCCTTTCCCATCGGTCACAGATGACCGGTGGGAGGGTGTCGCATGTTCACCTTAGAGCATCGGACTTTCAAATTGAATCATCTCCGATGCTCTATCTTCCTGAAAACGCATCAGATTGGTCCCAAAAGTGGGAGCCACTTTTGGGTCTGATGCTCTAGCTTTTGAAAAAAGCGACCCTTATCGGGACATGATGCGGGGTGCATCATGTCCCATTTCTCTTCACCATTCCGCCGGATCAGCTTCAATATCGAAGGGCGCGAGTTTGTTCCATTGGGCGTCATCGGTCTGTTTGGCCTTATGCCATTCCTGGCAGAGGGCTTCGAAAACCGGCTCGTCATAATGGAACACGGTTTTGCTGGGCACCTGAATTGGCTGGTGAATGCCGAGCAGAATTTCTTCCAGGAGCGCCGGATCGGCGACCAAGGCTTGTTGGTCCTCGATGGAGAGGAAAATCCGCTTCTGGGGCTTGCCGCCCAGGGCCTTCACGATCACCAATGTCTCAAGCATGCCACCCCCTTTGGTTTGAAACTTGCTTCGATCCGATGAAGCGGACCGATCGGCGCGTTGGTGTTTGAGCAGATCATGCCGACGCGCGAAGACCCACGCGCTATCACCGATAGCGTCGCCGGCGCAAAAATATCCGTACGTAGTCTGCTTGAAAAGTCTTAATCCTTCGTGCCCGCAAAACGCAGGGTCCATATCTTGCGTCCTGAGGTCGCATTCACGCCATCGGCTATTTTGACGAATCCTTCCCGCTCATAGAAGCGTAGGGCGCGCCCATTGTCCTGATTCACATCGAGTTGGAGGGGACCTGCGCAGCTTCGCTTAGCCTCCGCCAGCAAAGCCTTGGCGATGCCCTTGCCCTTGGCCTCGGGTGCAACCGCCAATTGCTCCAATGTGTTTCGTTGGGGGTCGATCGTCGCGACACCGAGGAGATGATGCGCATCGTCCTCGGCAAGGAGAATGAGACCGCCGCCTCCCGCCATTGTATCGAAATGCTTTAAGAGCCACGCCTGACGGGCGCAGAAATCAATCTCGGGGAATGTCTCGCGCCATGTCTCGACCCATAGCGTGGTAAGGCCTGCATAATCCTGCTCCTGGGCAAGACGAAGATGAAAGGGGGGCATGGACATTGACGGATTTGCGGAGCTTTGGGGAGGGGCGGGAAAAGAGGCGAGAGGCATTGCCTAAGGGGGAATCGGCATAAACCACGATTCTACTCAAAAATCCTTTATAAGCCATCCACTCATGGCTCATTTCGAATGCGATCAACCGGTCCCATGTCCGAACACTGCGATGCCACCGGGCTTGCGATACCCCTCGTGCGGCGGCTGATTCTGTCTGATTTCCGCTCCTATCCGGCGCTCGATCTGTCGCTTGGCGCCAAAATGATCGTCGTCACGGGTGAGAATGGCGCAGGTAAGACCAATCTGATCGAAGCCTTGTCTCTCTTCACGCCTGGGCGCGGCCTGCGGCGGGTTGAACTTGCGTCCTGCGCCCGCGCGGAAGGGCCAGGCGGATTTGCGGTTTCGATCGAGATCGAGACGGGAGCGGAGAGGGTTCAACTCGGCACGGGTCTGGTGCCGCGGAGCGAGGGCGGATTTGCGCGTCAGTACCGGATCGAGCGCGCGCCCGTTGGCTCGGCGCGGAGTTTTGCCGATCATCTGCGGATCGTCTGGCTGACTCCGGCGCAGGATGGGCTCTTCGCGGCGTCCCCCGGCGAGCGGCGGCGTTTCCTTGACCGGCTGGTGCTCTGTGTCGATGCCGAGCATGGCGCCCGCGTCACGGTTTTGGAGCGCGCCTTGCGCAATCGCAATCGTCAGCTCGAGGATCATTATGCCGATTCGCGCTGGCTCGATGCGACGGAAAAGGAAATCGCCGAAATCGCCGTGGCGGTCGCGGCGGCACGCGTGGAAACCGTCGCTCGCCTGCGGCGGCTGATCGACGAGAGCCGCGATACGATCACGCCCTTTCCCTGGGCGGATCTCGAAATCCGGGGCGATCTCGAACGGCTCGTCGGTGAGCGTCCGGCGCTGGAGGCGGAAGAGCTTTATCGGGGCATTCTGCGCGATAACCGGCGGCGCGACGCGGCGGCCGGCCGGGCCTTGGTCGGGCCGCAAAACAGCGACCTTCTGGTGCGTCATGGGCCGAAACAGGCGGATGCGGCGCGCTCCTCGACGGGTGAACAAAAGGCCTTGCTGGTTGGTCTGGTGCTGGCCCATGCCCGTCTCGTTGCCCGCGCCACGCAAACGGCTCCAATGATCCTGCTCGACGAGATCGCTGCCCATTTCGACGCTTCCCGCCGGGTCGCGCTTTATGAGGAATTGGCGGCGCTTCCCGGACAAATCTGGATGACCGGCGCGGAAGCTTCCGCGTTTTCCGGCCTCGCCGATCATGCTGATCTGCTCCAGGTGAGGCCCGGTCTCGTGGGCCGGCTCGCGCATCAAAGCGACAGGATCCTCCCGGCATCCGATTCAACGAGCGATGTTTGACGCGAGGCTCTTTCGGGATCGATTCGAGAGTCGAGGCGTTTTGTTCAAACTCAATTCAGCCTGATGGACTAGAATCGCGGTTGATGATCCTTTTGTCAGGGGATCGCGTTTGCGCGCGGCGAGAGAGTCTGCAACAGCCTAAAGCGCAATGATGACGGCCCTTTCAGAATCATCTGACCCTGAAGGGACCTTGAAACGATGGACTGAATGCAATGCGAATCATGACGGAACACCGATCGAATCCTTGGCACCGCTTGTGGGCTCTCCGCGGAGCTTTCGTTCTGGCCGGAGCCCTCGGTGTGTCGACCGTGTCTGCGGGTGCCGCACTGGCCAGTCCGGCACAGGGGCCGGCCTTGGGCGATTTCGCTTCCATGGATGGTCTCTCAAGGGATGGCCTCTCAAGGGACGGCCTCTCAGGTGTTCCCGTGGAGAAGGTCCAATATTTCTGGGGTGGCCGGAATTATTGCTGGTACCTCGACGGCTGGCAGGGACCTGGCTGGTATTGGTGCGGATATAATTGGCGTCAGGGGCGTGGCTGGGGCGGAGGCCATGGCTGGCGAGGCTGGGGCGTGCCGGGCGGTGGTGAGGGTAACTATTGGGGACGCGGCGATGGCTGGCGGCGCGGCGATGGTTGGCGTGAGGACGGCCGGCAAAGGGGCTGGGACAATCGCGGCGGCGGTGAGAATTGGGATGGCGGCCGTCGTGGCAACCAGGGCGGACAAGGTGGGCAAGGCGGCGGTTACTACGGTGGCGGTCAAGGTGGTGGTGGTCAAGGGGGCGGCCAAAACCAGGGCGGCGGACGTCAAGGTGGCGGTGGTCAAGGGGGAGGTGGTCAAGGGGGAGGTGGGCAGCGCGGTGGCGGTCAGGGGAACTGGCAAGGCGGCGGTGGCGGCCAAGGCGGTGGTGGCCAAGGGGGATATAGCGGCGGCCAAGGTGGTGGCGGCGGTCAAGGCGGCGGTGGTCAGGGGGGTGGTTATTACTAGAACGTGATGCTTTCGCAGCCCTTCATTCAATGAAGCTTTAACTGTTTGAGCACCAAATCTCTCCGAGAGAAGTGATGATGCGCTATAGCATCGCTCGTGCATTTGGACAGCGGGTGATGCTATAAGCCTTTGATAATTGAGTAAAATTTATCCTCAAAGCGATATCGCTTTGAGGTTTGATGCTGGAGTGCATCGCTCGCTAGCGAGGTGGCAGGAGACAGCTCTATGTCCTTATCAGAGCCTCAAATTTATCCTGCACTGTCCTGAACTGGGTTCGTGACCTTGGTTTGATGCCATGGCCTCTGCCGTGCTCCGGCGAGCGCGGCCCGCTGGTTCGAGGAATCCGATTGGCACGGTTCCTTGAACCGATCTCGAGAGCGGTTCTCGAGGGAGCCTCTCTCTCTTCAATCGATGCCTGTCCCGGATCGGTCACCGGATGATGGTGGGCGTTCATGGCCGCATCGATCTCGACGTCGAACAGGAGGAGAAATGACAATAAGAACAATGTTGATTTCCACGGCTGCGGCCGTGGTCCTGGCGATGGGCAGTTCAGCCGCCATGGCGGTTCCGAGCGTGGATCCTGGTGTGGCCGGCATAACGGCCACGTCCTTGCCGGTGCAGAAGTCCCAATATTTCTGGGGTGGCCGGCGTTATTGCTGGTATGGCGCCGGTTGGAGCGGACCCGGCTGGTATTGGTGTGGCTACCCTTGGCGGCGCGGTTATGGCTGGGGTGGTGGCTATGGTTGGCGGGGCTGGGGGGTGCCGGGTGGCTATTACGGCGGCTGGCGCGGCGGTGGCTGGCATGGCGGCGGTTGGCATGGCGGAGGTGGCGGCTGGCGTGGCGGCGGCGGTGGTTGGCACGGAGGAGGTGGTGGCTGGCACGGCGGCGGCGGTGGCGGTTGGCACGGCGGGGGTGGCGGGCATGGCGGCGGTGGCTTCATGCGCTGATCCCGAACTCAAACATCTCGAAAGACCGAAGGAGGGAGGCCAAGCCTCCCTCTTTTTTGATCTGTGGCGTCAGATCCAATGGCCTATGGTTGGGGTTTGATGGAGGTTGGCAAACCCTGTTCCCTTGAGCTTGAGAGAGCTTCAATGGATAGGGTCATGCTGGGCCGCGATAGGGCGGGCATTCTTCGTCTTCAGGATACGCGCAGGAGGGACAATGGGACTGAGAACGATGGCGATGTCTGCGATCATGGCCGTGGGCCTCGTAGCCGGCAATGTCATGGCGACAGACACGAGGGCTTTTGCGGCGCCTGTCTTTGACGGCGGCGTGGGGAATCTCGCGGCGGATGCGCTTCCAATCCAGCAGTCCCAATTTTTCTGGGGTGGACGGCAATTTTGTTGGTATCCCACAGGCTGGCAGGGACCAGGCTGGTATTGGTGCGGCTTCAATTGGCGGCGCGGCAGGGGCTGGGGCGGTCGTGCCGGATGGCACGGCTGGGCTGTTCCGGGCCGGCATCATCATCATCGTGGCGGCTGGCATGGAGGCGGGCACCATGGAGGCGGCTGGCACGGAGGTGGACGACCGGGGGGCGGACAACAAGGCGGTGGACGGCCCAGCGGTGGTGGCAGGCCCAATGACGGTGGAGGCGGCGGCGGTCGCGGGCGCTGATCCAGAGCATCGGACGTTCAATGCGGAGGATTTATCTCACGGCTGAACCCCAGCCGTGAGCGCATCGACCATGCCGCCGATGAGATTTGCTGCAAGAAGGCTTTCCGTCGTCGGAGGCCGAAACAAGGGCTGCAAATAGTCCTGTGTCGTAGCGACCATGGCTTCGAGCGCGAACAAGGCTTCTCGCGCCGCCGCCGGGCTCACGGGCGTAAAACGCAAGGATGCACCCGGGCGCAATTGCGCCAGGGTGCCGAAATCGGCGCGGATGACATGGCCGATTTTCGGATAACCGCCGGTCGGTTGATGATCAGCCATCAGAATCAAGGGGTGTTGATCGCCGGCGATCTGGATCGCGCCTTCGGCAATCCCATCCGAAATAATGTTGAACCCTCGCGCATGGGCGATTCTCGGGCCTTCGAGGCGATAAGCCATCCGATCCATGACGGGCGAGAGGGTAAAGACCCCGCTATAAAAACATTCGATGGCTTCGGGGGTAAAATAATCTTCTTGAGGACCGGGAACGACGCGCAACAAAGCCGGACGTGGCGCGAGCCAGGGGGCCTCGAGGCTCTGATCCGGCACGGCAAGGACTTTGGCCTCGGTCGGCAATAGATCACCCTTGCGCATCATGCGCCCTTCGAGACCGCCAAGGCCTGAGCGGGTATGGGTCGCGCGGCTGCCCATCACGGGCGGCGTCGCAAAACCTCCTGCGACTGCGAGATAGGTCCAAGATCCCCAGCAAGATCCCGGAGCGCCGGCGCCAGGCCGCGCCGTCAAAGTCTCGCCCGGCTGCAAGGTCAGGCATGCGGCCTTGGGCAGGGCGTGGCCGTTGCGCCGCCATTCAAAGGCGCCACCACAAAAGGCGATGGCCTGGGGCCTCTCCTCGCAGGAAAGATCAAGGCCGCCGATGGCAATTTCCAGGGCGGCTGCATCGAGGGTGTTGCCGAGCGCCAGATTTGCGGTGCGGAAGGCCACCCAATCCATGGGGCCGGCGGGCGTGACGCCATGGCGCTGGTGGAAAAATCGTCCGCCATCCTGGATCGTCGCGCCGGGTCCGGCATGGAGGATACGCAGGCTCATCGAGGGGCAATCAAGGGATCGCCAGAAAGAGCGCGTGCCTCGAGGCTGGCGAAAGCGGCCGCATTGATGCGCTCGAAACGGATTTCATCGCCCACTTCGGTCAGAAAAGGCTGAGGCCGGCCGAGATCGAACACACGCACGGGTGTGCGCCCCAACACATACCAACCTGTGGGCATGGCCATGCTGGTAATGAGCGCCTGCCCGCCGGCAATGGTCAGTGAACCCGCTGGAGCCGGTGGTCGCGGTGTCGGCCGGCGCGAGACGCCGAGTGCTTCGGGCAGGCCGCCGAGAAAAGTAAAGCCTGGAGCGAAACCATACATATAGACGCGATAGGTCGCGCTCGCATGCAGATCGATGATTGTTTCCGGGGGAAGATCGAGCAAGCTGGCCACTTCCGCGAGATCTTCGGCAAAGGGAAGATCATAGCAGACCGGAAAAAGCCAATGTTTGGGCGGTGCAGGCTCTGGCCGCTCGTTGCGGCGCTCGGTCAGGGCCACGGTCAGATCTTCGCTTGTCAGGCGATGGGGGTCGAAATGGATCAAGAGCGAGCGATAAGTCGGTACCGTTTCGAGAATGCCGGGGATTGGCCGCAGGCTCAAGGACTGATCAAGACCAAGCACCTGGTCATGCAGACGGGGGTCGATCCTATCCCCGAATTCGACGCAAAGAGCGCTTTCTCCGACCGGAAGATAGCGTGGGGCGTTTTGCGTGTTCATGCGCAAAACGATTTCAGGCTGATGCCGGCTTCTTCCAGCGCCCGGCGCACCGCGCGCGCTGCCGCCACCGCGCCTGGCGTGTCGCCATGCACGCAAATGGAATCGATGCCGACGGGAATATGTTTGCCTGAAATGGAGATGACAGCCCCTTCCTCGACCATGACGCGTATGCGCGCCGCAATAATATCGGGTTCGTGAAGCACGGCGCCCGGCAGGCTGCGCGAGAGCAATTGCCCATCCTCGGCATAGGCGCGATCGGCAAAGATTTCCCGGGCGATCGGCAGGTTTTGGGCAAGGCCTGCCTGTTCCAACTCGGTTCCGGAGATGACAAGAAAGATGAGATCGGGATCGATGGATTTGATCGCGCGGGCGATCGCGTCGGCGAGACCACGATCGGCGCAAGCGAGATTGCTCAGGGCGCCATGCGGTTTGACATGGGTGATCTTATGGCCGGACAAGGCTGCAAGCCCCATGGCCGCACCGACCTGATAAGCGATGAGATGCTCGACCTCGGCTGTGGTGCAGGGCAGGGGGCGGCGTCCGAAATGGGAGAGATCGGCAAAGCCCGGATGCGCACCAATGGCGACATTTTTCTGGCGCGCGAGGTGGAAGGTTTCGGCCATGATGCGCGGATCGCCCGCGTGAAAGCCACAAGCGACATTGGCGCTGGTGACGATATCGAGCATGGCGGCATCATCGCCCATCTGATAGGGGCCGAAACCCTCGCCGCAATCGCAATTGAGATCCACGCTTTTCCGTTCGGTTTTCGGCATGGTCCGGCCTTTTGACTGTGCTGCTACCAGCCTCTGCGTTCGTGAGCCTTCTCCATCCCGCCATATTTGCGTTTCCAGTCGGCGGGGTTGAGTTGCTCGCGGGGCGGGCGCCAGAATTCCTCGCCGCGATAGCCTTGGGCATAGAGAAGCGCGGTGAGATCGGCATGGTTGATACAGGCGTGCGCCGCGGCAGCGACCGCGGGCTTGGCGTGATAGGCAAGGCCAAGGCCCGCCGCACGGATCATGTCGAGATCATTGGCACCATCGCCGACGGCAATCGTGTCGATCTCTGAAAGTTGCAGTTTTTCGCGCTGGGCGACGAGGGTTGCGAGCTTGGCATCCTTGCCCAGGATCGGTTCCTGGACTTCTCCCGCAAGCCGACCATCTGGTCCGAGCAGCAGCACATTGGCGAAATTTTCGTGAAAGCCAATCTGTGTGCCGATGACCGAGGTGAAAGCGGTGAAACCGCCGGAGACGAGCACCGTATGCACACCATGCTGGCGCAGGGTCTGCACCAAGGTGCGGGCACCGGGCGACATGGTGATCTTTCTGCTGATAACGCGCAGGATCGTGTCGGGATGCAGGCCCTTCAGAAGTGCGACACGTTCACGCAAGGCAGGCTCAAAAGAGATTTCGCCGCGCATGGCGCGTTCGGTGATCTCAGCCACGTGTTTCTTCTTGCCGACCTGATCAGCCAATTCATCGATACATTCCTGACGGATCATGGTCGAATCCATGTCCGCGAGGAAGAGTTTCTTGCGGCGTCCCGCGACTGGCTGGACGATGACGTCGATGGGGGCGGGGCTGAGCGCGGCGCGGATTTCGTCGGCGATCTCGCGCAAGTTGCGATCACCTGCTTCGAAGAGAATATCGGCGGCAATACGCGTATCGAGCCAGTTCGGAGCCCCAGAGCCCGGCAATAAAGCCGCCGCGCGCTGCACCTCGCCTTCGCCGAGCTGCGGAAATGCGGGATCGCAAACGAGGGTGGCCACATGCGTCATCGAGATCGTCTCAACAGGGAACGGAATGAGTTCTGGTCTTGCCAGAAACCATTCCAAAAGTCGTTCCAAAAATGCGAAAGTCCAAGAGCCTGAGCGCGAGAGCCTTGCGGGGCTAAAACGCCAATGGATCGGTTTATCAATAAAAAAGGCGTTCCCACGAAGTGAAGATTCGTGGGAACGCCCTTGAGGGAATGCCTTGGAGCCGGGTCTTCCGAAACGGAAGAAAGAGAATTATGCGGCTTCCTCGATATCGCCATCCTCGTCCGCATCGTCGAGATCGATTTCCTCGACCTTGCTGCCGCCGCGACGAGGACCTTTCAGCAATTGCGCCTCGATGAGCTTCAAGGATTCCGTTTCGGTCAGTTTCTGGACGGCGGCGAGTTCGCGTGCGACACGGTCGAGCGCAGCCTCGTAGAGCTGGCGTTCCGAATAGGATTGCTCGGGCTGGGCGTCGGAGCGGTAGAGATCGCGCACCACTTCGGCAACGGCGATGAGATCGCCGGAGTTGATCTTCGCCTCATATTCCTGTGCCCGGCGCGACCACATGGTCCGTTTGATCCGCGCCCGGCCGGTGAGGGTTTCGAGCGCCTTGTCGATCACATCCGCCTCGGCGAGCTTGCGCATGCGCACGCTGACGGCCTTGGGCGTCGGAACCTTCAGAATCATCTTGTCCTTGACAAAACTGATCACGAAAAGCTCGAGCTTGAAGCCCGCGACTTCCTGCTCCTCAATGGCGATGATCTGACCGACGCCATGAGCGGGATAGACGATGAATTCGAGCGGCTTGAAACCATGGCGCTGGGCATTGCCGGCTGCCTTGCCCGTGGGCTTCGCCGCTGGCGATTTCTCATTGGCACCGGCTGCGGCGGTGGTCTTTACCGGTGGCGTGGATTTCGCGGCGGCAGGCTTGACGGCGGGCTTCGTCGTTTTCACGGTTTTGCCGGCAAGGGAAGGATTTTGAACCGGTTGATTGAGGGACGTGTCGGTCATTGCGGTCTCGACGGGCGCGTCGGCGGCCGCCTCAGTTGTTTTCTTGTCTGTTTTATTGGTCACCGGGGGTCCGAT
The DNA here is from genome assembly GCF_000019845.1 of Beijerinckia indica subsp. indica ATCC 9039. Taxonomy (NCBI): domain Bacteria; kingdom Pseudomonadati; phylum Pseudomonadota; class Alphaproteobacteria; order Hyphomicrobiales; family Beijerinckiaceae; genus Beijerinckia; species Beijerinckia indica. Next base: position 3,582,179 of record NC_010581.1, on the reverse strand, counting down.
CATTTGTCTTGGGGGCTGATATTTCAAAGGCTGGGAGAAAATGGCGCCATTCTCGGCTGTGGAAAGGGTGGTCTCTCCGTCATCGGGGATGGACATAACGGAATTGTCGTCAGATGAAGCAACGGAAGCATGAAGATCCGGGGAACCGGACGCGTTTTTGTCGATAGCAGAGGCGACGGAAAGCGACACGACCTCGGCGGCAGGGGGATGCGCGGTCTGGCCCTTGGCTGTTTGCGTCTCGGTCGCTATTCCAGTCTTATTGACGGAGGCCATGGCGGCGAACCCCTGTTAGAGTGTCGTTCCATTGAACAGGATTAGGCATTGGCCCTAAACTGATGTTCTTAAAAGATATTCCTGCTATCGGCGGGTGAGGCCGCGATCAAAGGCTCGAAGTGTTCTCGAAAACACGCCGCAGAATGCCGTTTCGGTTGGCGCATTATGCGGGGCTGACCCTATTCATTCATTGTGATGGCAATGATCGGGTGAAGCATCGTCGTCTCGTAAACCATCCATTCACTGAAGCACCGGCCAAGACCGAAAAAACGGAGTCGAAAGGATGGTTGGTTCCCATGCGTTTGCGCGAAAGCGGCCATGGAGCGAACATTCCTACGAGGCTTCATCGAATATTATTGAGCATTTCGGACGTGAGCATCGGCGGATTGGGGAGTCTGAAATGCCCTTATCTCTTTGTTTTTACATAAATCTCTGAAAAAGGCGCAACTTTCCCAGAATATAGTCTCGAGCCTTTACGAACATGCTGACTGACCTAAAAACGATCGTCCCTAGGGATTTGATACCGAAGACGTATCTGGACGATGGCATCATACCCGGTCTTCCGGGCCGGTCGAAAATTGCGCGAGCACCTGACCCAAAAGCGAGCGTCACTTTTGGGTCAGGTGCTCTAGCCGAAACCTTCAGGACCGTGATGCGAATGTGTCACGAAAAATACCAAAAATTGTTTCACGCAGAGGTACAATAGCACAATTTCATAAAAAATCAAAAAACATGCACATTGCCTGTGGAGTTCTTGTCCACAGGGCCGCGGTTGAGGAGAAAATTTGCCTTAAAACTAGGCAATAGCGCCGATTTCCTTCTCCCGTAAAAGGATGAATCGGTCCTCGGAAGGCGCCATTTCCAGAGCCTGATCGCTCTTGTCTCTTTCTGCGCCCTCCCGGGTCCGCTTCATGTCCTGGCTGGTGGTTCAATCGCCCTGGCCGGGGGTTTCCGTAAAAAAGGCGTCGAATTTTCCGGGCCTGCCATCGAATTGCTTGGCTTCTGGCGGAGCTTCGCGCTTGACCGTCACATTCGGCCAATATTGGGCCATTTTGCGGTTCAGGGCTTGCCATTTTTCAAGGCCTGACACGGTATCGGGCTTGATGGCCTCGGCCGGGCATTCCGGCTCGCAGACGCCACAATCAATACATTCATCGGGATTGATGACGAGCATGGTCTCGCCCTCGTAGAAACAATCGACGGGGCAGACCTCGACACAGTCCATGTATTTGCATTTGATGCAATTTTCCAGGACGACATAGCTCATGGTTTTCTCCTTGCGGGTCTCATTAAACTGGGGCGCCATACTGCTTCAAAACGAGACCGCAATACTCGTGTGCGTGATAGGAACATTCGTGACATCGAACTGCATAGAGGAGCAAGGCTGGTCCTATGGCATCGCTCGTCGAATCGGGCGCATGAGCGGTTCCAAAAGTCCTTATAGGGGCATCAAATTTTATCCTGAAAGGGGTCCGCTTTCTGGTGTGATGCCGGTGGCTTGGCCAATCCTCGTTTCGTCTTGGACCGGCTTGCCAAAGGGATCCTTGAGCTTTTGAAATTAAAGCCTTTTCATAAGCTTAAGGCATGGCACCCGATTTTGTATAAAACCGCCTTGCTCTATCGTTTTTGCTCTTCGGTGGCAAGCTTTGTGGACATGAAGGGTCGGACCGCAAATTTCAAGGTTCCAAGTTTCAGGGTTCCAAGGGAATTTTGGTCACCGCCGCATCATCCTCGGTCAATTCCTCGAAGAGCAATTTGGCTTCGGGATAGCCGCCTCGCCGTAAGCCGGGAGCGACGACGCGCAAGACCCGCACTTTCGTTTCAAGCGCGATGGTCAGGATATCGCCGGCGCCGATCGGCTTGGCGGGTGTCGTGACCTTCTGGCTGTTCAGGCGGACATGGCCATCGGTAACAAGACGAGCGGCGAGGGTGCGGGTTTTGACCACCCGGGCAAACCATAGCCATTTGTCCAGCCTCTGGCGTTCTGTCATGACGTCCCCCCACGGCTTTCTCTATAATGGTTTGAGGCTGGGGGTAAAACCAGGATCACCAGCGCAGCACGCGCCGCCCAAGGAAAAAGCCTGCCAGAACGACAAGGCCTGAGGCCAAACTATACCAGGTGGCGACGAAGAGCGGGCTATCATCCGTGCAATGGGCGGCATAGAAGGTCGCGCCCATGCCAGCCGCGGCTAGGCCCGCGACCATGCCTGCAAGTCCTGGCGAGGCGGGGGCGCCCCATCGCATGACGAGCATGAGACAGGCCAGCGGCCCTACCGAGAGCAGCGGAATCATGGCGAGGCAGAAACGCGCATTGGTGCCGATGAGGCGCGTGCCCCAATCCGCCGAGGGGATCACAAAGAGTTCGGCGGCACATGCGATGACCAGCAAAAATGGTGCGATCAGCAGCGCCCATCCGTGTGGGGAGGCCTCCGGCCGCGCCAGGGGAAGTACCAGCGCCAGAGCCGGTACGGCGAGGCTGGAAGTGACCAGGAATTTGAACAGGAAACGGATATGGTGAGCGGCCTCCGCGAGGTCATGCCGAAAACCGATGCCGGCGAAGAAGATGATGGCGGCGACCACGGCGCCACCGACAATCGCGAGCATCAAGGCGATGCCTGGCCGCAAGAGCCGGATCTCTTCATCCGCGACAAGGCCTTGGATCAGATCGTCGGTATTCACGCGGGTTCACTCCGAAACAGGACAGCAAGCATTTTCAAGGCCCGGTGCAAAGCGACACGCACGGCACCCTCGCTCATGCTCAAGCGCTCTGCCGTTTCCCTGACCGAACAGCCTTGCATCGAAATAGACTGGACGATATCGCGTTGCCGTTCATTCAACCGGTCCAGCATACGCCCGACATCATGGCTGTCGAGACTGTCGCCATGCGTCTCGACCGGCAGAAATTCGGCGATATCCTCGATCGGAACATCAGTGCGATATCCCCGGCGTCGAAGACTATCGACGACTTTATGCCGGGTAATCGCCGCAAGCCAGGGACCGATTGGCCGCTCGACATCCCAAGTATGCCTTTTGAGATGCACGGCGAGAAGGATCTCCTGCACGATATCCTCGGCCTCGTTGGCGCCAAAACCCTGCTGGCCCAATCCCAAACGATTGAGACGGTTACGCGCCGTGGCGCGCAGATAAGGCGTAATGGCCGTCAACACGCGGCGGTAGGCGACGCCATCCCCAGCCAAAGCGAGGCGCATCCACTCCGCCCATTCCTCCTCGCGTTCCAAACTCGTCACGCCTTCAGCTTCCTTCGCTGCCTTCCGGCTCTTCGTTACACGTCTTTTCGACTTTTATGAACGGACCGGGAAACATTTTTTCTTGGGCTCCCTGTAATATCGGCGCCGAGGTTTCCGAAGAAGCTTGCGTGAACCCCTTTCGTTTCACGCTTTGAAGGAGACCATCATGGACCACCGCACGATGACACTCGCCGGCTCGCTGGCCACTGCTCTTGCCCTGTTGACAATCCCTGCCGCACACGCAGCGGACAAGGAGAAATGTTACGGCATCGCTCTTAAGGGTCAGAATGATTGCTCTTCTGGTGCGCATGCATGCGCTGGCCAATCGAGTGTTGATTACGACAAGGCCTCGTTCAAGGAAGTGCCGAAGGGAACCTGCCAGTCGATCAAGGGCTCGTTGAAGCCCGGGAAAGCGTAAACGACTACTGTTCCTTCTCCCCACAATATTCAACTCCAAGAACAGGCAGCCCCAACGGGCTCATGGAGGTTTGCATGACAAAGATCAGCGTATTCACGACCAAGGCCGTCACTTTTGCCGCATCTTTGGCCACGGCGCTCGCTATTTTGAGTTCCCCCACACTCGCGGCTGATGAAGCCAAGGAGAAATGCTGGGGGATCGCGCTCAAGGGCCATAATGATTGCGCGGCGGGGGCTGGCACAACCTGCGCGGGCACGTCCAAGGTCGATTATCAGGGCAATTCCTGGAAGCTGGTGCCGAAGGGAACATGCATGACAATCAGCACGCCCTTCGGGCCCGGCTCCCTTGATCCCGTCAAAAGGCCAGTCTGATACCGAGGTCGCTGGAAAAGTCATTCCTGATAAATGTTGGGATGAGCGAAAGACCTGATAGCGGCAGAGATTGTTGCAATTTCTGCCGCCATCCAACGCATACGGAGGTGTATCCCATGCAAAAGTGTCAATTGCCGCCTCGCTCCGGTATCGGTTTCAAACCCGAACATTTCGCGGCGATCGTAGAAGCCCCGCAACCGATCGGCTTCTTCGAGGTTCATGCCGAAAATTACATGGGTGCCGGTGGTCCACCCCATGCGCAATTGCGCCGCCTGCGGGAAAATTACTCCTTGTCCGTGCATGGCGTCGGCCTGTCAATCGGTGGGTGTGAGATCCTGGACACGGAGCATCTTTCGCGCGTGCAAACCCTCTGCGACCGCTATCAACCGGAAAGCTTTTCCGAACATCTCGCCTGGGTGAGCCATAATGATGTTTTCTTCAATGATCTTCTACCGCTGCCCTATACGCGGGAGACCTTGAATCATGTCATCGCGCATGTCGATCAGGTGCAATCCACGCTCAAACGCCAGATCCTGATCGAAAATCCCTCAAGCTATCTTCTGTTTGCGGAAAGCACGATTCCCGAGCCGCAATTTCTGGACGAACTCGCCCGCCGCACCGGCTGCGGCCTGTTGCTGGATATCACCAATGTTTTTATCGCGGCGACCAATCATCATAGCAATCCACGCGCCTATCTGGCGGATTTTCCGCTCGCTCATGTGCGCGAGATTCATTTGAGCGGTCATATCGTCGAAGAGACAGCGTCCGACACAAATGGTCGAGACGACAGCAAAGTTTCCTTACTGGTCGATGCCCATGCGCGCTCCGTCGCCGATCCGGTTTTCGATCTTTATGCCGAGACCATCGCCCGGACCGGTCCCGTGCCGAGTCTCATCGAATGGGACAATGACGTTCCGGCTTGGTCGATTTTGCGTCGTGAAGCGGAACGCGTGGATACTTTTCTCTCGAAGGCAATCAGGCAACAGGCCGCGTAGGAGTCATCCGTATGTCCTCTCGCACACAATCTCTTTTCGCTGCTGCTTTGCTGAGTGAGAATGGTTCTGCTCCCGAAGGCCTCGTCGTGGAGGCGGGGCTGAGCGCCGCACGGCGTTTCGCGGTCCATCGCAATAATGTCGTGGAGGGCCTCGCGCGGGCGCTCGCCAGCCGTTTTCCGATCACGGAGAAGATCGTGGGCGAGGATTTTCTGACCGCGATGGCCCGGCTTTTCGTGGTCGAACAGCCACCAGTTTCACCCGTTCTTCTCGATTATGGTGATGGTTTTCCCGATTTCGTCGAGCATTTTCCCCCAGCGGAGGAGCTTCCCTATCTGCCCGATGTCATGCGGCTCGAGATCGCGCGTTCCAAGGCGTATCATGCAGCCGATGTTGAACCGCTCTCCTCGCACGATCTCGCCACCTATGATCTTGGCAGATTTGGGCATGACACGGCCCGGCTCCATCCTTCCGTTTCGATCGTTTCGTCCGATCATCCGATCGTCACTTTGTTCGCGATGAATGCAGGTGAACGAAGCGTGGAACCGATCGAGAATTGGCAGGAAGAAGATGCTTTAGTGGTCAGGCCCTATCTCACGGTTCATGTGCATCGTTTACCCGCTGGCGGCGCCACTTTTCTACACGCTCTGGCTTCTGGCGCGACCTTCGCCAAGGCCGCGGACCTCGCATCCACGGAAACATCCCGCTTTGCTCTGACAGAGAATCTCATCGGTCTCATCGGCTCTGGGGCTCTTGCCGCAATCAATCATGAAAACCAATGAGGAGGAAGCCATGACCGAGACGAGCATGACAATGATGGGTGACACAGGTTCTCACCGCGTGAGCAGGATCGTCACGAAGATGATCGCTTTATGCGAACGCATACCCTATTCGCTGTTGGCCTTGGCAGCGCGCATTTTTCCCGCCGCCGTCTTCTGGCAATCGGGCGAGACCAAGGTCGAGGGTTGGCATGTGACGGACACGGCCATCACCTTGTTCCGCGAGGAATATAACCTGCCATTGATTGATCCGGTGATCGCCGCGCATCTTTCGGCCTTCGCGGAACATGTCTTTCCGGTTCTCCTAGTGTTCGGGCTTGCCAGCCGTTTCGCCGCCCTGGCGCTTCTCGGAATGACCTTGGTCATCGAGATTTTCGTCTATCCCTATGCCTGGCCGACCCATGGAACATGGGCTGCCTGTTTCCTTTTGATCATTGCGCGCGGGCCGGGCATGATCGCGTTCGATCATCTGATCCAGATCTATGTGAGGCCGCGTTGCCAAGCCAGCCAATAATGGGAACCCAACTGAAGGTTTCGGGGAGCGCGTCAGCGTCTTTTCGAATTCATGCGCCTCGTCCAGCTCAGGCCACTTTGCCGGAAAACGAACTTGCATCCGTCACGATGGGAGCCGGTGAGAAGGCGCCAAGAATTTGCCGCCGCACGGCCGTTTGCCGTGCAGCGGTGGTGATTTTGGCGCCATGGAGATCGGTGACATAGAAGACGTCGACGACCCTCTCTCCGAATGTCACGATATGGGCTGAACCGATATTGAGGTTGGCCTTGGACAGAATACGCGTGAGATCGTAGAGCAGGCCAGTGCGGTCGAGGCCGGACACTTCAATGACGGTGAAGCGGCTCGACAGGCTATTGTCGATCGACACTTCAGGATGGACCTTGAATGTCGCGCCGCGCCCCTTTGACGGGCTCGCCTCGCTCTTTGCCACCATAATATCGCGCATGCTGATCTGGCCGGAGAGCGCGCGTTCGATGGAAAGCGCGATGCGGCTCGCGCGGCGCAATTCGTCCTCGTCGAAATCGAAGGCGCGTGAAATGGTGATCGTATCAAGCGCCATGCTATCGGTGGTTGTAAACACTTGCGCATCGACGATATTGGCGGCGGAAGCAGCGCAAGCCCCGGCGATGGTCGACAACAGATTGGGATGATCCGGCGCGATCACGGTCAGTTCGGTGACGCCACGCTGCGCATCGGTCAATGTATGCGTCAATGGTCCGACCATTTCGATTTCGGACATATTGAGAAGCCGGGCGTGGAGAATCTGATGTGGCAGATCGACTTTCAGCCAATAGGCATTGGGAAGCCGCACGGCATAGGCTGCGAAATCGGCCTCGGACCAGCCAGACAAAGCGCGACGCAATTCCGCCTTGGCCTTTTCGATGCGGCCCTTGCGCTTCATTGCGGAATGTCCGCCGGTAAGCACAACCTCGGTTTCCCAATAGAGGGTGCGGAGCAACTCACCTTTCCAATTGTTCCACACGCCCGGGCCGACTGCGCGAATATCGCAAATAGTCAAGAGAAACAGCATCTTGAGGCGTTCGAGGGTCTGCACGCAGCGCGCGAAAGTCTCAATGGTGCGGCGATCGCTGAGATCGCGCCTTTGCGCCGTATCCGACATGACGAGATGATTTTCGATCAGCCAGGCGACTGTTTCCGTTTCGGCCTCGCTCAGGCCAAGACGGGGACAGAGCTTGCGCGCGACCTCGATGCCGGCGAGTGAATGATCTTCCTCACGACCCTTGCCGATATCATGCAGAAATAAAGCAAGATAAAGCGCCCGGCGATTGCCGACCGAGGCCATGACATGGCTGGCGAAAGGATGATCATCGAGGCGGCGATGGTTTTCAATATCGGCGAGATGGCCGACGGCGCGCAACAAATGCTCATCAACTGTATAATGATGATACATGTTGAACTGCATCAGGGCGAGGATACGTCCGAAGGGTTCGATGAAGCGCCCGAGCACACCAGCCTCGTTCATCAGCCGCAAAACGATTTCCGGTGTATTGCGCGAGGTCAGGATCTCCAGGAACAGCCGATTGGCCTCACGATTCTGGCGGACCTTGGAGTCGATCCGCTTCAGTGATTGCGTGACGAGCCTTTTGGCGTCGGGATGAATGGCAAGGCCATTGCGGTCGGCGAGCCAGAAGAGGCGAATGAGGTTGATCGGATCGCGCTCGAACACATCGGGCGAGGATACGGTGACACGATTGGTCTCAATCGCGAAACTGCCCATGATCGCCGCCTGTTCGCGCGGCAGATGGGGGCCGGCGAAACGGTCGAGCATGGCCGAGGGTTTGGCTTGTCGTTCCTCCAGCGCGGCGCAGACAATCGCGGTCAGATCACCGACATCCTTGGCAATCAGGAAATAATGCCGCATGAAACGCTCGACCTGGGCGAGGCCGCCGCGCGTCGAATAGCCGAGCCGGTCGGCGATCATCGGTTGCACGTCGAAGCTCAGCCGTTCTTCCGCATGGCCGGTCAGGAAATGCAGATGGCAACGAACGCGCCAGAGGAATTCCTCGCAGCGATAGAACAGACGATATTCACTACGAGAGAAGAGGCCGGCACCGACCAGTTCGGCGGGCGTGCGCACGCGATAGACATATTTGGCGATCCAGAACAAAGTATTGAGATCGCGCAGGCCGCCCTTGCCTTCCTTGACATTGGGCTCGACGAGGAAACGCGAGCGGCCCGCGCGGGAAATGCGGGCCTCACGCTCTTCGAGCTTGGCGGAGACGAATTCCGGGGCCGTGCCGCTCACGATTTCGTCATCGAAACGGCGCCGCATGGTTTCGAAAAGCTTTTTATTGCCGAGCAGAAAGCGCGCCTCGAGCAATGCCGTGCGCACGGTCATATCCTCGCGCGCCTGTTCGAGGCATTCCGATAGCAGGCGGGTCGAATAGCCGACCTTCTGGCGTAAGTCCCACAGAAGATAAAGGATGGCCTGGACGACGCGCTCGTTCCATTCCCTTTCCGCCGGATTACTGTCTGGCAGCAGGAACAGAATATCTATGTCCGAGCCGGGGGCGAGGGTTGCGCGTCCATAACCGCCGACGGCGGCAATAGCGAGCCGCGCGGCGCGCGCGTGCGGCGGCTTATGGACATAGGTCGTGACATAAGCGTGGATGGCATGGAACAGCTCATCCTCGATATGGGCGATCTGGCTGGCGCAGGCGAGACCGCTGCCTTTGGCCTCGAGGTTTTGCCGGGCGAGCGCGCGGCCATCAGCCAGGGCCTGCCGCAGGAGTGCGACGACCTCATTGCGCTTCTCATCAGAAGATGTGCAGCCGGCATGCAAGGCGGCAATTTCTTCCCGCAGGCGTGAGCGGTTGAAGAGTGCCCGGATTTTTGGGGCAGAGCGGCCGCGCTTCTGTTTGGCGGGCGGCGCTCCCTTTTCCTGGTCCATCTCCAAAATACCGCTCATCTTTTCTGCTTTGCCTCAATCGCATCCCAGATGGTGACGGCGAGATCGGGGCCGCCGACCTTTTTGATGGCGCGTATGCCCGTCGGTGACGTGACATTGATCTCGGTCAGATTGCCGTCGATGACATCGATGCCGACGAACAGAAGCCCCAGGCGTTTCAACTCGGGGCCGATGGTCTCGCAAATCTCGCGCTCGCGCGGCGTGAGATCGGTCGCTGCCGCCGCGCCACCACGCACCATGTTGGAGCGTATGTCATTCTCGGCCGGCACGCGGTTGACGCCGGCCGCCGCAACGCCATCGACGAGAATGATACGTTTATCGCCTTCGCTGACCTTGGGCAGGAAGCGTTGCACCACCCAGGGCTCGCGGAATGTATCCGCGAAGAGATCAAACAAAGAGCCGAAATTCGGGTCCTTTTCAGCGACCTTGAAGACCGAAGCGCCGCCATGGCCGAAGAGCGGTTTCATCACAATCTCGCCATGTGTCGCGCGGAAAGCCTCGATTTCCGCCTTGTCGCGCGTGATGAGCGTCGGCGGCATCAGATGCGGGAAACGCATGACGAAGAGTTTTTCGGGCGCATTGCGCACGCTCGCCGGATCATTGACCACGAGAACCTTCGGCTGCAAGGTTTCGAGCAGATGCGTCGAGGTAATATAGGCGAGGTCGAAGGGCGGGTCCTGGCGCAGAAGGATGACATCCATGGAACCGAGGTCGAGCGTGACCCACTCGCCGCAGGTGAAATGATCGCCTTCGATATCGCGCACCTTGATCGGTGCCGCCTTGGCGAGGAGGCTTGTGCCCCGCATCGAGAGTTTGTCTGGCGTGTAATAGAAGAGCTTGTGCCCGCGCCGTTCCGCCTCAAGCATTAAAGCGAAGGTTGAATCGCCGGCGATCTTGATCTTCTCGATCGGGTCCATCTGCACGGCGACATTCAAAACCATATCAACTATCCATTTTTAGAGCGGCGATAAAAGCTTCCTGCGGAATCTCGACCTTGCCGAACTGCCGCATTTTCTTCTTGCCGGCCTTCTGCTTTTCCAACAGCTTGCGCTTACGGGTCGCATCACCGCCATAACATTTGGCGGTCACGTCCTTGCGCAAGGCGCGCACCGTCTCGCGGGCGATAATCTTGCCGCCGATGGCCGCCTGGATCGGAATCTGGAACATATGCGGCGGAATCAATTCTTTCAATTTCTCGACCATGGCACGGCCGCGCATATCGGCGCGATCGCGATGCACGAGCATGGACAGCGCATCGACGGGCTCGGCATTGACGAGGATCTGCATCTTGACGAGATCGCCGGCGCGATAATCGGTAATCGCATAGTCGAAACTCGCATAGCCCTTCGAGATGGATTTCAGCCGATCGTAAAAATCGAAGACCACTTCGTTCAAAGGCAGGTCATAGGTCGCCATGGCGCGCTTGCCGACATAGGAGAGATCGGCCTGCAAGCCGCGCCGTTCCTGGCAGAGCTTTAAAACGGCTCCGAGATAATCATCGGGCGTGAGAATCGTGGCCCTGATCCAAGGCTCCTCGATCGCCTCGATCCGGGTCGGATCAGGCATATCGGCGGGATTGTGCAATTCGATCGTCTCGCCGTCGCGCATGACGATGCGATAGACCACCGAGGGCGCGGTGGCGATGAGATCGAGATTGAACTCGCGTTCCAGGCGTTCCTGGATGATTTCGAGATGCAGGAGTCCTAGAAAGCCACAGCGGAAACCGAAACCGAGCGCGGCGGAGCTTTCCATTTCATAGGAAAAGCTCGCGTCGTTGAGCCGCAGCTTGCCCATGGCGGCGCGCAGATCGTCGAAATCGGCGGCATCGACGGGGAACAATCCGCAGAAAACCACAGGCTGCGCGGGTTTAAAGCCGGGCAGGGCCTCGGAACAGGGACGGCGCTCATCGGTGATCGTATCGCCGACGCGCGTGTCGGCCACCTGTTTGATCTGCGCGGTGATGAAACCAACCTCGCCGGGACCCAATTCGGGGAGATCCTGCATTTTGGGGCGAAAAACCCCGATCCGGTCCACTTCATAATGGGCGCCAGAGCCGAGCATTTGGATCTTCTGGTTCTTTTTCAAAGTGCCGTCGATGATGCGCACCAGCACGACGACGCCGAGATAGGCGTCATACCAAGAATCGACGAGCAGAGCCTTGAGCGGAGCCTCTTTGTCGCCCTTGGGCGGCGGCAAGCGGGTGACGATGGCTTCCAGAACTTCATCAATGCCAAGCCCGGTCTTGGCCGAAATCAGCACGGCATTGGAGGCATCAAGGCCAATCACATCTTCGATCTGCTGCTTGATGCGGTCGGGTTCGGCGGCTGGCAGGTCGATCTTGTTCAGGACCGGCACGATCTCATGGCCGGCATCGAGCGCATGATAGACATTGGCCAAGGTCTGGGCTTCGACGCCTTGGCTCGCATCGACGACGAGCAGCGAGCCCTCGCAGGCAGCGAGCGAGCGCGAAACCTCATAGGCAAAGTCGACGTGGCCGGGCGTGTCCATCAGATTGAGCACATAAAGCTCGCCGTCCTTGGCTCTATATTCGAGGCGGACGGTCTGGGCCTTGATGGTAATGCCGCGTTCGCGCTCGATATCCATGGAATCGAGCACTTGCTCCACCATTTCGCGCTCGGCCAACGTCCCCGTCGCCTGGATCAGGCGGTCGGCAAGGGTCGATTTGCCATGGTCGATATGGGCGACGATGGAGAAATTGCGGATGTGATCGATCGGCGTGCTCATGGCATCGAGATAGCAGCCGAAGGGGCGGAAGGAAAGGAGGGGTCTCAATTAGGTCAGCTTGAAATTCCGCGAAGGGCTTAGCGCGAATTTCCCATCCGGCTTGCCGCTGCCACTCCCAGATATAGTCTCGCGGGGTAGGGCGGATTGATCTATGGCACCGCTTGGACGACCGGTGTGGCTCATATTGCAGGCGGGCGGCGAAGATAATGCCGCGCGTTACCGTCCCCGAGGATGGGCGGAGCGATAGGCTTCAAGCAGGCGCTCGGAATCCACGGCCGTATAAAGCTGGGTGGTTGAAAGCGAGGCATGGCCGAGCAATTCCTGGATTGTCCGCAGATCGCCGCCGCGCCCGAGAAGATGCGTGGCGAAGGAATGGCGCAAAGCATGGGGGGTGGCGCTTTTGGGCAGACCAAGCGCGCCACGCATTTGCTCTACAGCAAGTTGGATGATGCGCGGCGAGAGAGGACCGCCCTTGGCGCCAACAAAGAGCGGCCCTTGCGGCGGCAGCGGATAGGGGCAGAGCGCGAGATAGGATTCGATTCCGCGCCGCACTGGCTCGATGATAGGCACCATGCGCGTCTTGCGACCCTTGCCGGTCACGGTCAGGGCATCCGTCTCTCCGATCGGCGCCTCGCGCCGCGTGAGCGAGAGGGCCTCGGAAATACGCAGACCCGCGCCATAGAGAAGGCCGAGCACGGCGGCATCGCGGGCGAGAACCCAGGCCGGACGCTCAGTATCGGTGCGGTTTGCCACATCGACGACCTCACAGGCCGCTGTGGGGTTCAGGGGCTTGGGCAAGTGCCGCGCGAGTTTCGGCGTGCGCACCGCGCTGAAGACCAGGGCCTTCCCTTTGCCCTCGCGCTCCAGAAAGCGGGCGAAGGAGCGCAGCCCCGCGAGTTGCCGCGAGAGCGAGCGGCTGCCGACGTCCTGGTTACGCCGCGCCGTCATGAAGGCGCGCAGATCAGCGGGCGTGAGCTCGGCAAAAGTTTCAAGACTCGGCGCGCCGCCGAAATGTTCGGCCAGAAAGGCGAGGAATTGCCGCAGATCGCGGGCATAGGCTTCGGCTGTCAGGGCGGAGACGCGCCGCTCCCCCGAAAGATGCAGGAGCCAGGCCTCTGCGAGGCCGGCGAGGTCCGCCTCGGCCGGAGCGAAGACGAGCGCGCGTTCTGAGGAGGAAGAAGCAACCATGCTCCGAGCCTGCCCTCGAAGTCTTAACTTTTCCACTTATATTTATGCGGTCATTTCAATCCGGCAGGGGAGGCAGCAGGGGCGGCGTATAATCGGGGCCATTTTCCTTGGCCTCGGCGGCAATGGCCTTGATCTCCGCCACCGCCTCATCGAAGAAAGCGCTCATCCGCGCGCGAATCTCGGCCTCGTTTTCCGGCCGGCCGGCGGCGGCGAAATCCTTGACGAGCATGGCGACGATGTCCTCCTCGCCATCCTCATCGAGATCGCAGGCGATGACCTCGACCACATAATCCTCGATCTCTTCGTCCTGCTTGCCAAGCAGTTCCGCAGCCCAGGCGCCGAGCCATTTATTGCGGCGGACATTGGCCTTGAACTTCAATTCCTCGTCGTGCTTGAGCTTGGCTTCGAATTCCGCGTCGAAATCTGTCATGAAAAACCTATATCCGGCCTGCTACCTTATACCGAAGGCCGTGCAGAACGGCCTTCGGTTCCTTCTTGAATTTTCGCTTTTTCAAAGCGATGGCGAAAATTCAAGAGCGGTCCAACGGTCATTGATCATGACGTTGGTATTACATTTGTTTCAGTTTAGCCCAGTTTTATGATCGGTGCGAACGGAGAACAGCCCGACAGCAATGAGGAGACGCTTGGCATGCCGGGTACCGACCGATTCGCGGAATTTTGCCGCAAAATCTCCGATCCCATGCGAAGCAAGCCTCGTGCAAGAAAGCGATGCTTAAGATCGAGCTCCATTTCTTCCTGTATTCTCGAACCATTCTCTGCTAGGGGAAGAAAAACAGACGGATATGCGTGAAACTGGAAATCGTCTGAAACCAGGAAGGAGAGCTCGTTTCGCAGCCTGAGAATCGGCTGCCAGGCCCCCTGCCGGCACGGATGAAGGTTTCTGGTTTTCACGCCCGGGTTGTTTCCCGCAGTGGAAAAAGCTAGGACCGTCGCAGCGTGGCGACAGAAAGCAAAGCCTTTGCCGCCCCCTGAACCGCCCAGCCGTCGCATCGTACGCGGGCATGTTCCGCCGGGGGCACAGGACCTCAACGGAGCCACGGTCACCCATGGATCATCTCAAGCCACGGTTAATCCCAATGAATCGCCGCCGGCGCATTTATGAAGGCAAGGCCAAGGTCCTTTATGAAGGACCCGAACCCGGCACGCTCATCCAGCATTTCAAGGACGACGCCACCGCGTTCAATGCCAAGAAGCATGAGGTGATCGACGGAAAAGGGGTTTTGAACAACCGGATCTCTGAGTTCATCTTCCAGAACCTCAATGATATCGGTGTCCCCACCCATTTCATCCGCCGCCTCAACATGCGCGAGCAATTGATCCGCGAAGTCGAGATCGTGCCGCTCGAGGTCGTCGTGCGCAATGTCGCCGCCGGCTCTCTCTCGACTCGTCTCGGCATCGAGGAAGGCACGCAACTGCCGCGCTCGATCATCGAGTTCTACTACAAGAACGACGAGCTCAACGACCCGATGGTGTCGGAGGAGCATGTCACGGCTTTCGGCTGGGCGAGCCCGCAGGAAATCGACGACATCATGGCCCTTGCCATCCGCGTCAACGACTTCCTTTCCGGCCTCTTCCTTGGCGTCGGCATCCGCCTCGTCGATTTCAAGATGGAATGCGGACGCTTGTGGGAAGGCGATATGATGCGCATCGTTGTCGCCGATGAGATTTCTCCCGACTCCTGCCGGCTTTGGGACATCAAATCCAACGACAAGCTGGACAAGGACCGTTTCCGTCGTGATCTCGGCGGTCTCGTCGAGGCTTATACGGAAGTTGCGCGCCGGCTCGGCATTTTGCCGGAAAGCGAACAGCCCCGCGCGAGCGGCCCGAAGCTCGTTCAGTAAACTCGAACGGTTCCGTCAGTGGTGCCATTCCTATAGCGGAGAGCCAAAAGCTCTCCGCGCTGTTCTGTCTGGAATCCATTCCAATGAAAGCCCGCGTCACCGTCACTTTGCGCAAAGGCATTCTCGATCCGCAGGGTAAAGCCATCGAAGGCGCCCTGAAAACCCAAGGGTTGACTGGGATCGAAAGCGTCCGCCAAGGGAAGGTTTTCGATATCGAATTGTCTGAGACCCTTGTCGGTACGGCGGAAACTCTTTTGGAAGAGGCCTGCCGCAAGCTTCTCGCCAATCAGGTCGTCGAGGATTTCCGCATCGAAATCCTGACGGAATATTGAGCATCAGACCCAAAAGGGGACACCACTTTTGGGACCAATCCGATGCGTTTTCAAAGAAACAGAGCCTTGCTCTTGAACGCGTCCGTTGAATGCCGGCGCTGAGATTGTCCCGAGAATTTCGATGAACGCCGCTGTTATCCTGTTTCCCGGTTCGAACCGCGAAAATGACGTCTGCCGCGCGCTTGAACAGGCGAGTGGCAAGGCGCCCGCGCGCGTCTGGCACGCAGAAGATTACTTGCCTTTAGGCACGGATCTCGTCGTTTTGCCAGGTGGTTTCTCCTATGGCGATTATCTGCGCTGCGGTGCGATTGCCGCCCAGGCTCCGATCATGAAGGCAGTCGCCGCTCATGCGGCACGCGGTGGATTGGTGCTCGGCATTTGCAATGGCTTCCAAATTCTCGTCGAAAGCGGCCTTTTGCCCGGTATTTTGATGCGCAATGCAAATTTGCGTTTCTTGTGCCGCATGCAGCATCTCAAAATCGAGAGGACCGATACGGCCTTCACTTCCCATTATCGGCCGGGACAGGTCATCAAGGTCGCGATCGCCCATGGCGAGGGCAATTACGTCGCCGACGAGGACACTCTTGCCCGCCTCGAGGGCGACGGCCGCGTTGCTTTCCGCTATTGCGATGCGCAGGGCACTTTGGGCGGAGCCGCCAATCCGAACGGCTCGCTGCATGACATTGCCGGAATTTATTCGGAAAATTTCAATGTGCTGGGCCTGATGCCGCATCCTGAAAATCTGATCGAGCCGATCATCGGCGGCACGGATGGGCTGCCCCTTTTTCTCAGCCTCGCGCAATTCAAGAAAGCCGCCTGACGTGAGCGCAGATCCCCCCATCACGCCCGAACTCGTCGCCGCCCATGGCCTAAAGCCCGACGAATATCAGCGCATTCTCACCCTTATCGGCCGGGAGCCGAGTTTCACCGAACTCGGCATTTTCTCGGCCATGTGGAACGAGCATTGTTCCTATAAATCCTCGCGCATTCATCTCCGCAAATTGCCGACCAAGGCGCCCTGGGTCATCCAGGGGCCGGGGGAGAATGCCGGCGTCATCGACATTGGCGATGGCGAGGCCTGCATCTTCAAGATGGAGAGCCATAATCATCCCTCTTACATCGAGCCGCACCAGGGCGCGGCGACGGGCGTCGGAGGCATTTTGCGCGATGTCTTCACCATGGGCGCGCGTCCGGTCGCCAGTCTCGACCTGTTGCGCTTTGGTGCGCCGGAGCATCCGCTGATGCGTCACCTCATTGCAGGTGTTGCGAGCGGCATTGGCTCCTATGGCAATAGTTTCGGCGTGCCGACTGTTGGCGGCTCGACCAAGTTCGACCGACGCTACAATGGCAATATTCTCGTCAATGCCATGGCCGTCGGCATCGCCCGGCAGGACGAGATTTTCTATGCCAAGGCGACGGGTGTCGGCAATCCGATCGTCTATCTCGGCTCCAAGACCGGGCGCGACGGCATTCACGGCGCGACCATGGCCTCGGCGGCCTTTGAGGCCGATGCGCAGGAAAAGCGTCCGACCGTCCAGGTTGGCGATCCTTTCGCCGAGAAATTGCTGTTGGAGGCCTGTCTCGAACTGATGAAGACGGGGGCCGTCATCGCCATTCAGGATATGGGGGCTGCGGGCCTGACCTCCTCGGCGGTGGAAATGGGCGCCAAGGGTAATCTTGGCATCGAACTCGATCTTGATGCCGTGCCTTGTCGCGAGCCCGGCATGAGCGCCTATGAAATGCTGCTGTCCGAAAGCCAGGAGCGTATGCTCATGGTGCTCGCGCCCGAAAAAGCCGCTGAGGCCGAGGCGGTCTTCCGCAAATGGGGGCTCGATTTCGCGATCATCGGCAAGACCACGGACGATTTGCGCTTCGTCATCAAACATGAGGGTGAGATCAAGGCTGATCTGCCGATCAAGGAATTGGGTGACGAGGCGCCCGTCTATGATCGGCCTTCGGTGCTGACGCCGCGCCCCGCCACGATCGCGGCGGACACCATTGTCCCGCCCATTTCCCATGGCGAGGCTTTGCTGCGCCTTATTGGCAGCCCGGACCTTGCCTCAAAACTGTGGATTACCGAACAATATGATTCGCTGATCCTCGGCAATACCATTCAGGGACCGGGGGGCGATGCCGCTTTGATCCGCCTCGGCGACGGGCCGAAAGGTTTGGCGCTGACCGCCGATGTGACACAGCGCTATTGCGAGGCTGACCCTTATGAAGGCGGCAAGCAGGCCGTCACCATGGCCTGGCGCAATCTGACCGCTGTCGGCGCCCTGCCGCTCGCCGTCACCGATAATCTGAATTTCGGCAATCCCGAAAATCCGAAAATCATGGGCCAGTTCATCGGCTGTCTCGAAGGCATTGGCGAGGCCTGCCGTGCCCTCGATTTCCCGATCGTTTCCGGCAATGTCTCGCTCTATAATGCGAGTGAAGGCCAGGATATTCCGCCGACCCCCGCGATCGGCGGCGTTGGTCTCCTGGAGGATGCGAGCCGAGGCGCAACCCTCTCCATCAAGCGGCCGGGCGATGCGATTCTTTTGCTTGGCGAGACACAGGGCTGGCTCGGTGCCTCACTCTATCTGCGCGATATTTGCGGCCGCGAGGACGGCGCGCCACCCGTGGTCGATCTGGCGCTCGAAAAACGCATTGGCAATTTCTTGCGCGGCCTGATCGCCAATCGAGCCTTGACGGCGGTCCATACGCTGACGGATGGAGGCTTGGCCGTGGGCCTTGCGAAAATGGCTTTGGCTGGCGGCATCGGTGCGCGGATCGATATTCCGGGACATTGTCCCGCTCATGCCTATCTCTTCGGCGAGGATCAGGCCCGTTATCTTGTGACCGCCGCCCCGGAAAAGGCGGAAGCGATCAGGATCGAGGCGGAACAGCTCGGCATTGCCTGCCAATTGATCGGTCGGACGGGCGGCCCCACATTGGAACTCGGCCAAGAGGCCAGTGTGGCAATCGAGGATCTGCGCCGGGCTTTCGAGGAATGGCTGCCAAACCATATGACAGGCATTGTGATCGAGTAGGAAGAGTCTGTTTCCTGTTTCTAGCGCGGTTCTTGCTTAAGCGGTAGATTTGAACGATTGGACTGTCCGGCTCGTATCGAGAATCACAGATTCTCGATACGTCACTTTTAAAACTTATCCACTTGTCCTCATTGAAGCGCGGCGAGTCGCGCTCCAATGAGGTGGATACTAGAGTGCTTCGGGATCCCTGAAAAAGTCTTGGCGATGAACAACCGGACGGTTCGCGCCAAAATATGACTGAAAACTGCGAGGTTCTTCACCATGCCCATGGAACAATCTGAAATCGAACGTCTCATCAAGGCCGGCATCCCGGACGCCAAGGTCCAGATCACTGATCTCGTTGGTGACAAGGATCATTATTCGGCGATCGTGATTTCCTCGGAATTCACCGGCAAGACCAAGCTGCAGCAGCATCAGATCGTCTATAAGGCGCTCGGTGGCAATATGGGCGGCGTCCTGCATGCCTTGCAGCTTACGACCTACGCGCCCAAATAGGCGGGCGGTCCAGCTCCATTCTTCCTTTTCCGGGGCGGCGCCACTCATTGACCAGGCGCCGGAACCGGTCCTAGATTTGCTTCGCCTCGACTTCACGCGTGCTGACGGAAGTCTTGACCCCACGCTCCAGAAAGGACTGCCATGTCTGCCATCAACGACCTCATCCAATCCATCGTCGACAAGAACGATGTCGTGCTTTTCATGAAGGGCACCCCGAACTTCCCGCAATGCGGCTTCTCCGGCCAGCTCGTTCAGATCCTCGGCTATCTCGACGTCAACTACGAGCACGTGAACTGCCTCGAAAATGACGAGATCCGTCAGGGCATCAAGGACTTCTCCAACTGGCCGACGATTCCCCAGCTGTATGTCAAGGGTGAGTTCATCGGCGGTTGCGACATTGTCCGCGAAATGTTCCAGTCGGGCGAACTGGCCACGCACTTCTCCGGTAAGGGCATCGACGTCAAGCAGCCGACCAAGGCGTAAGCCTTCGGGACGCCATTTCTGCCTGATGTGCTTTCGAGGCAGAGGTCTGATCATCATCAGGCCCCTGCCTTTGTTTTTTGCTGTTTTGTAAACGCTTGTTCTAGCGTCGGTTCCAGCCAGAAAATGCGTGCCAATCCGGGCCATACGGGTTAAGTCTTCGCCCCAATGATCCCTCTCCTTCACGCATCTCGATGATTCATGGCTAATTCTCCCAATTCCCTGACCGAGAACGTCACCCTTCACACCTTTGGCGATCCTATCGTCGATGCTTGTTTTCTCGGCCGCACCGCTGCTTTTGCCTTGAACGAGGGGCAAGTGCTGCTTCTCGATGGAGGTCAGGAGAAACGGATCGATGTGCATAAGGACGGCATCATCCTGGTCGCTGCGCGGGCTGGTACGGCCTTGCTCACGGGCGGTGATGATGGCCGCCTCATGCGCACCTTCCCCGATGGGCGCACCGAGGAAATCGCTGCGCAGAAGGGCAAATGGATCGATGCCGTGGCCGGGCGCGAGGATGGCGCCATGGCTTGGTCCACTGGCAAACAGGTTTACTGCCGTGATGCGAAGGGCGAGGTCAAAACCTGCGAGGCGCCCTCGACCGTGCGCGGCCTTGCTTTCGCGGCCAAGGGCTATCGCCTTGGCATGACTCATTATAATGGCGTGAGCCTCTGGTTTCCCAATACGGCGGCCGCACCCGAGCGCTTCGAATGGAAGGGCTCCCATCTTGATATGACTTTGTCACCCGATGGACGCTTCGTGATTTCAACCATGCAGGAAAATGCCTTGCATGGCTGGCGCATCAGCGACAAGGCCAATATGCGGATGTCGGGCTATCCATCCAAAACCCGCTCCCTCTCCTGGTCCCATGACGGCAATTGGCTGGCGACATCGGGCGCTGAATCCTGTGTCATCTGGCCGTTCAAGGACAAGGATGGGCCGATGGGCAAGCAACCGCAGGAATGCGGCGTGCGCAATGCCAAAGTCTCTCGCGTGGCCTTCCATCCCAAAATGCCGATTATCGCGATCGGTTACGAGGATGGCTGGGTCCTGCTTTGCCGGCTGTCCGATGCCGCTGAAATCCTTGTCCATGGGGCCCGCCAGGGCGCCGAGGGGGCGATTACCGCGCTCGCCTGGGATCAGAACGGGCAAAACCTCCTGTTCGGTGCGGCCGACGGCAAGGCTGGCCTCCTCGCCATGCCGGCTTGAGTTCTGTCATTCCTCATTCTCGATCCGCGCCATATCCGCGTCCGAAAGGCCGAAATGATGGCCGATCTCATGCACGAGAACATGGGTGACGAGTGCGCCGAGCGTGTCTTCATGTTCGGCCCAATAATCGAGCAGGGGCCGGCGATAGAGAAAGATCAAATTCGGCATCTGCCCCGTCAGGGAACGCGGTCCGCCTTGTGCCAACCCTTGGCCGGTGAATAGGCCGAGCAGATCGAACTCGGTTTCGCAGCCCATCGCGTCAAGTGTCTCGTCATCGGGGAAATCCTCGATCCTGATGATGATATCCTGACACAGGTCGCGAAATTCCGCCGGCAAGGCGGCAAGGGCGGTTTCCGCCAGACTTTCGATATCCTTGAGACTCGGTGCGCCCAATTGGCTCCAATCGATCGCAGTTTCAGACACTCTCTTTCCTTTCAAAAAGGCGTCACCCGGGCCCCTCGCGCGGCAGCAGAGCCAGCAATGTCGCGAGTTGGCTTTCATCGAGTTTGTCGATCTGCCGCGCCAGGCGATTGGCGAATTCGGTCGCACGCGGGCTGAGGCCCGCCGTGTCAATGGCGACGCGCGGATTGGAAAGTTGGGCGAGGTGCACCAGTTCTTCCGCTTCGTCCCAGATGATATTGAAGAAGAGGATGGTGCGCTGCACGAAGAAATAGGTCGGCTGGCCGCGCTTGCCATGTTCGAGCGCCGAGAGATAGGCTGGCGAAACCCCGAGCGCCGCCGCCATGGTTTTGAGGCTGACCCCCTTGGCGGCGCGCAATTGGCGCAATTTTTCGCCGAAAGGTGTCATTTCGCCCCTTTCTTTCTGCTGGTGGTCATGATCGGGACACGGTCCACGCGGCGCAAGCGGACATAAAGCGCGCCGCCACCGCCATGCAGCCGGCCCGCCTCCTCGAAACCGATGACGATGGGGCGCAATTCGACGCCGCCGAGCCAGAGCGGAACATTGCGCCGCAAGACGCCGGGCTCCCGTGCGCTGTCAGAGAAACCGAAACGGCCCGCCTCCTTGCCCTCGCCTTTGTTGCCGTCACCCTTGCCGGTGACGACGAGAACGAGACGGATACCCTCCCGCTGTGCCTTGACGAGAAAATTCTGCAAAGCGACGAAGGCTTGTTGCTGGAACATGCCGTGCAGATCGATGGAGCGTTCAGGGGTCAGGCGACCGCGTGCGAGTTTTTGGCGCATTTTCGGATCGAGTGGCGCCAGGGCAGGGGGCGCCGGCGCACGCGGCGGCAACACCGGCGTGGCGGCCTGAGGCAGCACGGGCTTGATCGCTTCGGCTTCAAGATTTTGCTGCTTGATCGTCAGTGCCGGCAGGCTGGCCCCTTCGCGCGGCACCACGGTTCGCGCCACTTGATGCCAGAGTTCGATTTCGGCCTCGCTCAGTATGCGCGTCCGCCGTCTCGGCGGATCGTGTTTCATGGCAAAACCTCTTCATCGCGCGGCAGAAGAACGATGAAGGTGCCGTGGTGGCGAATATCGCCGGCTCTTGCACCGGCCGCTTCGCCAGACCCCATGAAGAGATCGGCCCGCGCCGGACCGACAATGGCCGAGCCCGTATCCTGCGCAATCATCAGACGTTGAAACGGTGTCGGCTCTGGAGTTTCCCAGGGGAGGCGGGCGTCGATCCAGACGGGTGTCCCATAGGGCCAGAGCGAGCGGTCTATCGCGAGCGAGAGCAAGGGCGTTAGAGGCAGCCCGGCGCCGCCGATCGGTCCCTCGCTGGAAAGAGCCTTTTCCAGATGGAAGAAAATATAGGACGGATTGGCATGCAGAAGCGCCAGCCCCGCCTCGCCGGATTTTTGCCCATGCGCCCTGATCCAGCCTTTCAGCGCGGCAAGCGACATGGATTGAGGCGAAATTTCACCGCGCTCGATCAGCATTCTGCCGATCGAGCGATAGGGATGGCCGTTGCGGCCGGCATAGACGAGCCGTGCTTCTCCCTCGGGCAGAAGCAGGCGCGCCGAGCCTTGCACGTGAATGAGAAAAGCCTCGGCCTCGTCGCGGACATAAGCAAGGGGAGCAGCATGGCCGCAAAGCGCGCCCGCCGCGATCGCGGCCCGATCCGGATAAGGCACCAATCGGCCATCAGCGCACCGGCGCATCGCCGTGAGGCCGGAAGGATGATCGAAAGGGAGACTAACGAGATCATGGGGCCGGCCGAAAATCGGTGTGGCCAAAAACGGCGTCGGTGTCAGGGAAGCTTCGACGACCGGCTCATAATAGCCCGTGAAGAAGGCCTGGCCGGTGCCATTGGCGTCATGCGGCT
Source organism: Beijerinckia indica subsp. indica ATCC 9039 (assembly GCF_000019845.1). Classification (NCBI taxonomy): domain Bacteria; kingdom Pseudomonadati; phylum Pseudomonadota; class Alphaproteobacteria; order Hyphomicrobiales; family Beijerinckiaceae; genus Beijerinckia; species Beijerinckia indica. The sequence goes on along the minus strand of NC_010581.1, from coordinate 3,559,025 downwards.
CGATCACGAAGGGGCGGAAATTTTGCGCGAAAAAGGCGCGGGCTGTTTGCACATCGCGCTGTATCGGTGCTTCCTCCGCGACTCGCCGGCAGAGGGCTAGCAAGGCGGGCGATGGTCGGCGCCCGATTCTGAGCGGCGGCCGGTCTTCAGCCAAGGCCTTGCAACTCGCGGCAAAAACCTCGAAAGCCGCGCCAAAGTCCTCGCGCTCGATGCCTGGCAAATCCGCGAAAGGGATTTCCCGTGCGCTAAAAGGCGTCTTGTGGGCCGTCTGGGCCAGGTTCGGCGAAGCGGCCATCATGGTGCGATGATCTGGAACATTTTAGAGAGCGGCAAGCGGCTTCACACGGGCATGAAACCAGGAGGTCCGTTCTGTGTAAACCGATCGGAATGAATTCAAAAGCAGAACCGACCTTGATCGGAACGCTCATTCCCTGGTTTCCGTTGCCTCGCTTGCCATTGTGCCCGTTTTGGTCGCCGCCAGTTTCCAGTTCGGATCCTGCGAGCCGATCATGCGTTCGAAGGTCCAAAGATCGTCGACATCCACGACATGATCGGGTGAGCCTTCCACCACGGCGCCTTGTGCGTCGCGTGTCACCTTGATCATCTTCGCCTTGTAGCGCAGGGTGATTTCGGCGATCTGATGAAAAAGGGCAGCCTCCTCGATCTTGGCCGCGTCCAGGGAGACGAAGGTCAATTCGACCTTATGGCCTTGGCTTTCGCGCTCCGTGATCGCCGCCTCGAAGCCGGCATAGACGTCGCGCACGAGCAGATTGGCGAGCGCGCTGCGCTGGCCCTCGGCAAAGGCGTTCACGATCATTTCGTAAGCGTGACGCGCGCCTTCGAGGAAGGGACCAGGGGCAAAGGCCGGATCAGCCTTGGCAATGGCTTCGAGCCCCGCGGCGGCTGGTGAGTTCGGCTCGACGAAAGCGCTCCAATTCCGGCCGGCCTCGGCGGGAGCTCCCGACGCTCCCGCTGGAGAGGGGCGATTGGGAAAAGTCGGTTGACCCGGTGCGCCATTCTTGTTGGCTTGCGATGGATCTTGCGATTTCGGTGAAAAAAGGGATGGCCATTGCCCGGGCACGGAATTGTCGCGCGGCTCTTCATTGCCCTGACGGGTGCCGAGCACGGAACGCAGCTTCCAGATCAGGAAAGCGGCGAGAAGCGCAAATATGACGATCGACATATCGAAGGGTGGCTCATGCGTCATCGGCTCGCCTGAAATCTTGGTCGAAACCCGTTGCCGCCTGGAAAAATCTCTCGAAGGGATTGGCAAGGGGGACTGGTAAGGGGAATTGGTCAGGGGCCGGCCGGAAGGGCCACCCACTGCCATTCGAAAGAGTAAAAGATATAGACCGTTTTACGCCCGCGCGGGAATAGGAGCCTTGGTTGCAACGCCAAGCGATTTCCGAACAACCGGGATCTCCAAGCGACATATTGCGCGAAGGCCCTTGGCTCATCATATTTGGACGACGACGCCGAATATCCAGCCCGCTGGATGCCCTATCCTTGGTCGCACACAATGCGTTTTAACCCTTTGTTTCTGTTTCTTCTGGTCTGGCTCGGCACGGAGATCGCGGTATTTGCTATCGTCGTCCATGTCGCTGGCTTGAGTGGCGCTATTCTGTTCGGGCTCTTGACCAGTCTTGTTGGACTGGTGGTGTTGCGCCGTGTCGGTCTCGCCGCGACCCTGGGGCTACGGGACAAGTGGAGCGCGCGGGAGAATTTCTCGCGCGAGGCTCTGTTCGATGGGTCGCTGGCTGCGCTCGGATCGCTTTTGCTGATCCTGCCGGGCTTTGTCTCCGACCTCGTCGGCCTTGCCTTGATCGCCCCGACGATCCGTTCCTTTGTGATGGATCGCCTGCAAACCGGTAAATTCGGGACATCACGCGGTCCGCGCCATAATCCGCAGACGATTGAATTGTCGCCGGATGAATGGACCCGCAAGGAATAGGCGCCTCGAAAGAACAGGTGCTGGAGAGAACAGTAATCGCCCGGTGAGATCCCGGTCCGTACCGCCGTGCTGACTCCGTGCCATTGCCCAGCTGCACGGAATTTGCGTAAAAGAACAGCCTCGCGCGAGCGGGCCCTTTTACAGCCATATTACGGATTTCCCGACTTCATGGACCAGAAAGAGATCAGCCTGCGGGGCGCGGGCGCTATTCTGACCATCGATCTTGCCGCCATCGTCGCCAATTGGCAGACGCTCCAGGCGGTATCCGGCACGGAATGCGGAGCGGTCGTCAAGGCTGATGCCTATGGTCTCGGCCTTCATCCCGTAGTCAAGGCCCTCTACGAGGCCGGCTGCAGGACTTTTTTCGTTGCCCATGCCTTTGAGGGCGCCGAGGTGCGGGCGCTTGCTCCGGAGGCCATTATCTATGTCCTGAATGGTGTCAGGCCGGCGCAGGAATATACATTCGCCGCGCATAATTTGCGTCCCGTTCTCAATTCCGTGCCGGAAGTTGAGGACTGGGGACAATATTGCGCGACGTCGCATAAAAGAGCGCCTGATGGTTCCCTTTTGAAGGCGGGATTGCGGATCGATACGGGTGTCAACCAGCTCGGTCTGAAGCTCTATGATCTTGAGCGCGTCGATCATCTTTCGCCCCTGTTCGACGTCACCTTGCTCTTGAGCCAGCTCGTGACCGCCGACGACAGTATCGCGGACCGCCAGATCGAGGCGTTCGACAAGATCCGTGCGCGCTATCCGGGTGTGCCCGCATCGCTCGCCAATTCGGCGGCGATCTTTCTCGACAATAATCCACCGCTCTATGATCTCGTGCGGCCGGGCTATGCGCTTTATGGCGGTAACCCGGTGCCGGGCCGCCCCAATCCCATGCGACCTGTCGTTCGGCTCGATGCGCATATCATCCAGGTCCGGGTGCTGGAGCCCGGCCATAGCGTCGGCGTAGAGCGCCTATGGAAGGCGCGGGGGCCGCGCCGTGTCATCATGGTGGCAGCGGGACTTGCGGACGGCATTCCCTCCGGGCTCACCGATAATGAAAAACATGTCGGTGGCAAGGCTCTGATCCAGGGCACGCTCTGCCCTTATGTGAGCGACATTGCCATGGATTACAGCGTGATCGACGTCTCCGATGCGACTTATCTCGAACGTGGTGAAATGGTCGAATTACTGGGCAAGACGGTCACGATCGACGATTTCGCGGCCATGGCGAATGTCAGCGGCTATGAAATCCTGAGCAATCTCGGCCGTCGCTGTCACCGCCGCTATCAGCCCTTGTAACTTTGCTTTTGTAACCTTGCCTTCGCAAACGCTCAATCGATCCGATAAAGAGCAGCGTGTTCGCCTGGTCACGGCTATTTTACTTGGAGAAAATGCTGTCTTTTCAGGGCTAAGAAAGAGAATAAAATTCTTTATACTGTTTTGCGCTGCACAATTTCCTTATATTTGCCTTGCTTTGCAACTCCCACGCAGAGGCAGATATGTCCATGTCAACTCCCACGTTCGGCTTCATAAAGCGGAGCCACGTCGTACTGGCGGCTTCGCTTTTCATCGCTTCCCTCTCTCCCGTTCTTGCCCAGGATAAGCCGTTGCGGGCCTATACTGCGCTGGTTCCGGATCAGGGCGCCACCGCTTACTCCTTCGGTTGCGATGCCTCGCATCGTTATCATTGCTCGGGTACGCGCGGACGCCTCGGAGATGGCGCAACTCCCGCCTTCCCCGAAGGTCCGGGCAATGTTTCCAACTGATCGGATCGGCGAAAATTCCGGGATCGGGGTCCCAATCCGATCCGGGAATTTTCGAAATCCGTGACATTCAAGGGGCGCGGCCTGCGGGTCGGCCCCTTCTTTTTCTTAAGAAAAGCGTGGTCCCCTTTTCGCCTCGGCGAGCGCGCGCGAAAACCGGCCGGCGAAGGCCGCTTTTTCATCGGGTCCGAGAAAACCCGCAATTTCCAGCCGGCGACCGTGCGAGACAAGCGCCAGCCGCTGCGTGCCGAATTCCTCATGCTCCTCGCGGTCGAGCCGGACCCAGGCCGGATTGAAACGCCATTCGGACCGTTGTCCCTTGACGGAGACTTTGGCGATCAGCAATTCGAATGGCGTGAGGCAGACGTCCTCATAGGCGCGCGCGGCCTTGAAATTCGCTCGAAAGGCCAGAAAGAACAAAAGAATATCGAGCCCCATGAAGCCGGCGACCGGCCAGGCGCCGAAAAAGATGAAGGGGAGACTCGAAATGAAACTGGCGCCGGAAAACACCATCAAAAGCAGATGGAAATGGCGCCTGGTCAGCGAGCGATGCGGAAACAGCCGGGCCGAAAACAGCTTCGGCTCCGATGGGTCGATCGTGGCGCAAATCTCGGACTCATTCGTTTGATTATTGGCTCGATGATCCTCAAGGGACATTGACGACCCCCTTCTCTGCACCCTTTTTCGCACATATGATCCCAACAATCATGATAAATGACCGTTGGAACACTCTCAAATTTCCGCTATGCCTTTGAAAAAGCGAAAATTTGAGAAGGAACCAAGGGCAGCTCTTCGCAATTTGCAACTCTTGGTATAACGGGCATGGCAAGGAAAAAGCAGTTCCAGTCTTCAGAGGCTTCAGTCGATATGAAGGAGCCTCAGACGCCTGTCTCCGTGCCGCCGGAGGCCGCGCTGACTCCGATCGGCGCCGCGAAGATCCGTGAAACCAAAATTCGCGCTTCGGCTAAAACCCGTAAGGCGAAGGCGAAATTGCCGGACCTCGCGGAAGTGGCCGAAATTTTCCGGCGCTTTGCCGCCGCGGACCCTCATCCGGAGGGCGAACTTTATTCCGTCAATGATTTCACCTTTCTCATCGCCGTCGTGCTTTCCGCGCAGGCGACGGATGCCGGTGTCAATAAAGCGACGAAAGCGCTTTTCGCCATAGCCGACAGCCCCGAAAAAATGCTGGCTCTCGGTGAGGATAAACTGCGCGATATGATCAAGACGATCGGTCTCTACCAAGCCAAAGCCAAGAATATCATGGCTTTATGCGCAAACTTGATCGAGAATTACGGCGGCCAAGTGCCGCATGACCGCGAAGCCCTGCAAAGTCTTGCGGGCGTTGGCCGTAAAACTGCTAATGTGGTGTTGAATATTGCCTTCGGTGAGCCCACCATCGCGGTGGATACGCATATTTTTCGCGTCTCGAACCGGATTCCGCTTGCGATCGGCAAAACCCCGCTTGCCGTCGAACAGGGACTCGAGAAGATCGTCCCGCCCGAATATAAACTCCATGCCCACGTCTGGCTGATCTTGCATGGACGCCATGTCTGCAAGGCTCGGCGGCCGGAATGCGAACGCTGCATTATCTCCGATCTATGCCATTCGCCGGAAAAGCGGGTTTGATGGTCGCCGCACGAAGGTTGACCCAGCAGAGGTGATCAAAGCGGGCCTTGATGCCTTGCAGCCATTGCGGGGCCCCATCGTCATGGATTGGCTCGACTGCCGTAAGACTTATCGACCTCATGGTGGATAGTATACGAAGAATATTGTCCGCGATGCGCAAACTGTAACTGCTTACGATCGTCAATGTGCATTTCGTGACGCGCAGTGTTAATGAGGGCGGTGGCGAACTGCACACGAGCCACTTGATGCTCCCTTCATCAAAGCCGATTTTCCATTGATCTTCATTGCCATGTCCGAACTGACCGATGGTCAAATGACATCGGTCATCGTTTGATATCATTGGCATCGGTCAGGCCTATGACCGGTGATTCTCTGCGTCTCATGCTGAACGCGTCAAATCTCCTGAATCCTGCCGGGACATTTCCGGAAACACGCTCTGGCAAGAAGCGAAAGAGCTTGCCCGGGACCGGCGTGCCGTCTCGGAAAGGAGAGCGGTAGCACAGACATAGTTATCATTATCATTTTCTTTTTCATTGTTCTCTGCCTGCCTGCCAATGCGACAGCATTCGGCATTCTCCATCCTGTCAAGCGCTACCGGCCAAGTTCGATTGTTGCCCGCCGAAAACTGTGTCCTCCGCAGGCCATTGCATAGCGCTGATTTCCCAATCCCGGCTTTGGGCCGGAAAATCCTCATTACCCATGCTCGCTTGATCGTGCCGGCTTTGCGGCAACGGACGCGGACCTCGGGCTGATCCAAACCATCAAAGTTGGCACCTTGGGCAGGTGGGCAACATTTATCCGGCTGTCATCTTATCTACTTAAGCTCAAGCTATTCGAGAGGCGATTCACGCTCACTGTCTGTGGGTGAGCCTCCATCAAGAGTATTCCGGGTAAACAAATCCATGAGGATCGTTGCTGCTTCTGTGGTGCGAGCAATTGCGCCATCGCCTCTATCAAACGGATCGGGGCCGCCCAGCGCCAGCGCGACGCGTTCGGGCTGACGGCTCGCATACGCTCCCGGACTTCACCTTTTCCCCACCCTTTCCCGTGCGCGGACCTTCCGTGCGCGCAGCGTGAGCTGCGCCCCTCATCTATCCTCTTGTCTTAAAAAAAGGTCGACCCTTCTAATGAACTCTCGCCGCGAATTCCTGAAAGGCTCCGCCACCGGCGGCATTGCCGCCGCCACGCTGGCAGCCTTTCCACCCAGCATCCGCCGTGCGCTGGCCATTCCCGCCTTCTCGGAGACCGGCAGCATCAAAGATGTCAAGCACGTGGTGCTGCTGATGATGGAAAATCGCTCCTTTGACGGCTATTTCGGCACTTTCAAGGGCGTGCGCGGTTACGGTGACCGTTTCGCGATTCCAACGCCTAACGGCAAGAACATATTCTACCAAACCTATACCAAGACAACGCCGCCCAGCACCTTCACGCCCTATCACCTCGATGAGACCAAGGGCAATGCGCAGCGAGCCGGTGGCACGCCCCACACCTGGTCTGATGCGCAAGCGGCGTGGGATCACGGCCGCATGTACAAATGGCCGGATGCCAAGAATCAGCTCTCGATGGGCTATTATGACACTGCGGAAGTACCGTTCCAACGCGCTCTGGCCGAGGCCTTCACGCTGTGCGATCACTATCATTGCGGGATGCATACAGGCACCATCGCGAACCGGCTGTTCTACTGGAGTGGTACCAACGGCCCGAACGGTATCAGCCCAATTGATGGCAGCAGTGTCGCAGTGGCGACTCTGAACAACCAGTTCAACGGCGGGAATGACATTGGCCCGTCCTCCGAGGGCTGGACCTGGACCACCTATGCCGACCGGCTGGAGAAGGCTGGTGTGAGCTGGAAGGTTTATCAGAGCCTGATCGACAATTTCGGCTGCAACGAAATGATGAGCTTCCGCCACTGGCGTGCCGCCATCGAGCAGATGCCTCCGGAGCGCCGGCCGGTCTTTGTCCCCTCGACGGACATCACGCAGCCGGTCAACCTCGCGGGTCCATTCTACGACCCGGCTATCGACGACAAGCTCAGCCCGCTGGCCAAGGGCTTCGGCAACACCATGCCGTATGGCTTTCTGGAAACGCTCCGTGATGATATCGCGAATGACACTCTGCCTGCGGTGTCGTGGATCATTCCGCCGTCCGCCTACAGCGAGCACCCCGGACCGTCGAGCCCTGCGAAGGGTGGATGGTACATGCAGGAGGTCCTGGACGCGCTGACGGCCAACCCGGACGTCTGGAGCAAGACCGTCCTTCTCATCAACTTCGACGAGAATGACGGCTTCTTCGACCACCTGCCGTCACCGGCGGTGCCATCGATCAATCCTGATGGAAGCGCGGCTGGCAAGACCACGCTGAGCGACAGCGATCTGGCTGTCGAGTACCATAACTATAAGCCCGCGACCACGAACCAGCCCGCGAGCGACGGCCGGCCCTACGGCCCCGGCCCGCGCGTGCCGATGTGGGTGGTCTCACCTTGGAGCCGCGGTGGCTGGGTCAATTCGCAGGTGTTCGATCACACCTCGACGCTTTTGTTCCTGGAAAAGCGCTTCGGTGTGGTTGAAGAGCAGATCAGCAAATATCGCCGCGCCATCTGCGGTGACCTCACCAGCGCTTTCAACTTCGCCTTCCCCAATACCGAGCGTCTACCAACATTGGCTGGGCGCAAGACCAAGAGCGAGGCCGATACGCTGACCGCCAACCAGCAGGCGCTCCCGAAGATCACGCCGCCGACTGACGCCATTGTGCCGGCGCAGGCCACTGGCGTGCGACCCTCGCGCGCCTTGCCCTACGAACTACAGGCCACAGCGTATGTCGAGGCCGGCAAGGGCACGGTCAAGCTGGTGTTCGCGAATTCCGGCTATGCCGGCGCCGTGTTTCACGTCTATGACAACCTGCACCTTGACCAGATACCGCGGCGCTATGCGGTCGAGCCGGGTAAGGTGCTGGAGGATGAATGGACAGTGCCTGACGCAAACAATGGCCTGTACGACCTGTGGGTGCTCGGCCCCAATGGCTTCCACCGCCATTTCAAGGGCTTCCTCCAGCGGGTGCGGATGAGTAATGCATCGAACCCCGAGATCGGCGTGAGCTATGATGCTCAGGGCGGTGGTCTGATCCTGCAATTGCGCAATGATGGCACGGGCGCCGTGCGCTTCACGGTGAAGTCCAACAAGATCTACAGGCCGCTGATTGCCTTTTCCGAGCCCAAGGCGGGTCCGTTCCCCAGCCGTGGCACTTCGTGGGACCTCACGGTTCCTGCCCACCGGCCAGTCGCATTGTACTGGAAATTGGAGACCACGGGCGGCTGGTATGATTTCGCGGTCACCAGTGATTTCGATAGCACGTTCCAACGCCGCCTGGCCGGCCGCGTCGAGACCGGCCGCCACTCGGTGAGCGATCCTGCCATGGGTCTGACCGACAGCTTCTGAAGACGGGCAAGCAACCTGCCTCGTATCGAGTATCGCAGATTCTCGATACGCACTTTTTAAACTTATCCACTTGTCCTCATTGAACCGCGACGAGTTACGCTTCAACGAGTGTGGATACTCGCGATTGAGACAAGGCGTCCTCGGACGCCTTGTCATTTCATACCGATCATACTGACGCGCTTAGCCAAGCCTCTTATCGACATTCCGAACTCGATGATCCCGCATCGGTTTACACGCATGTGCGCACAGATTGAGAAACCGGCCGAATTCGGGCGGGCATATTCAGTTGAAAAGGTAGAGGGTGGGGTCTGGATCGTTCCCCGCAATGCGCGGCCTGAATTGGCGGTGCGCCATACACGCGCTTGAAGTGGCGGCGAAACCGCGGGTGCGAGCTGCGCGATGTCCGGTTGCCAGCGTTCCGGTGGCCCTATTGGGCGACTCTATTGCGTGCGAAACCGTGGTGCGTGCGAAACCGTGGCACCGGCTTGAGGAAGCTGTATTTCCCGATACGGTCCAGCCGGCTGCCCATCTTTGCGGCATTGAGGGCATGGCGGGGATCAATTCGCGCTGGTCGGCGTGATATATGTCTCAAGGCTCCAAAACGGAATCCCAGTAGAGATAATCCATCCAGCTTTCATGCAGATAATTGGGCGGGAATTGGCGGCCGTTCTGGTGCAGATCGCCGACGGTCGGCTGATAGGGGGGGCTCGCCGGCCACATATGGGCCTCGTCGGGAAGTTTATCGCCCTTGCGCAGATTGCAGCAGGAACAGGCGGCGACGACATTTTCCCAGGTCGTGGTGCCGCCTTTGGAGCGCGGCAGAACATGATCGAAAGTCAGATCCTCGCGTGAACCGCAATATTGGCAGGTAAAGCGATCGCGGAGGAAAACATTGAATCGCGTAAAGGCGGGATGACGCGAAGGTTTGACATAGGTTTTGAGGGAAACAACGGAAGGCAGCCGCATCTCGAAGCTCGGACTTCGGACTGTCTTATCGTAATGGGAAACGATATTCACCCGATCGAGGAAGACCGCTTTAATGGCATCCTGCCACGACCAGAGCGACAGGGGATAATAGCTGAGGGGCCGAAAATCGGCATTGAGCACGAGGGCTGGGCAAGCCTCGGGCGAGACGAGAGGTTGGAAGTGAACCGTCAAATCGGCACCTCGCTTGAAGCACGGCAGGGCCGGAGGCTCCAAATTTGGGTTCGAACCGTGTTGACACGGTCCCTGGACACCCGAGGCAAAACGGTCCGCCTTACCAGCTAAGACGATCCGTCAAGCAAGGGTGGCATGCCTTGACCCCGCAGAGGAGGCCTCGATTTCGATTCAAGAGTCGCGCCAGAATCTGGTTCGGCTCAACATGGTCTCATGTCTTAAACAGCGTTCCGTGACTTTATAATGACCGCCGAGGGCGGCGTCTACGTTTTATGCGAATGGCGGTCTTCTGAAGCGCGCCCGCGCCCCGGCCTCAGCGTGTGGCGATTGGGGTGCCGCTGCGATAATCGTAGAAACCGCGCTGCACCTTGCGGCCGAGCCAGCCGGCTTCGACATATTTCACAAGCAAGGGGCAGGGGCGGTATTTCGAATCGGCCAGACCCTCATGCAAGACCTGCATGACGGATAGCACGATGTCGAGACCGATGAAATCGGCCAGTTGCAGGGGACCCATCGGGTGGTTGGCGCCGAGCCGCATCGCAGTATCGATGGCTTCGACGGAGCCGACCCCTTCATAAAGCGTATAAATGGCCTCATTGATCATCGGCAACAGAATACGATTGACGATGAAGGCCGGGAAATCCTCGGAAACCGTCACCGTCTTGCCGAGTTGGGTGATGAAGGTCTTGGCCGTTTCGAAAGTCGAGTTTTCGGTGGCGATACCGCGGATCAATTCGACGAGCTGCATGCGCGGCACGGGATTCATGAAGTGAATGCCCATGAAATGCTCGGGCCGGTCGGTGACCGAGGCCAATCGCGTGATCGAAATGGAGGATGTGTTGCTGGCGAGAATCGTCTCGGGTTTCAAAACCGCGCAGATCTCACTGAAGATCTTGCGTTTGACCTCCTCGTTTTCGGTGGCCGCCTCGATCACCAGATCGCTGTCTCCGAGGCCGGCGTAATCGGGTGACAGGCTGATGTGTGGAAGCGCGCCGTCGCGGGCGGTCTCGGTGATCTGCTGGCGCCTGATCTGCTTGTCCATATTGGCTGTGATCGTGGGAAGCGCTGCATTGAGGCGGTCGCTGGAAATATCATTGAGAACGACCTTTATTCCCGCGAGCGCGCAGACCTGAGCGATGCCGCATCCCATCTGTCCCGCCCCGACAATTCCGATTTTTTTGATTTCTGTCATTTTATTCGCCCTGCGGCATCACATCGGTCCTAAAGAAACCTGTTTAGCGATCTTTGTGATGCGGTCCAAATGCTATGATTAAGTCCGGATGCCCGGGTTCAAATGTGAGGGGATGTGTCTTCGAAACGAGAAGGCCCCGGCGCCTGCTCCACACAATTGCCCTCGCGGCTCCTGGCGAGCCTGCGCGACAGAGGAGTATCGCGTGTTTGAATGTGTGCGGACGTTGCCAGGTGACCTGTGCCTGCCTGTCTTTCTCTCAGCAGGATTTCCGCTCCGGCGGAAATCGCTCGAGCTGAAACCTTTCGACAGGATGCCGGATTGGTCGCAAACCTTGACGTCATGCATCGCCTCGTTCCGACCATCGTGTTCACGGGTTCCGCGCGTTGCAAAAGGCCGTGTATTTTGAAGCTTCTGGTCGGACTGCCTATTTCCAGGCTGATGATACAAACGTCAAGAGCTTATAGGCAAAGACAACCAAGCTAAAGTGAAATTGTGGAAATTTATTCCAGATAGCTGCCAAAGAAGAATGCGGCGAAGCTCGTGATGCAACCAAAGACGTTAAAATTACATTTAGATCCGCGCGGACCGGTTACGGGCGCGAGGGAAGGAGATGTCCTCCAAAAGGGACGTCCATTTTTAATGTGATGCCGTTGGAAGAATGTCCTGGGCTTTTACTTGGGACTTGCTTGCTTGCCCTTGGTCATTGCACCGGCATGAAGTCTCTCTTTCTGCCGCTGAATGCCACATGAATTCGAACTGTGGAGGAGAGAATTAAAAGGCGCATGAAAAACTTGTGAGACCCCTCCTCAAAGGGCCTCGACCATCCCATATTTTTACAAGGTATTGATCGTAAAAGCTTGTGCTTGGCTTTGATTTTACCTGAAAATTTTTTTTCTTCTGAAACCAGTCAAAAAGCTAAGCGTTAGTTGGTTCATCAATAAATAAAAGTTTTGTGAGGAAGCATGACAAAAACCCTGGAATCTCCAAAAAAATCGACATCGACGCGTGGCTTTGCGTCCATGGATGCCGAAAAGCAGCGGGCGATCGCGCGCAAGGGCGGTGAAAGCGTGCCGCATGAAAAGCGCAGCTTCTCGCAAAATCCTGCGCTCGCGGCCGAGGCAGGCCGCAAAGGCGGCCAAAGCGTTAACCCCAACAAGCGCAGTTTCTCGCAGAACCACCAGCTCGCCTCGGAAGCCGGCCGTAAGGGTGGTCATGCTTCCCATAGCGGCACGCGCAAAGTGGCCGTTGCAGAAGGCTAAAAACGACACCTGTCGTCCGGTGGAGCCGGACGGAAAAATTTAAAAAGGGTGGCGATGTGAAATCGCCGCCCTTTTTTACGTCCGTTGTATAAAAGTCGCTTATGCAGCGAGGCCGCCGCTGATCATTGGGGCAGCCGTTAATGGCGAATATCTTGAGCGGACCGGCGATGACCATGCGCGGACTGGCCGCCCTTGCGGCCGGCTTCCGAGGCGAGCTGGTGGTTCTGCGAGAAACTGCGTTTTTCATTGGGCACGCTGCGTCCGCCCTTGCGCGCGATTTCCCTTTGTTTTTCCGCATCCATGGAGGCAAATCCGCGATTGGATGTCGATGTTTTTATATCTTGCGACATATCGCTCTCCCTTGTGATGCCGATGCTCGTCAAACGCGACCATCGGGAGTATCCCGAATTTCCCCACCGCTTGGCGAAGGGCAAAATTCGAGAGAGGAACCAGAAGACGCGCCACGTGGCTTCTGGAATATTTGGGAGCTTAACCGATGAGGACTGGGAGGGTTCCCATCCATCCCTTTCGACTTGTCAGGCCATGCGAAGGAAAGGGGGAGGGAATGGATCCGCTGGAGGAACTCTGGAGCGCGGCTTTGGCGGTGTTCGACAGGGCTTATGCGCCTTATTCCCGCTTTAAAGTGGCGGCGGCCGTGCGCAGCGTTTCAGGCGCCGTATTTGTCGGGGTGAATGTCGAAAATGCCGCTTATCCGGTCGGAACCTGCGCGGAAGCCGGCGCTATCGCGGCCATGATCACGGCTGGAGAGCGGAGCATCGACGCCATTTTCATTCTTGGAGATGGCGCAGGTCATACGACGCCTTGCGGCGCCTGTCGGCAACGCCTTCATGAGTTCTCGGCGCCGGAGACTTTGGTGCATGTCGGAGGGCCAGAGGGGCATCGCGCTACATATACAATGGCCGAATTGTTACCACACGGATTTGCGCTCGATCGTCCTCGCGATGCTGACGAACAGGACTGAAAATACAAAAGCCCCGGCAATGAGCCAGGGCCATGAAGAGAGACCGGGTGAAACGGCTAGAGCATCAACCGGCACTCTTGAGCCGGCGTCAGGGGCTCGCGGGATTACGCTGCCCGCAGATTTCCCGCCGAGGATTTGCCGGTCCTTTTATCAGGAACGACATCGTAATTGATCTTCTGGCCTTCAGCCAGATGACGCAGGCCGGATTGTTCGACGGCGCTGATATGAACGAACACATCCTTGCCACCCTCGTCAGGCTGGATAAATCCATACCCTTTCTCGGCATTGAACCATTTCACCGTTCCTGTAGACATAGGAAAATTCCTCGTAGAAATAATGTCTTCGACGCCGCCTCGACTGGCGGGACACTGCATTGCAATGCGGCTTGGAAGGCAATCTCCCGCGCCGCTACACATGCCCCACTGCCTCCGACCTTCCCTTCACCCTGAAGCAAGGCCAGCATCGCCCGCGGCTTTCAGATCTGCTAAATGAATACGCAGGTCATGAGCGATTTCTTTAAAATATGATCGTATGACAAGCAAAACAAGACCGCAATGAATAAATTCAGTTCACTTATTGCTGCTCATTTTGGCACGGCTAAGCTTGCGTATGACAGGCGCTGATCCGGCCGGGCCAGGCAATCCCGTTTCTCGACTTCACCGTTTTCAATGTTTATGATGCCGCCCCATAAAATTACCCGCGGGATATGAGCCGATCAAAGGCCGCTGCGGGCAAATCAAGAGGGGAGGGTCCATGCCAATGGGGTCCGGGGATGGGAGAATGCCGGTTGCCGCCACGGCGCATGCGGAACGGATCTTCACCGCCTCATTCGGTGGGGCGGAAACGGGCGATGGACCCGTCGGCTCTTTGATCATTGCGTCCTGGCGCCGCTGCCTCGATCGCCATAAGCTCGATCCCGAACGTCAGGCCGAGACGCGCGTCCTGTCTCGCGGCGAATTGCGCGAGGCGCGGGAACCGCTCGACGCCCTTTTATCCCTCTCCACGCCGCTTCTCGATGATCTTTATCGGCAGGTCGCCGATCTAGGCTATGTCGTCATGCTCACCGATGGCAATGGCATAACCTTGAACGCGCGGGCGGGAAATGACGAGCGCGCCTTTCGGAAATGGGGGCTTTGGACCGGCTCCGTCTGGAGCGAGGGGCTTGAAGGCACCAATGGCGTCGGCCTGTGCCTGACCGAGCAACGGCCGGTCACGGTGCATCGTGGCGAGCATTTCCGCTCCCGCCACGCGGGCCTGACCTGCACCGTTGCGCCGCTCTTTAATGCCGATGGGACGATCATCGGCTGTCTTGATATATCGGCCTTCAACCAGGAGATCGACAGCCGCATCGTCGGTTTCGCGCAACGCGCGACGACGCTTGCCGCCGGTTGGATCGAGGCTGTCTGTTTCCGGCACGCCTATCGATCCTGCTGGATCGTCTCGCTTGGGGAGTCGATCGAGGGCAAGGCGCTGCTCGCCTTCGACGAGGACCGGCGGCTCAAGGGCGCGAGCCGGCTCGCCCGCCAGCAGCTCGGGCTCGATGAGGCCTTGATCGATCAAGGGATCGGGATTGTCAGGGATGATGGAGGGCCATCCGCCGGGACCGGCAAGGCGCCATTGCTTCGTGACGGCGCGGCGACTTTTCTGTCCCTGAGTTCTGCCCTGTCATTCTCGCCTCCCCTTGAAACGCGGAGAAAGCGTCCCACCACGCCGGCTCTTGCACCCAAGGAGCCTTCACTCCTTGATACTTTGGCCGGCGATGATCGGCGTTTGCAGGCCTTTGTCCAGCGTATCCGCGCCACTGCGGGTTTGAAACCGAAACTCCTCATCACGGGTGAAACTGGCACGGGGAAAGAAGTTTTCGCGCGTGCGATTCATGGGGACAGGGTCCAAAAGAACGAGACGATCAGGAGCCCCATCGAGCGCCCCTTCATCCGCGTCGATTGCCGGGCGCTGTTAAATTCTCAAGATTATCCTGCTCAAAACTCTTTCGCGCAAAACGCTCTCGCCGATCCGATCGAACGAGCGGCAGGTGGCACGCTCTTTCTCGATGAGATCGGTGATTTGCCGCTGTCGTTGCAAGCTTTCCTCGTGCATGCGCTGGATAATCATGCAGGCTTGCGTGGGGAGGGGGCTTCGACAATCGCACTCATCTGCGCGACGCAACAGGATCTCGAAGCCCTGGTCACCGCGCGAACCTTTCGCGCGGATCTTTATTACCGGCTCAAAGGGCTCCCGATCGATCTCCCGCCCTTGCGGTCGCGCGAGGACAAGAGCCTGGTCATTGATCGGCTTGTGCGAGAGATTGCGCTGGGCCGCGATCTCTCGGCTACGGCGCGAAGCGCGATCGAGGCTTGTGAATGGCCAGGCAATCTTCGCCAATTGCGGCAGGTTCTTGAACTGGCTTTTGCGAGTTCCCCGGCGCCATGCCTTGAAAGTCATGATTTCGATTTGCCGTCCCGCACGGAACGGTTGGCGCCTGTCGGGACTTTGCAACAAGCAGAAAAAGACGTCATTGCAAGGCAACTCGCCGAGGATGGTTTCGATATCGCCAAAGCTGCCAGCCATCTTGGCATGAGCCGGGCGACGCTTTACCGCCGGATCAAGCATTTCGGGTTGGGCACGGGCCGCTGATTCGTTCTCAGGCCTATCCATCGATTGAGGCGATGCCCCAGTATCGAGATCATAGATTCTCGATACGCCACTTTTTAAACTGTATCCACTTGCCCTCATTGAACCGCGACGAGTCGCGCTTCAATGAGGGTGGATACTAGATCAGAACGCTGGACGTTCACCGTGAGCCGTGCCCGGTGCTCCAGGTTCAATATTTTCAATCTTCTATAAGGGAGAATGCGTCATTCAACTGTCACACGGCTGACGCACGAATCGTTCAAGGGGGATCATTATTCACCAAGGTCCCAGGGTGCACCGATGAAATCCGATATCATCGAACGGCTTGGAGAGAGTGAAATCCTCCTGCCATCGCTTATCCAGGATGGTCTGCACGCGAACGATCAGGTCAAGCTTCGTCTTGCCGTTCTGCAAGCAGCCGCCCGGCGTGCCCAAAACCCTACAGTGCCTCCCTTCGACCTCCAGGATGAATGCCGCGCTGCCGGCATTGATCCCTTGCCGATGGAAACGCTGGTTCAGAACGCGCGGCTTGTGGATCCCGGCAGGATCAGTGCGCCCGGCCTCGACACGCTCGCCGCCGCGATCTGGCAGGATGTCACGACCATGGCCAATTCCGTCAAGGCCGGAGACCAGACCGCCGGTGAGGCCGGGCTTGCTCGTCTTGCAGCCTTGCAGGCGGCCTTGAAAGACAAGCCGGAAAACCAGGGCCCCGCCGACACTATGGCCGTGACGCGGATCGCCCAATTGGGTGCTCTTTCCGCACACCATGAGGATAGTCTGCATCGCCTTGTCATGGATCTCCATAAGGCCTTGAACCAGCTTGCGGCGGCCCATGCGGAAGAGATTTGCGCCGGCGCTCATGTCTATGGTCTGACGCCAGAGGATCGCCCCCTGGTCGAGGCCTTCATGCGCGGGTTGGAGTCGACCCGGAAACTGAAATTCAACCATCCGGGCCTCGCCACCACGGCCATGCGCAGCACCGGCAAATTGGTCATCCAGAACGATATCGGAGAGACCGAAGCGCATGTGGTGGTCATTACCATAGATCCGGCTGCTGTCACCATCACGTATACGGATGTGCATCTCGATCGCGCGCGATTCTTTGCCAACTTGTTCGACGCTTTCGCCGTGCAATGGAGCGGCCTTGAACGCAAGGACGCTCAAGGCATCGGCGACGAGGAACCTTTCTATCTCACGACCGGCCGTTTTGCGGCGGTAGATCAGGCGCATCGCTCCGCTTTCCTGGCGGCGCTTGGCTCCAGCCTGGTGTTTCTGATCGATTGGAACAAGGCCCGCAAGCTCCTGCGGACCTGGATGTCCAAGGCCGATGCCGGACACATTCTCGAATGGGCGGCTCGTAACCGTTTCGGCCATCGCGCCTTTCTCGAATTGGGCGGTGGCGATCTTATCGCCTCGGCGGTGCGCAATACGACGCCCACACGGATTGGCTTCGGTGAGCGTCTCGATCATGCGCTCGGCCGTGAGGCGGCGGTGGATTTCCTCAAAAACGCGCTGCGCGTCGCGAGCGAAACCTTGCTCGCCGGCAGTTCAGTCCGGCTGGCGCGCGATCGCATCGAAGCCGATCTGATGCGGCGGCTGCAAAGCGTCGACAGTTCTTTGTTGTCGATCGTTGTGCGCCAGGCGGGCCTTGCGCGTGATATTGCTGACGCTATCGCCCATTTGATCGCGGCGCGGAGCAAGGGGCAGGCGATCGATGCTGACCGGGCGGCCGCGAATGCGCGGCATATCGAAGAGAAAGCCGACCGCATGGCGGTCGCGGCGCGGGTTGAAATCGCCCGGCTCAATGCCGACCGCGCGATTGAAAGCCTCGTCAACCGCGTGGAAGAGACGATCGACGAATTCGAACAAGCGGCCTTCATCGCCTCGCTGATTCCGGAAGATTTGCCGGCCGATCTGTTGAAACCGCTTGGCGATCTGAGTGCGGCGGCGGTGGGGAGCACGCAGGCCATGGCCATCGGCGCCGTCGCGGCCATGGATGTTCCGCAAGGCCAGCGTGTCGATACGGAGGACGCGCTTGAGGCCTGTGTTCAACTGGCCGATTACGAACATCGGGCGGATGAAGCCGAACGCACGCTCACGCGCCTGGTGTTGCGCGGCAGTTTCGATCTGCGGACCTCTCTCTCCGTCATGGAATTAGCGCGCGCCCTTGAACGCGCGACCGATCGGCTGGCTGGCGCGGGTGGCCTGCTGCGTGACCACGTGCTGGCCGATCTCTCGAAATAATTTTTTCAAACTCCATCATCGGAACTTCTTCATGCAGATCGTGCGTATCGCGACCGGAACGAACGAGGCACATTCCGCAGATCTCATCGGAGCGAAGGCTGCCAATCTGGAGCGCATGGCTGCGCTCGGCCTTCCCGTTCCGCCGGCCTTCGTCCTGCCGATCACGCTTTGTTCCGCGATCCTGCGCAGTGAGCCCGAGGCGGAAAAGGCCTTGGTCAAGGGTCTCGAAGAAGGGATCGCTTATCTCGAAGAGGCCACCGGCAGACGGTTTGGTGATCACCGCCATCCGCTGCTCATTTCCGTGCGTTCGGGAGCGGCGCGGTCCATGCCCGGCATGTTGGAAACCGTGCTCGATGTTGGCTGCACGCCTTCTGTTGTGTTGGGCCTCGTGCGTCAGACCGGTCATCCGCGTTTTGCCTGGGATTGTCGCTGCCGGTTTCTCGACAGCTATGCCGATGTCGTCCTTGGCCTTGATCAGGCGCTTTTGCGCAAACGACGCGATCAGATCATGGCCGAAGAAGGGGTCCTTGATGCGGGTGATCTCGACAGTGAGGCGCTGGAACGGCTTGCCGGGGCCTATCTGCAGGTGATCGAGAGCAACGGCGGATTCATACCGGAAGAGCCGATGCGCCAGGTCGAGGCGGCCGCGCGCATGGTCTTTGGCTCGTGGGAAAGTGACAAAGCCAAAACCTATCGCAAACTGGAACATCTCGAGGCGCTTGGCGGCACGGCTGTTACGGTCCAGGCCATGGTGTTCGGCAATGTTGGGCTGACATCGGGGGCCGGTGTCGCCTTTTCGCGTGATCCATCGACGGGCGCGGCGACGCCGGTAATCGATGTCCTGTTTGAATCGCAAGGCGAGGATGTCGTCTCTGGCCGCCGCACGCCGGAACCGGAAGCGGCTTTGGCGCGTACCGTGCCCGCCGCCGCCAAGGAATTGGTGGCGACGCTCGCACGGCTTGAACAGGCCTTCGGTGATGTGCAGGATGTCGAATTCACGATTGAAAACGGCAAATTGTGGTTTCTGCAAACCCGCAGTGCGAAACGCACACCGGCGGCGGCTTTGCGTTTCGCCGTGGCCTTCGTCAAGGAGGGGCTCATTACGCCCAAGGAGGCGTTGCAGCGGCTGGAAAATATCGATTTCACGCGGGATATCGAACATCTCGCCAATCAAAGACTGAGCGCGGTTGGCGAGCCTGTGGGGCATGGAACCGGCGCTTCCACGGGCGTCGCGATCGGTCGCGCGGCTTTCGATTCCACGAGCGCTCAACGCTTGGCAAAAGCGGGAGATCCCGTCATTCTCCTGCGGCCGGAAATCAGCACCGCTGACGTCGCGGGTTTTGCCGCCTCGGCGGGAATTGTGACCGCAGTTGGCGGCCGCACCGCCCATGCGGCACTCGTAGCGCGGCAATTAGGCAAACCCTGTCTGGTCGGCTGCGCCGGCCTTAATGTCGATGTTGCCGGACATACAGCCCGTTTGCACGACCTGCCGATCAAAGAAGGCGATTGGCTCTCCATCGATGGCGGGGCGGGGACGATTTTCTCGGGACGCGGCAAGCTTCTCATCGATCGTCCGGAAGCGGAGCTGTCGGAGATTGCGCGCTGGAAAGAAAGCGTGCCAGCGTAAGCGCTTACAGTTCGCCCACGCATCTAATTGAATGTCCGATCGTGCAGAGCCTCAACCAAAAGGGGAGGGTACTTTTGGTTGAGCTGGCTTAAAAAGTGCCTGTAAGGTATTGCGGGCGAGACTAATACGTATTACGCATATATTAATATTACTGGAAAAGCGAGAGCTTAGCATTACTCGCCGTGATAAAAATATACTCCGCTTTTATTAAGTATTCCATGGCCGTGTAGGAGTATTTTACCATATTATAACTTCATAGAGTTATAATATTACATAATTATTTTCTATGCTATTGCGTGCATGTGGAATAAATGGGAAATTCCGATAAAAATATTAAAATATAATCTAATATGGCAATAATTTATACAGGAAGGGAGAAGAGAAGCCAATGAAACGCTTGGTTTTTAATGCTTATTCAGAGCTTCTGAATGGTCTCTCTCATCTGCACTCTTCGATCGATGTGTGCAGTCCCGATGCAAGAGAGGCGCTCAAAGAAAGAATAGCTCATCGTGAAATGCTCTTGGCCATGACTGTTTCGGTTTTGGAGAGACCTGAATCCAAAATAGTGGACGCTCCTGAAGTCTCGGATATTCAGGTTGAACCCTGCCCGATGCTTCCGATCTTTGAAGAAACAAAGGGTTGGTCTAAAAAGGGATGTCCGCTTTTGACTCAAACATCCTAGACTACTTTCTGCTTCCATTGCTTCAGAGAACAGTCTTTATCTTATTGTTCTAACGGATAATCCTTTTAAACGTGCGGAACGGGGAGGGCTGCACCGGCCTCTCACGGTTCCGGCATGGCGGACAGCAATTGCCGATAGAGGGCCTGCGTGGCAAAGCCGTCCGCTTTGCCCGGATCTACACGCAGTTGATAGGCATGGATCGCATCGCGCGAGGCTTGGCCGAAACGGCCGTCGAGCGTGCCTTGATAGAATCCAAGTTTTTGCAAACGTTGTTGGATTGCCGCCTTTTCCTTCCGGCTGAGTTCCGGCCCAGTCTCAGGCCACGAGCCTCGTAAACCGCCTTCCCCTTTGATTTCCTGCGCCAACCATGCAAGCGAAAGCGCATAGGCATCAGAATTATTATAGAGCTTCAGAACCCAATAATTATCCGAGAGAAGAAATGCGGGGCCTTGGCGGCCGGCTGGCAGGAACAGCGTCGCCTCGCCTTTGACGGGGAGGGTGCCGTTTGATGCCGCATCCACGCCGAGCTTGGTCCAGGTGGAAAAATCTCGATGCAGGGAGGAGAGATCGGCATTTTGTGGCAGGCGCACTTCAAGCCCCCAGGGCAGGCCTGGTTTCCAGCCGGAGCGCGCCAGGAATGAGGCGATCGAGGCGAGGCTATCGGCCGCCTTGTGCCAGAGATCGGGAAAAGGTTTTCCATCGAAACCGATGCCATAGGTGAGATAGGCGGAGGGCAGGAATTGCGGATCGCCCATGGCACCCGCCCAAGATCCACGCATGTCATTGCGTTTCACCTGTCCGCTGTCGAGGATGACAAGCGCGGCGAGCAATTCCTGACGATAGAGAGGGCGCTCGGGCAGGGCGAAGGCGAGACTGGCCAGCGAACGGATAATGTCATTGTCGCCCCGCAGACGCCCGTAATCGCTTTCCATGCCCCAGGCGGCGACGATGATCTCTGCCGGGACGCCATATCTTTGTTCCAGAGCGGTCAGTTCTGGATTGAACTGTTTGCGTAACACTTGGCCGCGATCGCGCCGAGGGGGGCTCGCTGCCTGAGCGAAATAGAGGCGTAAGGGCCGGTCGAATTCCGGCTGCGCCATAGCCGCCCGCGCGGGGGCGGGATCATAGGTGAGGCCGTCGAAAGCCGAGTCGAAAGTCTGGCGTTTGATCCCGGCCTTCTGGGCTTCCGGCCAAAGCCCCGCGAGAAAAGAGGCGAATGAGGACCGGCTCGCTAACGGGGTAGAAGAGACCCCCTCCGCGTGAAGGGAGAGGGAGCAAAGGCTGGCGATAAGGCCCCCAACAAAACCCATCAGGAAGCCGTTGGCATGCCGCCGGCTTACGAGTTGGGGTGGGGGGCCTGCCGTCGGCATGGTCAGGCCGAACGAGGGGCAGGCGGCTCGCCTGTTTGCGCGAGTACCTTTTGTGTCTTCGGCTTTGCACTGCTGACGCGTTCGACCATTTTCTGGAAAACCACATACAGCATGGGGATGAGAAAGACGCCGATAGTGCTGGCCGCCAGCATGCCGGCAAAGACGGGCGTGCCAACCGCGCGGCGGCTCAATTGCGCGGCACCGGTCGCCCGAATCAGCGGAATGAGGCCGAGCAGGAAGGCGAGCGATGTCATCATGACGGCCCGGAACCGCATTTCCGCGCCAAGGGCCGCTGCTTCGATGATCGTGGCTCCGTGCTCGCGTTGTTCCTTTGCAAATTCCACGATCAGAATACCATTTTTCGCGGCGAGCGCGATCAGCACCACGAGGCCGATCTGAGCATAAAGGTCGAGCGATACGCCAGCCACGATAATGCCGAGAAAGGCACCGAACACCGCGACGGAGACAGAGAGCAGGACCGGCACTGGAATGACCCAGCTCTCATAGAGACCAACGAGAAAGAGATAGGCAAACAGCAAGGCGAAGGCGAGGATGAAGCCCGTCTGGCCGGAGACCTGTGATTCCTGATAGGCCGTGCCGGTCCATTCGAAGGAAAAGCCGGGGGGCAGCGTCTGATCGGCCAGCGTGCCCATGGCCTCCAAGGCCGAGCCCGAGGAAACGCCTGCCGCGGGCGATCCGTTAATGAGAATGGCGCGGTAATTATTATAGCGCGTGATGATCTGTGGCCCTTGGACCATGCGCACCGTGGCGAGCGAGGCCATGGGCACCATCGTATTCCTATTGTTGCGGATATAGATCTGCCAGATTGAGGAAATATCGCGCCGGTCGGCGGCCTCGCCCTGGATATTGACCTGCCAGGTTCGGCCATAAAGATTGAAGTCGTTGATGTAATAGCCCCCTAACGTCGTGTTCAGGGCATTGAACAGATCGGCAATATTGATGCCGAGCGCCTGCGCCTTGTCGCGATCGATTTCGAGGAAGATCGATGGATTGGTCGCGGTAAAGGTCGAAAAGACGCGCGTGAGCTCGGGCCTTTGATTGGCGCCGATGATCAGGCTCTGCATGACGCTCGAGAGCTGGGCGGGTTCCTGGCCTTCAAGCCCTTCGAGCATGAATTCGAAGCCGCCGCTGGTCGAAAGGCCGATGATCGGCGGCAGGTTGAAGGCGATGACGCGGGCCGTCCGGATTTCGGTGGCGGCGCGCATGAACACCTGGGCGATCAAGGCCTGCGCCGAGTCCATGGCGGCCTTGCGATCCTCGAAAGGCTTCAGATTGGCGACCATGAACCCATTATTGGCTTCGTTGGCGCCATCGATGAGGGAAAAGCCGGTAATGGCGAAAGTCGCCTTGACCTGCGGCATGCCGAGCAGAATTTTCTCGACCCGCTTGATGACCTCGCTGGTGCGTGCCACCGAGGCGCCATCGGGCAATTGGATCGCGATGAAGAAGGCGCCCTGATCTTCCTCGGGCAGGAAGCCGGTCGGCGTCTTGAAGGACAGGCCATAAATGCCCGCGCCGAAGACGAGGACAAGCAATACGGCGAGGAAGGAAAAGCGCAGGAGCCTGACGACGACGCGGGCATAGCCGTCGCGGACCTTGTCGATGCCCTGCAGCACGAGATGCATGAGGCCGCGCCGCGGCCGGCCCCGTTTCAAAACGATGGCGCAAAGCGCGGGCGAAAGGGTCAAGGCATTGAGCGCCGAGATCAGCATGGCGGCGCTGATCGTCACCGCGAATTGACGGAATAAGACGCCCGACGTGCCAGGAATGAAGGCAATCGGAACGAAGACCGAGAGCAGGACCAAGGTGATGGCGATGATCGGCGCGGTGATCTGCGCCATGGCTTTTTTGGTGGCCTCGGCCGGTGTCAGATCCGGCTCCTCCTCCATCACGCGCTCGACATTCTCGACAACCACGATCGCATCGTCGACGACTATGCCGATGGCCAGAACCAAAGCGAGCAGCGAGACCGTATTGGCTGAAAAGCCGAGTGCGAGGAGGATGGCGAATGTTCCGATGAGGCTGACCGGAATGGCGATCGTTGGAATGACCGTCGCGCGGACACTGCCGAGAAACAGAAAGACGACGAGGACGACGAGGACGAAAGCTTCGATCAAGGTGTGCAAGACCTCGCGTACCGTATCCGACACGAAGGTCGTCGCATCATAGACGACGGTGGATTTCAACCCCTCGGGAAAGCGTTTGCCGACCCGTTCCAGGACCTTGCCCACGGCGGCCGCGGTTTGCACGGCATTGGCACCGGGAGACAGATAAATGCCGATGCCGACCGCCGGCTTGCCGGAATAGCGGCCCTCGGCATCCTCGCTCTGGGCGCCCATTTCCACCCGCGCGACATCGCGCACGCGCAGCACCGATCCATCGGGATTGGCGCGGATCACGATTGCACCGAATTCCTCCGGTGTCTGCAGCCTCCCCAGTGTCTGCAGATTGAACTGGAATTGCTGATCGTCGGCAATGGGTCTCGCGCCGATACGTCCGATCGGCGCCTGGACATTCTGATTACTGATCGCGGCGATCACATCGGAAGGGGCCAGATTGAGGCTGACAAGCCGGCTCGTATCGAACCAGATCCGCATCGAATATTTGAGATTGCCGAAGAGGCTCGCCTGGCCGACGCCGGGTGTGCGCGAAATTTCATCGAGCACGTTGATCGTCGCGTAATTGGTGATGAACAGCGGGTCCTGCGCGCCATTGTCGCTGTAGAGCATCATGAATTGCAAAACCGCCGACGAGCGTTTCTGCACCGTCAGGCCCTGCTGGCGCACCTCCGGCGGCAGGAGCGGCGTGGCCGTCTGCACGCGATTATTGACATTGACCGTATCGATGTCGGGATTGCTCGACAGATCGAAGGTCGCGGTCAGCGTATAACTGCCATCGTCGCCGCTCGCTGATTTCATATAGAGCATTTTGTCGACGCCGACGATCTGTGCCTCGAGCGGCTGCGCGACGGAGGCTTCGACGACGCCGGCCGAGGCACCCGGATAACGCGCCGTGACCTGCACTTGCGGCGGCACGATATCGGGGAATTGTGATACCGGAATCCGGGTCATCGAAATCGCGCCGGCGATGGTGATCACAATGGCGATGACGATGGCAAGGCGTGGCCTATCGATGAAGATCGAGGAAAACATGGCGCTTCATTTCATGAAGAGGAAAACGATCGCATCGCCGGCGTGAACCGGCGCGCCGCGTTCAGGGTTTTTCAGGCGCGGCGCGAGAGGGGGCGGATTCGCTGGGCGCTTTGGTTCCTGGTGCTTTGGTGACTGGTGTCGCGGTTCCAGATGTACCTGTCCCGGGTGCGGCTGTTTCAGGACCGAGCGAGGGGCCAGGGGTCATCGGGCTCGCCGAGACAGGCTGGCCCGGACGGACGTTTTGCAAGCCCTCGGCGATCACGAGTTCGCCTTCCTGGAGGCCGGTAATGACCGAAGCGACGGTGGGCGTTGATTGTCCCAGCTTGATATTGCGGCGCTGTGCCTTGCCCTCTTTATCGACGATATAGACGAAATCGCTTTCTTGATCGGTGAGCACAGCGGCGCGGGGAATGGCCAGGACGACGATCGGCTGCGCGCCTTCGAGGACGACATTGACGAATTCGCCATCCGTCAATTCGCGCAGCGAATTCGGTGTGGCGCTGTTGACGGGAATGAGGGGATTGGCAATCGTCGCGCGCAAAAGGATCGTATCGGTTGCGGACTGCACGCTATTGTCGATGAAATCCACATGCGCGGTCTGTCCATACATGCGGCCATCAGGCAGCCGCAGACGGACGACGAGCTGGCCTGTATGCTCCGGATCTTTCTCTGATTGCGTGCGATAGCGATCACGCAGATCGAGAATAGTGCGTACCGAAACAGGGAAGACGACATACATCGGGTCTTGCCCGACGATTGTGACGAGCGTGCCGCTCGAGGGGCTGACGACATTGCCGATGCGTACGGCCGTGCGGCCGATCTTGCCGTCAATCGGGGAGGTAATGGTCGTATAATCGAGATTGATCCGTGCGTTTTTCGTGTCGGCCTCCGCGCCTTGCACCTGCGCTTCCAGGGCGCGGGAATTGGCGGTCGCCGTATCGACATTCGCCTGCGTGCCGGCAGGCGTTCGTAACAGGGCCTCGGCGCGCGCCAGGGCGATCTTGGCATTGGTGAGCTGGGCGCGAAACTGGTCGGCGACCGCTTGGCGTGCGGCGAGTGTCGCCTCGAAGGGACCCCGTTCGAGCCGATAGAGGACATCGCCGGTCTTGACCTCGGCACCGTCCCGGAACGCGACCTCATCGAGGAAGGCGGTCACACGCGCGACAATATCGACGCGTTCGATACCCTGGATACGGCCTAGAAATTCATTGGTTTGGGTGATCGGCTTTTTTTCGACCCGCGCCACGCCGACGGCAGGTGGTCCGGCGGGAGGCATTTGCGCCACGGCGACGGAGGCCTGGATGAGAAAAAGACAAGAGGAAGAGAAACGCAAGAGGCGCAAGAAAGAAACCCTCGGCGGGACCCGTGTATGCCACCGAAAGCCGAGGCTTTTGGCTTAGCAGACGACGGTATAAAGGAGCCTGATTGCCGTTCCCACCCTATAGGCAACAGGCACTGGGAGGCGCGATGGCCGCTCCGCCCGAGAACCGTTTAGCGAAATATCTTATGCGTTCCCCGGAGGCAGGGGCACTTTATTGCCGGAAACAGAGGGGCGGGAACCGTCACCCGGTTTCGGATTTAATGAAGTTATCCTAAAGAGTTTGTTTAAGCTTGTCCACAACACCGAACCAAACGGTACGCCGCGCATTGACAGGCAATCTTGTCCCTCGGACCATGGAACGCCCGCTGGTCCTTGATGATTATCGAGGACCCGACGCCGCGTGTGAACGAGGATGAACAAGAGCTTGGAACCAGAATTCGGGCCATGAGATCGACGCATGCTATCCAACCGACCGAGCCCTCGACCTTTTTGCCGTGTGATATTGGCTGCGACGATGGGCAGCGGGATGCGAATGATCCATCCCGCATGGACAAACCAAAACGGGAGGAAACGGACATTGGCGCGACAGGACCGTCCGTGGCGTTGCCGCGTGAGCATCGGAGTCGCCGCGTGAGACCTTCTGATGATACCCTGGACTTCCAAGCGCTCTTCGAGACCTTGCCGATCCCTCTTATGGTTCTCGCTCCGGACCAGACCATTGTCGCGATGAACGGGGCCTATCGGAAGATCACGCGGCAAACGCCCGAGGTTTTGGGAAAGACGCTTGCCGGGATCTTTTGCATGGACGGATCGGTACGCGTTCTGATCGAGGCCTCGTTGGAACGCGTGCTTTCGGACAATGTGAAAGATGTCATGCCTCTCTTGCGCTTGCCGATCCATGTCGATGGCGCGCTCGAACGACGTTACTGGAGCTTCACGCATAGCCCGCTACGGGACGCTGACGGCAAGATTGCTTTCATTCTGCAAAATGCCCAGGACATGACGGCTGTCGCCACGACGCAATTCCCTTCCGCGTCCCTACCTATAGGGAGCGGAGTATGCCAAGACGGTTTCAACCCCGAAACGCCACTTGAAAGCCTGAACGAAAGCCTGCTCGCCGAAACCCATCATCTGCGTGGCCTCTTCATGCAGGCACCGAGTTTCATGTCCGTCCTGCGCGGGCCGGACCATCGTTTCGAGCTGGCCAACCTTGCCTCGCTCAAACTGGTGGGTAAACGAGACCTCGTCGGCAAGACCGTCGCGGACATTCTGCCTGAGATTGCAGATCAACATTATGTCGCGCTGCTCGATCATGTGTTCAAGACCGGCAAGGCTTTCCTCGGCCGCAGGATGAAAGTTCAGCTGCATGATGATGATGATTCTGAAGGACCATTGCATGACCATTATCTGGATTTCGTCTTGCAGCCCATTTTGGGGATCGAGGGCGAGGTCAATGGTATTTTCATTGTCGGCAATGACGTGACCGATCAGGTTCTGGCGGAAGATTACCAGGCGCTTCTGATTCGTGAACTGCATCACCGCGTGCGTAATACCCTTGCCATTGTGCAAGGAGTGATGAACACGACGGCGAAAAGCTCGGCCTCGATCGAGGATTTTCAAGCCGCCTTTGCTGGCCGCATCGCCTCGCTGGCGAAGACCCACGCGGCCATGACCGAGGAATTACAGCAATCGGTCGAGTTCCGGCATTTACTCGTCCAGGAACTGGAGCCTTATGGTCTTGATCGCGGTGGCCGGATCATGCTCTCCGGCCCGGCCGTCGATCTGCCTTCGCAAATCGGCGTGCCGCTCGGCATGGCCATTCATGAATTGACCACCAATGCTGTCAAACATGGCGCGCTGGTTCATGATGAGGGGCGGCTCAAGGTCACATGGTCCCTGACCAAGAAGGATGGCACCGACGCTTTGTCTTGCGATTGGGAGGAAAGCGACGGTCCTCTCGTTACACCGCCTTTGGCGCAGGGGTTCGGTTCCATGTTGCTGCAGCGTGTCCTTTCACAGCAGATCCGCGCCGAAGTGACAGCCGATTACGACCCCAAGGGTTTTCGGTTGCATCTCCTGATCCCGCTGGAGAGCGACGCATAATTGCGGTCACAACCGTCGAAATGTCAGCGTGAGATTATTGGCCGGCATTTGCGCCACCTCGGGCGCGCCAAAGCCATGCTCCTTTGCGCAAGCGGTGACGGATTCAAGATCGCGAATGCCCCATCGCGGATTTTCGCGACGCAAATCCGCATCGAAGCGCGCATTGCTTTCGCTTGTATGCTGGCCCTCGCGCTTATAGGGGCCATAGGTGAATAGAAATTGGCCAGGCGAGAGCAGTAAGGCCGCGCCCTTGAAAAGACCTTCGGTGGCTTCCCAGGGCGAAATATGGATCATATTGATGCACAGGATGGTGGTCGGGGCCCAGTTTCCCAGGGCGCTTATCCAATTTGGGGCCGTGGCGTCGAGGGCCAGGGGCGGCAGGACGTTGGGCACACCCGAAGCGGCGATCCAAGCTTCGATGCTCGCACGGGCCTTGGGATCCTGATCACTCGGCTGGATGATATAGTCTGGCAGGGCGCGGGCGAAATAGATGCAATGTTCGCCGGACCCGCTGGCGATTTCCAGCAAATGTCCCTGCGGCGGCAGATGGGCCTGGAGAATAGCGAGAATCGGATCGCGATTGCGCAACGCCGCTGGCGCGTGCAGCCGGGCATCGGGCACTTCCATCGTGTGATTCTCTCCAGTTTCTTTCGCCGGGGCATGACCGGCGTGGTGCCATCGATCATAAGCCATTGAGATCGAAGCAAAAGCCGTTCCCTCTCAAGAGGGGGCGTGAAGAATACTTTTATCAGGAAGCCCCTTGGCGTTTGCCGTCAAACTGGGCTAAAGTGCGCGCGTTGCACCCGTAGCTCAGCTGGATAGAGCGCTGCCCTCCGAAGGCAGAGGCCAGAGGTTCGAATCCTCTCGGGTGCGCCAGTCTCTCAACGAGACTGGCATTCTCCTTATCTCCGTTCTCAAAGAAAGAAGCAGCGCAGCTGGTTCGCCAAGCGGGGTTCTTGACCCCGTCGACCCTGACCACAGGGATGCTGGTCGCCGATGAGGCGCGGGGCGCCAGAGTTCGCCCTTCAGAATAGCTCTGCGACTGCCTATTTACCTTTAGCGGCGCAAGGCTCCACGAAAACCCACGTGCGTCACGCCCATGCCGGTGGGTGAGCCAGAGAATGCGGATTCCTCCGACGACATAAATGCGAAGAGGGCCAGCTAGGCCATAGGCTACCTGACGTTATCTGACAGGTATCGCCACATAGATTCTACTCTCGTCAATGTGTCGGCAGCACTGTCCCATAAGCGAAGGCAATGCGTCACCGGACCTATATCGTTACCGACGTCGTCGTGATCGCAACGACGCCAAGAATCTCGGTGTAGGGGGGCAGTCGCAATGGAGGGTTGCGGGCCGCTCCACCGTCACTTTGACCGTCTTGTCGTCCGCGATCGGGCGTTCCGGACATTGCTTGCCGGCCGGCTTTTCTTAGCGAGCGCACTGACGCTGACGCAGGCTTCGAATCTGAGGACTATGCTAGTCTGGCGGCATGATGGCTCTGACCTTTAGCGTCATCATCTCAGCCGAAGATCGCAAGAGTTTGTTGGCATTGCCGACTGTGCCGACCGTTCATGTTCAGCGGCTCGGATCATCCTCTTCTCTGGTGAAACACTGACCAGTCTTGCAAATCGCCCATCAGGCCTGGTCAGTCGGCCCGCTGTTGAGCATTGACACCTCAGCCATCTATCGCTTGCAAAATTTTTGCGACAAGGCCTTTAGAACTTGGCACTGATTGTCATGCCAACCTGACGTGGATCACCAAGGATTGCTGTCGCCACGGGCACCGCACTGGAGCTGCCAACAGAGATTTGCGCGTAATAAGTCGTGTTGGCGAGATTCTTCACCCAGAAGGCTACATCATAATTACCATCTTGTGTGCGGAAGCCGGCGTGGAGGCCGATGACACTATAGGCAGGCACGAGACCAAAAGGGTCATCATTGAGTGTGGAAAAGAACGATGAGCGATAGGTCAAATCTCCACCGATATAACCAATAATATCCTGGTCTGCATAATGCCCTATGGAATGCTTGTATTCCGCGCCAAGAAAGAGAGCGAAGCGAGAAACGCCGGTGAGAGGTTGGCCAGAAAGATCACAGGTCGATAGATAGGAATAGGCAAACGGACATTGCGCCTTGGGATAGGAAAGAAAGGTCGCATCATTATAGGTGGCCGAAAATGTCGCCGTCAGATCATCTGTAATTTGTGCATGGGAATCGATCTCAAAGCCGCGCGTCCTGATCCGCCCGACATTACCGATATAAGAGACATAACGGGATCCAATATAGGCATAGGTGGATGCTTGGTAATTATCGGCCAGTTGCAGAAACAAATTGGCATTGAGGCTGAGTCGGTGATCCAACCAATCGGTCTTGACACCGACTTCGTAGGAATCGACAGTTTCCGGCGCGACAACCGGACTAATCCCGGACGTTCCAGTCACAGGAGTGAGATTGAGTCCTGGGCCGATAAATCCATGCGCATAACTTGCGTAACCAAAAAGCTGGTCGTTGAAGCGGTAGGACAATTTGGCGGTGCCAGAAAAATTCCCGCTCTCAGCAAAGGCCGAATAGGCTGTGGTGGGTGCTAGATTATTCCGCAGACTCGCCGCGGAAGCTTGATAAGCAGCGGGCAGTTGCGCGATTGGAACCGCGTTGTTTCCCTGCCAGGCATTGTAGGTTCCGTTCTTGACATCGTCATTGTAACGCAGACCTGCCGTCAGGTCGAAATCTGGCAGGATATGAAAAGTGGCCTGACCAAAACCAGAATAGCTGTTCGTTGTCGAAGAAATATCGCCGAGGGACGTCAGGCCATTCAAGGCCGAGATGGGAGCGTTGGCACCAAGATACCAGGTACTCGCGGCCTGTCCCCAGGCATTGTACTGATGCTCTCGATTATGTTGCCAGAAATAGAAAAAGCCGAGCGTATAATCAAGATGACCGTCGAGCGCTCCTCCTTCAGGGGAGGCGAGACGGATTTCCTGGCTGACCTGTCGCTGGAACGTCGGCAGATTGGCCGCGGTCTGGATCGGCAGCCCCAGGGAGTCACCATCCAGTGAGGAGTTCCAGCCCCACCAGCGAAAGGCGGTGATCGAGGTCAAGCGGTGTGCGTCGAAGATCTTCGCATCGGCCTGAACCGAAATGCCGCCTGTGTTCATGACAAGGGTATGATCAGAATCAATCGGTGTCACACGGTCAGAAGGATTGGCAATCACAGCATTATAGTCTGGAAAACGTGCAGCTTTTTCATAATAACCGACGACACTTGATCCATTAGCAAGTGTTGTCGGCAAGGCTTGTTTGATAATGGAAAAGCCGCTTTCCTCTTTTTGTGCATTGTAATCTCCAATCACACGGACACGGAGATCTTCACTGGGTTCAAAAAGGATCTGTGCCTTGACACCTCCTGAATGAAGATCATTCCAATATTCGTGGTGAGTGGAATTATAGATATTGCCATTTCGGTTCGTGACATAGCCAGCAAGACGGAAAGCAAAATCACTATCCGCGATACGGCTGCTGACAGCGCCGCGAAATTGCGTATATCCCCAGTTTCCAACGGAAAAATCTGCCTTCATCGTCCGCGCGAAGGTCGGCAGCTCTGTGGAAATATTAATGGCTCCCGCAGTCGCATTTTTACCAAAGGCCGTCCCTTGCGGGCCACGCAGCACTTCGACGCCGCTGAGATCCCAGAGATCAAAAACGGTAATTGCGGGACGCGCATAATAAACGCCATCAATATAGATTCCGACACCCTGTTCCAGGCCTGAGTTCACGATACCGGTATTGCTGCCCAGGCCACGGATCGTTAATGTGGCATTGCGTGGATTGAAGCCTTGAATCTGGAGACTTGGCACTTGCGCCGCTATCTGGCGCAGATTGAAGACATGTGTCGCTTGGATTTGACTGGCCGAAATTGTTGTTATCGGTATCGGGACATTTTGGTTTTGATCAACTTGATTGGATCCAATGACTTGGACATCCTCGACCTGTAATTGCGCTCCGCTGGGCGTTGCTTGTGTGGAAGAAGCCTGTTGGGCTAATACGGATTGCGAGAGGCAAAGCCCTGTCCACAGATGACTTATTGCGAGGCAGTGGTTTAAGGAGCGCCTTGTTCCGTTAGGCCAATGGCGCCGCTCTGCCTTGATAGCAATCAGTTCCCGATTGACTTGGGCCAAAAGCTTGGATTGCGGGTCGTCATTATAGGATGTGTAGAGCGTTTTCATTGAGGTATTTTCGATTGCGGCTCGGGAATGCGTATCGGCAGCAAATGGTCATTTTACTCTGTGATCTTTTGCGACGAAAAGGATTGCCCTGTCCGATTGGAAGAAGCTGACAGAACGGAATTGAAGACTGGTGCTAGTGCCTTATCGATATCAGGCACACCATGCTCCAGTGTCACGACCCCGAGCCGGCGATAAATGTCGAACACAGCCGCAAGCTGATCAGACAGCGTGTGATCGAGGGTAATATCCCTTTTGAATAATGCGTAATGGCGTTGTGCGACGACATTCGCGACCTCGACAGGCAAGCCGGTTTCCTTGGCCCATACCTGCGCATAATCAGCGATATGTGTGCCGAGCCAAGTCCTGGCTTGACGGAAGCGGCCTAGAAAATTTTCAAGGAGCGCCTGTTTCTTATTGATGGCGTCAATATTGGCCGCCTCGATGACGAAGCCGGTTCGCGGCACCTCCGGCCCATCAACGAGGGGGCGCGCGCCATCCTGCATTTCGGCTAGGGTGAGGTAGGGATCCCAGATCGACCAGGCGTCGATCGCGCCGGTACTCAAGGCGGCCTTGGCCTCAGCCGGGCCGAGAAAGACGAATTTGACATCGCGTGGATCGATGCCGAAATGTTCCAGCGCAAGGAGCGCGAAATGATGACCGGCCGAACCACGGATCGTGCCAAGCAAATGGCCCTTGAGCTCTTGAGGTGATTTGATCTGCGAGTTTTTGGGGACGAGAATTGCCACGCCCGCACTTTTCTCGCCATCGGGTGCCGCCGCTGCAATCACCCGGATCGGCGCGCCGCTCGCATAGGCGAAAAGAAATGGTGCATCACCCAAAAGGCCCGCATCAATGGCACCCGCAGCCAAAGCCTCGGTCAGGGGAGCGGCGGCCGCAAAGACCCGCCATTCAAGACGATAAGGAATGTCATCAAGCACACCGGCCGCTTGCATCAAGGCATGCGTGCCGCCCTTTTGATCGCCGATTTTCAAAACGTCTGTGTCGTCGGCCCATACGGTCGATAGACTGGTAATCACATACAGAACCAGGGCGAGAAGGAGACCGAGACGCATGACAGGGGTACGTCGTGCGCAAAACACTGTTATGCGTCTCGTCATGATTGCCACCTTGGTGTGATGTTACAGATCGGCGTAGAGTTTCTCGTCCTGAATAAGGATGCGTTCGAGCAGGCGTGGAAAATCGCCATAATTGCGGACGGCATAATGGACACTCGCCCGATTATCCCAGAAGGCGATTGATCCCGGCCGCCAGCTGAAGCGAACCTGATGTTCCGGGCGGCGGTAAACGGCAGCGACTTCTTCCAGCAGGGCACGGCTCTCGGCTCGGTCGAGCCCGATAATCGTCGGATGCTGGCTGAAATTCACCCAGAGGATTTTCTCTCCGGTCTCGCGGTGAGTCCGCACGATCTTGTGGGCAACAATCGGATAATCATGGCCTGCGCACAGCAAGGCGTTGCGGAAATCATGTGTGACATGCAGGCCCTCGAGCCGCTCGCGAATGTCATCAGGCAGATTGCGGTAGGCAAGACCGGCATCCACCCAGATCGTGTCGCCGCCGACGTCCGGGAGAGTCACAGCACGCAGCACAGCGCCCCAGGTCGGCACCAAGCGCCAGCTCGTATCAGTATGATAGAATTCCTGAATTTCGTCCTTTGCGCGCACCGCCGCTTCTTTTTCATAGAGCTGAAAATCAACGGCGGCGATCCGATGGATGGAGGCGTCCACTCCCGTATCCGTTTGTTTGGTCGTCGGATGGGTGTACAGCGGACCGAACTGACGGGCGAAGGCGGCCTGTTGTTCACGGGTGATATGCTGGTCACGGAAGAACACGACTTTGTATTTGAGAATGGCCGCCTTGATCTCGTCGCGCAAAGCAGGCGTAAGGGGTTCACGCAGGTCGACGCCGGCGATCTCGGCGCCGATGGTGGGCTGCAAGGGGGAGATCGTGAGGGGGAACGAGGCTTCAGATTGCAGTTGGGCGACAGCGCTCATGTATTTCTCCTGCCTGGAAAGAAGGTGGATCCTCTTTCCAGGTCAGTTGAACGGATGAGCGAGGCCTTAACAATCGATAATTTCTATTGAAATTGTTTAGTTAATATAAAGGAAGTGAATACCAGGCGAAAAACGCTCGCGCGCACAAGGCCTTCGCTTCAGTTAGGGAGCTTCCAAGGTCGTGTTGCTTGGTCTATTGATGAGTTTTCCATATTCTTGGCTTTGGAAATTCGCGGTTTATCTGGCTTGGCCTTGTTGTAATTAAGTCTATCGATTTAGTGCATATATGGGATCGCTGAGACCCAGGACTTCACGACACAATGCGCTTTATGGCTTCGCTGCCGGTGCACCCTCTGCCTCGCTCGTCAAAGCCGTGACGACATTTCGTGGCCAGGCCTTTTGGGATTTTGGTTTCCAAGGGACGTTGGTGAAATGCTGCCCCCTGGTTGTTCTGACTCCCTGTTTCGATGGAAATTGACATGATTGTTGATACAGATGTTCTTGTCATCGGTGGCGGAATGGCAGCAGCCTGGGCGGCTATTTCGGCCGCGCGGGAAGGTGCCGATGTCGTTGTCGTGGACAAAGGCTTCGTCGGGACCAGTGGTGTTACAGCGACGGGCGGGCCGAACCATTGGTGGGTTCCTCCGGACGATGCACAGCGTGAATCCGCGGTCGAACGTCGATATGCAACGAGTTGCGGCCTTGCCGACAAGGGATGGATGGCGAGGATCATCGATATAACCTGGCAGACATTACCGCAGCTCGCTGGATATTACCGCTTTGCCACAGACAGCCGAGGTCAGCCTTATTATCCCGGTGTCAGGGGACCCGAATATTTACGAGCATTGCGTAATCTCGCCCTGGAGAGCGGCGTCCATATTTTCGATCAGCATCCGGCTCTTGAACTCCTGGTTCACAAGGATGGGTCCATTGCCGGTGCAGCAGGCTATGCGCGACTTGAAAGGCAACATTGGCAAATTCGCGCCGGAGCCGTGATTCTGGCGACGGGTGGCTGTGCTTTTCGTTCGGGTTTGATCGGCAGCTATACCAACACAGGCGATGGTCATTTGATGGCTGGCGAGGTCGGCGCCGAATTTTCTGGCATGGAATTCAACGTTGCCTATTCGATTTCTCCGGCCTGGATTTCAACACGCACGCTTCCGTATACAGGAGCACG
Organism: Beijerinckia indica subsp. indica ATCC 9039; assembly: GCF_000019845.1. Taxonomy (NCBI): domain Bacteria; kingdom Pseudomonadati; phylum Pseudomonadota; class Alphaproteobacteria; order Hyphomicrobiales; family Beijerinckiaceae; genus Beijerinckia; species Beijerinckia indica. Next base: position 3,523,105 of record NC_010581.1, on the reverse strand, counting down.
CTATTACGATGTGTCCGGTCAGGAGCTTGATATTCCACCGTTCAGGTCAGGGACCGCTTATTTGAAGGCTCTCGCGAAAGCGTTTGCCGCAGGGCCTGTCTATGCGGATTTGCATGACGCTCCTGTCGATTTGAAATCGATACTGCGGCACATTCAGCCCGCAACCATCGCTCCTTTCGAGCGGAAGGGGATCAAGATCTTCGAGGATCGTTTCGAGGTGAAACTTTTTGGCGAAGGGACGGTGCGTGGGACGGGGGGATTGAAAATCACCGGGGCGCATTGCGAGACAAGTATTGCGGGACTTTATGCGGCGGGAGATACAGCGACGCGGGAGCTTATCGCTGGTGCGACAAGCGGCGGCGGTGCACAAAACGCCGCTTGGGCGTTAACATCGGGCATCCTGTCTGGCAAAGGTGCCGCACATTTGGCGCGTCGGTTAGGTCGCCGCTCCACTGAGACCATTAAGCCTGCGGGTGCAGCCGCGCTGCGTCCCTCTGGCACAGCCAAACCGATCGACATGCAGGCGATTGTTCAGCGCGTGCAAGATCAGGTCCTGCCATTGGAGCGTGCTCTTTGGCGCACATCCAAAGACCTGTCGAACACAAGCGTTCTTCTGGATGAGGCATGGCGTGAGATTATTGTGTATGGCCATGCTGAAGGTCTTGGGATCGTCGCTGCCCGTGAGACAGCGGCAATGACCTCGGTGGCGCGTTTATGTACCGCGGCCGCACTCGCACGCGAGGAAAGCCGCGGTATTCATTCGCGTGCTGACAGGACGGATACGGTTCCGGAATATACGAGCCGTTTGCTTGTTGGCGGTCTGGACTCGGATCATCTTTGGACGCGCTATGAAACAGATACGACAATGAAGGCTATTGCATGATCGTGCATATTTTCGAAGATCTCTGCACAGGCTGCAATGCATGCGTTGCAGCCTGTCCCACGCATGTTCTTGATCCGGCGGAAGCGGGCAGGGTTCCGCTCATAGCACGTCAGGACCAATGCCAGACCTGTTTCATGTGCGAGCTCTATTGCGAAAAGGACGCGATCTATGTCGGTCCAATCCAGCAGGGGCCAGAACCCGTCGACCCTGAATTGATCCGCAAATCCGGCCTGCTTGGTCAGCTTCGCCGCGATTATGAATGGGATGCCGGCCCAGATGATCCTGCTCCGCTCCGTGAATTCTGGCGGCTCGGTCCGCTTTTGATGGAGGGGGCACAGACCGCTGAGAAGCGTTATGAGGAACGCCACCCTGAATCGGCTGCATTGCCACCTCGCTAGGCGCTTGAACCCTGATTGAGAAGCGGCTGCGGTTCTTCAGCAAGCCGCACTGCGGTCGATCCGCATTGATGCCGCAAGCCCTTGGCACGGCCTTCAGCCCCTCATCTCACAACCATGACGACCGCAATAGGCTGGCGGCGCCGAAGAGAGAAGCGCGGTACTTGACGATCCGGCAGCCTTGCTTCAAGCGTCTAAAAAAGTCAAATAATATGACTATTCAGGCATTCTAAAACATGCCATAAGCATGGGGCCGACCGGCCCGGCAGAGGCATGGCGGCTCTATTCACCGGAGGAACGTCATGCTTCTCAAGGCATTGCTGCTTGTCAGCTTCATTGCCGGCGCGCTGCTTGCGACAGACGCCCGCGCTGCCGCCGACCTTGTCATCGGCATCTCACAGATCGATTTGGAATCGGGCGGGCGAGCCACCGAGACCTCCGTCTCGGCCCAAAAGCGCATCATCACTCTCAAAATCGCCGACACCTCATCTGCCGCCGAATCTGTCAGTGGCGCGGACCCTCTTCCTTTGTAGGCAGCCGACGCGTTTCGGGTTCGTGCGAGAGCGGGAGATGTGCCGCTTGCCACGACATCGCCTTCCAAAAGGCCAGGCTCGACCTCGAGGCGATCAGACATCCGTTCCGCAGGAGTTACAATATCATGACGTCCCCGCTCGTTGTCATTCCCAGTCGCAGAACCAACTCCAATAATGCGGAAGTGGCACGCATCATCGGCATCGACATCATTGCCAGCCGTTACAAGGAAGGCGCCAAACTGCCCGGAGACGCCGAACTCACCATGCTGTTCGGCATATCGCGTCCGGTCCTGCGCGAGAGTGTAAAAACCCTCGTCGCCAAGGGGCTGCTCAGCACGAAGGCCCGGGTGGGCACGGTGGTGCGTGAACGCGCCGCCTGGAACATGTTCGATCCTGACGTGCTGGCCTGGCATCTCGATGCCGGCATCGACGCCCGCTTCCTGCGCGATCTCTCCGAAATCCGGCTCGCTGTCGAGCCACGGGCGGCTGCTTTGGCCGCTGAGCGGCGGACCGACCAAGACATCGCCCTGATGCGCGCAATCATCACCAACATGTATGCAGCTGCTTCACGAGGGGCGGAAAATTTCGCGGAAGCAGATCTCGGTTTTCATCTTCTCATTGCGAATGCCTCCGGCAATCCGTTCATGCGCTCCATCGGTGCGGTCATCGAGGCGGCCTTGCGCGTGTCCTTTCGTCTCAGCGCTCCCCGCGATGAACGCGAATTTGAAATCTCCGTCGCCGCCCATGAGCGCATCGTCGACGCCATCGCTGAAAAGAATTCCGAGTCGGCAGCGGCTGCGATGACCAATGTCATTTTCTCAGGCCAGCGCCGCCACCGGGCAGCGGACTGAAGCAAACGGAAACAACATGAAAGACGACATTCCCCACAAGCCTCTGCGCAGTCAGGCCTGGTTCGGTCGGCAGGATAAAATGGGCTTCTATTACCGCTCCTTTCTGAAGAATAGCGGCTTCCCGCAGGACCAGTTCGACGGGCGCCCGGTCATCGGCATCTGCAACACCTGGTCCGAGCTCACACCCTGCAATGCCCATTTCCGCACCATTGCGGAGCATGTGCGCTACGGCGTGTTGGAAGCGGGTGGCTTTCCGCTGGAATTCCCGGTTTCCTCGCTCGGCGAAGTGACCATGCGCCCGACCGCAATGTTGTTCCGCAATCTTGCGTCAATGGATGTCGAGGAGGCGATCCGCGCGCATCCGCTTGACGGCGTCGTGCTGTTGATGGGTTGCGACAAAACCACCCCCGCGCTGCTGATGGGTGCCGCCTCGGCGGACATTCCGACCATTGGGGTTTCGGGCGGACCGCAGCTGCGCGGCGTCTATCGCGGTGAGATCATCGGCTCTGGAACTAACATCATTTCCATGAGCGAGCAGCTGCGGGCTGGCGAGATCACCCTCGCCGAGTTCCATGAAGCCGAAGCCGCGATGAACCGCTCTGCGGGCAGCTGCATGACCATGGGAACCGCCTCCACTATGGCCTCCATGGTGGAAGCTCTCGGCATCGGACTGCCCGAGAATGCCGCCATTCCCGCCGCCGACGCCCGCCGTAACCTCATCGCTCGCATGGCGGGACGGCGCATCGTTGACATGGTGCATGAGGATCTGAAGCCTTCGGACATCCTTACCCGTGCCGCCTTCGAGAACGCGATCCGAACGCTCGCTGCTATCGGCGGCTCCACCAATGCAGTGGTTCACCTCCTTGCTATTGCCGGGCGCATCGGCGTCGAGCTCACGCTCGATGATTTCGACCAGCTGGGTCGTGGCATTCACTGCCTCGTGGATCTCATGCCGTCCGGCCGTTTTCTGATGGAGGATTTCTATTATGCGGGTGGCCTGCCGGCCGTGCTGCGCACGCTGGGCGAGCGTGGCCTCCTCCATCGTGATGCACGGACGGTCAATGGGCAAAGCATTTGGGAGAATGTCGCGAATGCGCCCTGTTGGAACAATGAGGTGATCACACCCTTCGACAAAGCGTTCAAGGCTGACGCAGGCATCGCCATCCTCAAGGGTAACCTTGCGCCCGACGGAGCGGTGATCAAGCCTTCCGCTGCCTCCCCCGAACTGATGAGCCACACCGGCCGCGCCGTGGTTTTTGAGAATGTGGAAGAGATGCATCATGCGGTGAACGACGAGACGCTCGACATCGACGCCTCCTGCATTATGGTGCTCAAGAACTGCGGACCGAAGGGCTATCCAGGCATGGCCGAGGTCGGCAACATGCCGCTGCCGGCCAAGCTGCTGCGTCAAGGTGTGCGCGATATGATCCGTATCTCGGATGCGCGTATGTCGGGCACTGCTTATGGCACAGTAGTGTTGCATGTCGCACCGGAGGCCACGGCCGGCGGCCCCTTGGCCTTGGTCCGCAACGGCGATCTGATCACCCTCGACGTACCGGCTCGCTCGCTCCACCTGCATGTGAGCCAGGAAGAGCTCGCCGCGCGCCGCGCCGTGTGGAAGCCACCCGTTCCTCACGCCGATCGCGGCTACGCCCGCCTCTATATCGACCACGTGCTGCAGGCCGATCGCGGCGCCGATTTCGATTTCCTCGTCGGGCGTTCCGGCGCGCCCGTGCCGCGCGACAATCATTGAGGGTCATCAATGTCCACCTCTCCCTTGAAGCGCCCCCATCGCGGTGTCTTTCCCGTCGCTCCGACAGTGTTCGACGCCAATGGAGCTCTCGATCTCGATGGCCAGAAGCGCGCCATCGATTTCATGATCGATGCCGGCTCCAATGGACTCTGCATTCTCGCCAATTTCTCCGAGCAATTCGTGCTGACCGACGCCGAGCGCGAGGCGGTGACTGTCACCGTGCTGGAGCATGTGGCCGGCCGCGTGCCGGTCATCGTCACTACGACGCATTTCGCTACCGCGGTCTGCGCCGAGCGCTCGCGCCGGGCGCAGAATGCCGGTGCAGCCATGGTCATGATCATGCCGCCCTATCACGGCGCTACCTTCCGCGTGCCCGAGGCCGCCATCTTCGATTTCTATCGCGCCGTCTCCGATGCCGTGTCGATTCCGATCATGGTGCAGGACGCGCCGGTGGCCGGGACACCGCTCCCGGTGCCGTTCCTCGCGCACATGGCACGAGAGATCGAGAATCTCGCCTATTTCAAGATCGAGGTCCCGCAGGCAGCGGCCAAGCTCAGGGCGCTGATCGCGGAAGGCGGCGACGCCATAGAAGGGCCATGGGATGGCGAAGAGGCGATCACGCTGATGGCAGACCTCGACGCCGGTGCGACCGGAGCGATGACTGGCGGCGGTTATCCCGATGGCATCCGCCAAATCACTGACGCTTATTTCGCCGGCGACCGGGAAGCGGCGATGGATGCTTATCAGCGCTGGCTGCCCCTCATTAATTACGAGAACCGCCAGTGCGGTCTTTCGGCCTGCAAGGCGCTCATGAAAGAAGGCGGTGTCATCGCCCACGACACCGTGCGGGCACCCCTGCAGCCGCCGCATCCCGCCATCCGTGCCGGCCTCATCGAGATCGCGCAAAGGCTCAACCCACTCGTCTTGCAATGGGGCAGGTGAGGGCGGCGACGCTCCCAGGCACATACAACGACAATAAACAAAATCATGGCCAGGACAATCACGGCCAAAGGGGAAGGAAATGTCAGAGACAATCGTCAATCATGTTTCAAGATCGTCTTCCCGATCGCAGCTTCGCCCTGCAGCCATGGCGTCCGGTGCTCATTCCTCGGAAGAACGGCAGATCATCGGGCTCATCAGCCGGAAGTTGCTGCCTTTTCTGGCGGTGATCTACATTGTTGCTTACGTGGATCGGGCGGTGCTCGGCTTCGCCAAGCTGCATATGAATGCGGATGTGGGCATTGGAGATGCTGCCTACGGCCTTGGCGCGGGGTTGTTCTTCGTCGGCTACTTCCTGTGCGAAGTCCCGAGCAATCTCGCCTTGGAGCGTTTTGGTCCCCGGCTTTGGTTCGCCCGTATTCTCGCGACCTGGGGCCTCATCACGATCGCCATGTCGCTCATTTCCGGCCCGCTGTCTTTCTATATTTTGCGCTTCCTTCTAGGCGCGGCGGAGGCTGGCCTCTATCCGGGTATCCTCTACGTCCTCACCAAATGGTTCCCGCTGCGCCACAGGGCGCGGATCATCGGCCTTCTGGTGCTGGCCCAGCCCATTGCGCTGATCGTGACCGGACCCATCGCCGGGCTGATCCTTTCCACTCCGGGCGCCTTCGGGCTGAGCAACTGGCAGGTCCTGTTCATCGTCTGCGGACTGCCCGCGATGCTCCTGGCGCTGCCGACATTATGGATCCTGCCCGCGTCGCCGCGTCATGCCCGCTGGCTTACGCCGCACCAATTGTCCTGGATCGAAAGGGAGCTCGCCGCGGAGAAAACCACCTTGAAGCTCGAGTCCCACAGCAATCCGCTCCGGGCCATCACCGACAGGAGGGTTCTGCTTCTTGCCCTTCTGTTCCTGCCGTTCCCGCTCGCCATCTATGGTCTGTCACTGTGGCTGCCGACCATCATCAAGCAGTTCGGCGTCAGCGACCTTGCAATTGGCTTCCTGTCGACGGTCCCCTATCTGTTTGCGGTCGCGGGCTTGTGCATCATTCCCGCCCATTCCGATGCCCGCGGTGAGCGTCACTGGCACATTGTCGTCGTCGCGGCTCTGGCAGCCGTGACCCTTGCCGCCAGTGCTTTTGTTGAGACGCCGGCGCTGCAACTGCTCTTCCTGTCTTTGGCGGCCTTCTGCATCTATCCGATCCAGGCCGTGATCTGGACGCTGCCCGGTGTCTTCCTCACCGGCGCGAGTGCCGCGGTGGGTATCGCCACCATCAACTCCCTCGCCAATCTTGGCGGCTACATCGGGCCCTATGGCATTGGCCTCTTGAAGGACGCGACAGGCAGCACCGCCGCGGGCCTCTATTTTCTCGCGGCCGTGCTGTTGTTCGGCGTGTTCATGGCCTTCGTCGTGCGCGCTTCGCTAGACAAAACACAGGCCCTTAAATCAAGGAGATAAGACCTATGGCGATAAAAGGAGAGAGCCTGATCGGGAGCCGCGACGTGTCGACAGTACAGACCTTCCACGCCGTCAATCCCGCGACCGGCCTCACGATCGAGCCGCCCTTCGCCGAAGCAGGAGAGGCGGACGTCGAGGCCGCCGCGCAACTCGCAGCGGAAGCCTTCCCGATCTTCCGCGAGACCACGCCATCGGCGCGCGCGGCTTTCCTTGAGGCTATCGCCGATGCGATCGAGGCGATCGGGGATGAGCTGATCGACCGTGCCATGCAGGAAACCGGGCTGCCTAAGGCTCGCCTCACCGGCGAGCGCGGGCGGACCACGGGGCAACTCCGGCTATTCAGCACGGTTCTTCGGCGCGGCGACTGGGTCGATGCGCGCATCGATCCCGCTTTGCCCAAACGCGAACCTTTGCCGCGCTCCGACCTTCGAATGCGACAGATCGGCGTCGGTCCGGTGGCCGTCTTCGGCGCAAGCAACTTCCCGCTTGCCTTCTCGGTGGCAGGGGGTGACACGGCTTCGGCGCTGGCCGCTGGCTGCCCGGTGGTGGTGAAAGGCCATCCCGCTCATCCCGGCACTTCGGAACTGGTCGGCCGCGCCGTAAGATCGGCTGTAGAGGCCTCGGGCCTACCGGAAGGCGTCTTCTCCCTGCTTTCGGGCACCAGCCATACACTCGGAACCTCGTTGGTCGCGGATCCGCGCATCATGGCCGTCGGCTTTACGGGCTCAAGGGGCGGCGGCCTTGCGCTCTCGCGTATTGCCGCGCAGCGCCCGGTGCCGATCCCGGTCTATGCGGAGATGAGCAGCATCAATCCTGTGTTTCTGCTGCCCGGCGCGCTCGCTGCAAGAGCCGATCAACTCGGCACCGCCTTCGTCGGATCCCTTACGCTGGGGGCGGGCCAATTCTGTACCAATCCCGGCGTGGCGATCGGCATCGCCGGCGTGGATTTCGACCGTTTCATCGCCGCTGCCGCTGTGGCTTTGGGAGGAGCCCCCGCAGCCGCTATGCTGACACCCGGCATCGCTGACGCCTATCAGCGGGGCGTTGACGCGCTGGCTGCTCAAGCGGCGGTGGAGGAACTGGCCCGGGGCACTGTTCCGAATGGCCCCAACGCTTGCAGGCCGGCCCTGTTCACGACCGACGCCAAAGCCTTCTGCGCCACATCCGAGTTGTCACATGAAGTCTTCGGCGCCTCATCGCTGATCGTGCGCTGCGCCGATAAGGAAGAGATGCAAGCCGTCGCCCGTGCGCTCGAAGGACAACTCACGGCGACTCTTCATCTCGAATCTGGCGACGAAACGCTTGCTCGCACACTTTTGCCAGTACTGGACGAAAAAGCGGGACGCATTCTCGCCAATGGCTGGCCCACAGGCGTGGAAGTCTGTGATGCCATGGTGCATGGGGGGCCGTTCCCAGCCACGTCCGATCCGCGAACGACATCGGTGGGGACGCTGGCCATTCGCCGCTTCCTGAGACCTGTCTGTTACCAGGACCTGCCACCGGCCTTGCTGCCGCCAGCCCTGCAGCCCGACAATCCTCTTGGCTTGCCCCGGCTTGTCAATGGAAAGACCGAGCTCGGAGGGGCGCCATGATTCAAGTTCTGCAACCCGGCCCGGCAGCCAGGGAAGAGACGGTGCCCCCGATCCGCCTCGCCATCGTGGGTTTTGGCAAGATCGCCCGCGATCAGCATGTCCCCGCTATCGCCACCACACCAGGCATCGCGCTCACGGCCATTGCGAGCCATGATGGGGGGCTCGAGGGAATCCCCTATTTCAAGACTTTGGACCATCTCCTGAGCGAAGGACCACAGATTGATGCCGTGGCACTCTGCACTCCGCCGCAGGTCCGCCGCGCCCAGGCGGAGGTCGCACTCGCCGCAGGCAAGCACGTGCTTCTCGAGAAGCCCCCGGGCGCTACAGTAAGCGAAATCGCTCCGCTCGTCGCACAAGCTCAGCGGGCGGGCAGGACCTTATTCGCCACTTGGCATTCCCGCTTTGCGCCGGCCGTCGAACCCGCCCGTGCCTTCCTCGCGGAACGGACACTTCGCGCCGTGACCATCGCGTGGAAGGAGGATGTGCGGATCTGGCATCCGGGCCAGGCCTGGATCTGGGAACCAGGCGGTCTTGGTGTCTTCGACCCCGGCATCAATGCCCTGTCGATTCTCACGGAGATTCTGCCACGTCCCATATTCCTCACCCGGGCGGAACTCGCTTTCCCGGCAAACCGCGCGGCACCGATCGCTGCCGATCTCGATTTCTCCGACACAAACGGCCTCGCCATCCACGCCGAATTCGACTTCCGCCAGACCGGGCCGCAGAGCTGGGACATTCTGGTCGAAACGGCTGACGGCGTCCTCGTCCTCTCCAAGGGGGGAGCCGAATTGGCTCACGACGGCAAAAAACTCGTCGAGACGCCTGAGGCCGAATATCGCGGCATTTATCGCCGTTTCGTTGAACTCATTGCCGGAGGGATGAGCGACGTCGACCTCGTCCCCCTCCAACATGTCGCGGATGCCTTCATGCTGGGCCGCCGCACATTGGTCGAGCCGTTCGAGGATTGACCATGACATACATCGAAACAGTGGGTCCGAACATCGTGCGCGAGCACTTCGGTCATCTGCCGGACGGAGCCACTGTTGAGCGTGTGCGGCTCTGTGGCAGAAACGGCTTCGAACTCGCCGTCATTACTTTTGGTGCCACTGTCCAATCCCTTCACGTGCCAGACCGTACAGGACGTTGCGCCGACATCGTGCTTGGTCATGACGATTTTGCGCCTTATTTCGCGCATCGACGCTATTTCGGCGCCACTATCGGTCGCTATGCTAACCGTATCGCGCACGGCAGCTTTTTACTCGATGGCCGGCGATTCCAGGTGACGGCCAATGATGGGGTGAACAGTCTGCATGGCGGTGTAGCCGGGTTCGACCAGCGGCTATGGTCTATCGAGGCCCTTACGGATGATCCCGCGCCCTCGATGACATTGGCCTATATCAGCCCCGATGGAGAAGAAGGCTATCCTGGCACACTCAGCGCCCGCGTCACTTATACCGTGACCGAGGATATTGGGTTCTCCATCGCCTTCGAGGCGATGACCGATCGACCCACCGTCGTCAACCTCACGCACCACGGATTCTTCAATCTCGCCGGCGTTGATGCGGCAGAAGATGTGCTCGACCATGAGCTCCTCATGATGGCGGATGCCTATCTGCCTGTTGATGAGACCCTGATTCCGCTTGGCGGGCCGGAGCCTGTTGTGGGCACTCCGTTCGATTTCCGTCAGCCGCAGCGGATTGGCGCGCGCCTACGAAACGGACACGAGCAGCTTCGTCTTGCGCAGGGCTACGACCACAATTTTTGCCTCCAAGGCGGCCGGACCGAGGCACCGCGGCTCGCCGCCCGAGTCCTGCATCGCGCGTCCGGCAGAGGGATGGAGCTTTTCACCGATCAGCCCGGTCTCCAATTCTATTCCGGCAATTTCCTTGACGGGTCGGTGCCGGGAAAACGCGGCCGCCTCTATCGGCAAGCCGATGCCTTTTGCCTTGAGCCACAAGCTTGGCCTGATGCGCCCAATCGGCTGGACTACTCCTCCGTCAGACTCGATCCAGGCGAAGTTTACCGGCACCTTTCCTTCTACCGTTTTTACTCAACCTGAACCGGGGGAGACCACGGATGCAAGGCAACGAACATGACAGCCATTGACGGATGCAGCGACATGGGAAAGGGCAGGTCGATCGAACAGGTTGCGGCCACGCTCTTGTGCGCGGAGCGCTGCCATCTTGGCGAGGGCCCAGCCTATGATGAGGCGAGCGATACGGCCTGGTGGTTCGATATAGTGGAACGCCGCCTGTTCGAAGCCAGGCTTGGCGACAGCGAGATCTTCATCCATCCGTTGCCCTTTATGGCGAGCGCTCTTGCTCACGTCGACGATAGGCGCCAACTGATGGCAGCCGAAGATGGTCTCTATCTGCGGACCAAGGACAGCGGGGTGCTGCAACAACTCGTGGCGATCGAGCCGGACAATCCGATCACCCGGTCCAACGACTCGCGGGCACATCCGAGCGGCACGTTCTGGACCAGCACCATGGGGCGTAAAGCCGAAGTCGGAGCAGGCTCCATCTATGCGTTGCATCGCGGCGCGCTGCAACGCCTGTTCACCGGTCTCACCATCCCCAACGCCATCTGCTTTTCTCCGGACGGGACGATGGGCTATTTCGCCGATACCTATGAAAATGTGCTCTACCGTGTGCCGCTCGATCTGGCGACGGGTTTGCCGTCAGGAGGGCCCTCCGCGCTCCATCGGCGCGAGACACCGGGTTGGCTTGATGGCGCGGTGACTGATGCGGACGGTCTCATCTGGTGCGCCTGCTGGGGCGGGGCCTGCGTCGAAGCCTTTTCGCCGGATGGCGCTCACCTGCGCACCGTGGCCGCCCCCGCGCTCAATACGAGTTGCCCAGTCTTTGTCGGCCCTGGTTATACACGGCTTCTGGTCACCTCGGCCTATCAGGATATGGATATTTCGGCGCGCGCTGCTGATCCGCATCACGGCTGCACCTTTCTGTTGGATATCGGTGCGAAAGGCCGGCCGGAGCCTCGCGTCAAGCTTGCTGCCGATCCGTGATAGCGCATGCTAGCGCTTGAATAATAACGTATTCAATTCATTCGGTTCGAATGTTGGAAGGCCGCAACGATCCGCAATGAAAAAACTTTTAATGCAGCTCTATCCGATAATTTTTGACCTTCATGCAAAAGGGCATCGTCTTTTGTAAATAAATAAAGTATCTTTACAAAATTAGGATTGAGGGATTTGATACCAAGTCAGGTGCCTCAGAGCCTGCTCCAACAAGGAGCGAGACGGCGAAACAGCCGTTTCAACCACAAAGTTTCAGGGGGGAACAAACATGAGAATCGTCAGTACAGTCTTGTCCGCATGCGCGTTTGGCGCGATCATTCTTTCGGCTCAGACTCAGGCCGCCGATAAGGGGATCGTCGGCATCGCCATGCCGACCAAGTCTTCGGCGCGCTGGATTGCGGATGGAGCCAACATGGCCAAGGTCTTGAAAGACCGCGGCTACGAAACCGACCTGCAATATGCTGAAGACGATATTCCAAATCAGCTTGCCCAGATCGAGAACATGGTGACGAAAGGGGCGAAAGTCCTGGTGATCGGCTCGATCGACGGAACGACCCTTTCAGATGTCCTCAAGCAGGCCGCGGCAAAGAACATCAAGGTCATTGCTTATGATCGCCTGATCCGGGACACGCCGAATGTCGATTATTATTCGACATTCGATAATTTCCAGGTCGGCGTGCTGCAGGCAGAATCGATCGTGAAGGCGCTCGGCCTGCCGGAGGCAAAGGGCCCCTTCAATATCGAGCTGTTCGGTGGCTCGCCCGACGATAACAATGCCTACTTCTTCTATAATGGCGCGATGTCCGTGCTGCAGCCCTATATCGATCGCGGTACGCTTGTCGTGCAGAGCGGCCAGAAGGGCATGGACAAGGTCGCGACATTGCGCTGGGATCCGGCGACCGCCCAGGCTCGCATGGATAATCTGCTCAGCGCCTATTACACCAACAAGCGTGTCGATGCCGTACTGTCGCCTTTCGATGGATTGTCCATCGGTATCCTGTCCTCTTTGAAGGGGGTGGGATATGGAAGCGGCAACATGAAGATGCCGATCGTGACGGGCCAGGACGCCGAAGTGCCCTCCATGAAATCGATCCTGGCTGGCGAACAATATTCGACCATTTTCAAGGATACACGCGAACTCGCCAAAGTCACCGCTGACATGGTCGATGCCATGCTGAGCAACCAGCCGGTGAAGGTCAACGATACAAAAACCTATAATAATGGCGTGAAGGTCGTGCCTGCTTATCTGCTCAAGCCCGTGGTTGTCGACAAGAGCAACTGGCAAGAGATCCTGATCGGCAGTGGCTATTACGGCAAGGCAGAGATCAACTAATCTCCTCGCATTGAGAAAAGCGGTCGCGTTCTTGCGCGACCGCTTCCCCCAAAAATCTTGAAGGAACCAGGTAATGAATGCGATCCTGGAAATGCGGGGCATCAGCAAGAGCTTCACCGGCGTGAAAGCGCTCAATGACGTGAACCTCACTGTGAAGGCAGGAGAAATCCATGCTCTCGTCGGTGAGAACGGCGCCGGCAAGTCCACCCTCATGAAAGTGCTGAGTGGCGTTTATCCCCATGGGAGCTATGAAGGGGCGATCTTCTACGATGGTGAGGAGCGGCACTTTCACGATATCAATGATACGGAGGCACTCGGCATCATCATCATTCATCAGGAACTTGCACTGATCCCCTTGATGTCTATCGCCGAGAATATCTTTATCGCCAATCCACCCTCGCGATTTGGTGTGATCGACCGCGATACGGTGTATACGCGCGCGAAGGAACTGTTGGCCAAGGTCGGACTTAATGAAGCTCCCGACACGCTCATTACCAATATCGGCGTCGGCAAACAGCAATTGGTCGAAATCGCCAAGGCGCTTTCGAAGAAAGTGCGCTTGCTCATTCTCGATGAGCCGACGGCTAGCCTGAATGAGAATGATAGCGAGGCTTTACTCGATCTTCTTATCGAATTCCGCGCGCAGGGGATTACGTCCATCCTGATCTCGCACAAACTGAACGAAGTCTCCCGCGTTGCCGACCAGATCACTGTTCTGCGGGACGGCCGTACCGTCGACACCATGGATTGCCATGCCGAGGCAATCGAGGAAGATCGCATCATCCGCAAGATGGTCGATCGTGATCTCGAGCACCGCTATCCAAAGCGCGAGCCCAAGATTGGTGCAGCGATCTTCTCAATCGAAAATTGGTCGGTTTATCACCCCCAGCATCCTGACCGCCAACTGATCAAGAATGTGAATTTTCACGTGAAGCGGGGTGAGATCGTCGGGATCGCCGGCTTGATGGGAGCAGGGCGCACGGAATTCGCCATGAGCGTCTTCGGGCGGTCGTGGGGGCAAAAGATCACCGGCCGGGCTGTTCTCAATGGTCGTGAGGTCGATCTCTCGACGGTCAGCCGAGCCATCAATGCCGGCCTTGCCTATGTCACGGAGGACCGTAAGGAGCTTGGTCTGCTTCTCTCCGATGATATCCGCAAGAATGTGACGCTCGCAAATCTCGAGGGTGTTGCGAACCAGCGTGTCATTGATGACATGAAGGAATTCAAGGTCGCAAGCGATTATCGTAGCCGCATGCGCATACGCAGTTCAGGGGTTTATCAGGAGGTCGGTAAGCTCTCGGGCGGCAATCAGCAGAAGGTGGTTCTGTCGAAATGGCTGTTCGCCGGTCCGGAAATTCTGATCCTCGATGAGCCAACTCGTGGCATCGACATCGGCGCCAAATATGAAATTTACTGCATCATAAACGATCTCGCCAACGCCGGAAAAGGCGTCGTCGTGATTTCGTCGGAAATGCCGGAGCTGCTTGGCATCAGTGACCGTATCTACGTCATGAACGAAGGCGCCTTTGTCGGAGAATTCCCGACAGCGGAAGCCACACAAGAAAAAATCATGCGCTCCATCATGCGCAAAGGGGAGAAACGGCAGTGAGCAACAAGACGATCGCACTCGGCGAGAAGCCTATCCACATCAGCTTTCTAAAAGACAATCTGCGTGAATATGGCATGCTGCTATCGCTGTTTGCCATCATGCTGTTTTTCGAAGTCATGACCCAGGGCACGTTGCTACGCCCACTCAATCTCACCAATCTTGTCCTGCAAAACAGCTATATTGTCATCATGGCGCTCGGGATGCTCCTGGTGATCGTGACTGGCCATATCGATCTTTCGGTCGGCTCGGTGGCTGGGTTCATCGGCGCCGTGGCTGCCGTGCTCATGGTGCACTACCATCTGCCTTTCGTTCCTGCCAGCCTCATCTGCCTCGTCCTTGGCGGCTTGATCGGCGCGGCACAGGGCTATTGGGTGGCTTATTTCAAAATTCCCTCCTTCATTGTCACTTTGGCGGGAATGCTCGTCTTCAAAGGCCTGGCGCTGGCGATTCTACAAGGTCAGTCGGTCGGTCCTTTTCCACAGACTTTTCAAAAACTGTCTTCTGGTTTCATTCCAGAAGTTTTCACTGACACCGGCACGCTCTATCCGACCTCTCTCCTTATGGGTGCCGCTGTCGCTCTCGTGCTGGTCTATACGAACTACAAAAATCGGGCACGCCAGCTTAGCCATGACATCAATGTCGAACCCAATGGTTTTTTCATCTTCAAGAATCTGGTGCTCTTCGCGGTCGTTCTTTATTTTACCTATCTCATCGCTTCGCACCGCGGCCTGCCCAATGTGCTCGTCATCATGATGGCGCTCATCGCACTCTATGGCTTCCTTACATCACGCACGACAATAGGTCGCCAGATCTATGCAATTGGTGGCAACGAGAAGGCTGCCAAGCTCTCAGGTATCAAGACCGAACGGCTGACGTTTTTGACCTTTGTGAATATGGGCGTGCTCTCTGCGCTTGCCGGTCTTGTCTTTGCCGCGCGTCTCAATACCGCGACCCCGAAGGCTGGTCTTGGTTTCGAGCTTGATGTCATAGCAGCTTGTTTCATTGGCGGCGCTTCGGCTTATGGCGGCGTTGGACGCGTTACGGGAGCGGTGATCGGCGCGCTTATCATGGGTGTCATGAACAATGGCATGTCAATTCTTGGAATCGGGATCGATTATCAGCAAGTCATCAAGGGGCTTGTCCTTCTCGGTGCTGTCTGCTTTGATGTTTATAATCAGAAGCGATGATTGTGCGTATCATTTGCTTTTCTGGATTACATTGGATGGTAACTTGTGCCGAGCGTTATGGCCATAGTAAGCTTTACGAAAAAGATTCGCGGAGAAGCTGATTGCCTCTCCGTCATTTCCGTGAGCTATATAAAGCGTTTCTCATTTTGCCCATGAACGTGGCGAGAGAGTTAATAAGCAAGGGAGGAAATGAAGATGAACAAGGTGCTGGTGGCTGCCGCGGCGGTGGCTCTCATGACGGCGCACGCATCGGCGAAAGACCTCAAATCAATCGGCCTCTCGCTCGCCTCGATGGATAATCCCTATTTCGTCGCCATGGCCAAGGGCGCTACGGCAAGTGCCCAGAAAATCAATCCGAATGTCAAGATCAATACGCTTGATTTCGATTATGATCTGAACAAACAGGCCACCCAGATCGATAGTCTCATTGCCTCGGGGGTCGATTTGATCCTGCTCAATCCGGGCGATCCCGCGGCTCTGGAGCCGGCGATCCAACGGGCCCATGCCGCCGGTATTCCCGTCATCGCTGTCGATGCAGCAGCCAAAGGCGCCGATATCACCATCACCACGGATAATCGGCAGGCGGGGGAAATCGCCTGTCAATATATCGTCGACAAGCTCGGCGGCAAGGGCAATGTCATCATTCAGAACGGTCCGCAGGTGTCTTCCGTGCGCGAGCGTGTTGAGGGCTGCAAGAAGGCGCTTGCGAATGCTCCGGAGATCGCGGTCCTTTCAAGCGATCAAAATGCCAAAGGATCGCATCGGCATGGCATGAATGTCATGCAGGACCATCTTTCCCAGTTTGCGAAGATCGATGCGGTCTTCACGATCAATGACCGGCAGGCGATTGGCTCTGATTTTGCCGCGCAGCGCCTCCATCGCAACGATCTCATCATTACTTCGGTCGATGGCGCGCCTGATATCGAGGTCGCTCTCAAGGCGAAGAACACCTGCATCCATGCCTCGGCCAGCCAAGATCCCTATGCGATTGCCCAGCTTGCCGTTGATCTCGGCAATGATCTTCTGAACGGCAAGAAGCCCGAGCAGGATGTCATTCTCATCGCGCCGAAACTGGTCACGCGTGAGAATGTCGCTGAATACAAGGGTTGGCGGGCCGAGCGTTAACCAGCGCACCAACATCAACCGCAAAAGGGAGACCTCTTTGCGGTTGATGCGTTTCAAAGAGCTGGAACAGTTGCTCCAGTATCCATTCTTATTGAAGCGCGACTCGTCACGGTTCAATAAGGACAAGTGGATACGGTTTAAAAAGTGACGGTTCGAGAATCTGTGATTCTCGATACGAGGCAGGGGATTGAAAGGCTTCATCCGGCTGACATCATCCGCGTACCAGGATGGACGGCATGAAGCCTCAAGGGGGGTGAGAATGGCATCGAAAAAAGCAGGGCGGCAGCTTCTGCGGGCCACGAGAATCGCGGGGATTTTGGCCTTGGGTTTTGGACTGACGCAGGGCGGGACGGCAGCACGGGCCGCGGATGTCGCGCCGCCAGCCCAAGTGGCGGTGTCGCCCGCGCCTCCCGTCCCGGAACATGACTGGGCCTTGGGGACTTGGGGCGGGGTGCGCTCCGATCTTTATCGCAAGGGTATCGATTTCCAATTCGTCTGGGTCAGCGAAGTCGCCTATAACATGACCGGCGGCGCGGAAAACCGCATCGCCCAGGCCGGCCAGTTGAACCTTGGCGTCACCTTCGATCTGGAAAAATTATTCGGCGATCCGGGTGCCATCTTCCAGATGACCTTCGATAAGCGCGAGGGCCGCAATCTCAATCATGATGCCGGCCTCGACATGCTGGTCCAGCCGCAGGAAGTCTATGGCCGCGGTGACATCTGGCGCCTGACGCAATTCTGGTACGATCAGAAATTCGCCAATGGCGTGATCGATTGGAAAATCGGCAAGATGGCGGTGAGTGAAGACATCACCCAATATCCTTGCGTGTTCATGAACCTGTCGTTCTGCGGCTCGGCGCCGGGCCGCGGCCTCGCCGGCAATTATTTCTTCAATTATCCGATCGGCCAATGGGGCACGCGGGTGCGCTTCAACGCGCCGGAAGCCTATTTCACCCTGGCGGCCTATCAGATGAACCCCAACGTCTTGAAACAAAGCTATGGGGTGAATTTCGATTTCAGCGGCGGCAACGGGGTCCTGCTGCCGATCGAATTCGGCTGGCTGCCGGCTTTTGATGGAGGCCGTCTGCCCGGTGTCTACCAATTCACCGCCTGGTATGGCTCGCAGCAGGCTCAGGACGTCGTGGCCCTCAATTATCCGAATCTCGTGCCGCTCAGCGATCTGCCGGTGGGTGGCCGCTGGGGCGTGAGCTTCCAGATGTCGCAGCAGCTCACGCATCCTTCCGATGATCATCCCAAACAGGGCCTGAGCCTGATCGGCAGCATGGTGATGCTTGATCGGGCGACCTCGACGCTCAACAACCAAGAGACCATCGGCCTCGTCTATCACGGACCGTTCGAGAACCGTCAGGGCGATGAAATCGCCATTGCCTGGGGCCGCACGGAGGTCAATTCGCGCCTGACCAATGCCGCGATCCTGTCCAATGTCCTCGTGCCTGGCTCAGCCGTCGTGCGACGCGCCGAATATCCCTTGGAAATCTACTACAACTTCCATGCCTATAACGGCATCGATGTGCGTCCGAACTTCCAATGGATTCACTGCCCAGGTGGTGTTTGTAACAAACCGGATGTGGCCATCCTCGGTGTGAAAACTGTCATTAATTTCTGAAGCTTTCAAGGCAAGGCTTTGCCTTCAACAAGGGTGATGTATCGTCGCCAAGTTTTTATGTTACTTGTATGTTGATGTACCGCTTTCATCCAGTATTCTATGCTTTTACAAAACCACAAAAGGTAAAAGCGGGCGCTGACTGAGTAGTCAGTATTGGGGAGGATAGTTCTTATATGTACAATGCTGATGCAAAATCTCGCGCGCTTTTTATTTCGCGGCGTATTCTGATGCGTTCAACTTTTGGCTTGGCGGGTGCGATGGCCTTTCCAGGCCTTGGCAAGACACAGAATGACGCCAAGTTCGGAACACCTCCAAGCGTGATTACTCAACCCCCACGGCAATGGGGACCAACCGCACCTCCTTCTCCCTATCCCGACCCTGATATCCTTGTTCTCGATCCATCTTTCAACGACCTGCTCTTGGGAATTACAGCAATCCGCCGCGTCTGGACGGGTGGTCGTTGGTTGGAAGGACCAGCGTGGTCAAGCCAAGGTCATTATCTCGTCTTCAGTGATGTACAAGCTGATATACAATATCGTTATATTTGGGAGACTAATCAGGTCATTCCGTATCGGCAGCCTTCGCATAATAGCAACGGTAATACTTTTGATTTTCAAGGACGGCAAATATCCACTCAGGATTTTTTTCGACGGTTGGTGCGATGGGAACATGATGGCAGCATGACTGTGCTATCCTCTCAATTTGAAGGCAAATCTTTGAATTCTCCAAATGATATTGTCCCTCATCCTGATGGCAGCCTGTGGTTTACGGATCCCGCCTATGGCATGACGCTTTCCGAAGGTCACCCAGACATGGCCAGAGGCCCCGCTAATCCGCAGGGATTTTTCAATCCGCGCCTCGGGGCTGAGAATAGCGATCTGATCGGAGGACAAAAGCGGGAATTGCCGAGCAATGTCTATCGACTCTCACCAGATGGCCATCTCGATGCGGTTATTCAGGAGAGCCAAGTGCCAGATCCCAATGGCCTTTGCTTCTCGCCGGATTACAAGACACTTTATGTCGTAAGCACTGCAAAAGCACCAAGCGATAATGGCCCCGGTGGCAAAGGCGTTATATATGCATTTGATGTGCAAGGTGACCGGCCACGTAATATGCGTTTGTTCACGGACATGGTCGTTGATGGGGTACATTGCGGACCGGACGGATTACGGGCAGATATTTTTGGTAATCTTTGGTGTTCATCAAACGGACCGCTCGGTTATTCAGGCGTTTTAGTCTTCAATCCATCTGGTAAGTTGATAGGTCGCCTACGCCTTCCGGAGGTTTGTGCCAATGTAGCCTTTGGAGGGCCAAAGAGAAATCATCTCTTCATGACTGCAAGCCAATCGCTTTATATATTGCAAGTCCAGACTCAAGGTGCTGCCCCCGGCTAGAACATCAATTTGTAAAAGGGGGCGGATGCCCAGGGCCCAGACCCCTGGCCCGCCAGTTCGCCTGATCAGCTTTCCTGGCCAGCGCAACGACATCGCCTTTGCCCATAACCTGAGCGACGGCATCGAAGCTGGCGACACCATGGCCGACAAGGGATAGAACGCCGACCATCCCACCGGTAGGATCGCTGTCGCCAACTTCATGGGCGGAAGGAGCCAGAGGCTCCATCAAGCAAAGCCTGATGGAGTGGCGAGTGGAGGGTTCGTCAAACTCGCTGCTATCGCCACCTGACTCGAATAGCTAAATCGCCACTGCGGCCTAGCGATTTGACATGCCTCACGGGTGACTGCGCATCATCTGCAAGCGCTCACGAAATTCCTCGGAAACCTGCTGCGAGTCGAAACCATTGCGGAGGATCTGAGGCTTGATGAACATGATCAATTCGGTGCGGCTGTCAGATGAATTATGATTGGTGACGAGATCGTTCAGGAAACGGATCTTGCTGATGATGGGGAGGCCGGACCGGGTTCCATTGGTTGTTTCCTGGATCAGCCCGGCGAGCAGAACCGTCTGACCATTGGGAATGGCAATGGTGCTGCGAACCCGCCGTTGCGAAATCGTCGGTGTCAAATTCGTCGGGTCGGGGTTTGTCACCGCGCTGATTTGCTGCTCGATATCCAGCGCCACCACGCCATTGGCATTCACACGCGGCAGCACATTCAGGATAATGCCGGTATCCTTGTAATTGACGCTGTTGACGATCGCCGGGTTCGCCGTTTGTGTCGAGGTCGCCTGCTGACTGAGGATGGGCACCTGATTACCGACCTGGAGCACGGCGGGCTGCCGGTCGAGCACGACGAGCGAAGGTGTCGAGAGAACCTTGACATCCGTGATATTCGACAAAGCATTGATCACCACACGCGGATTGGCGATCTGACCGATCATCAGGTTCACCGCCGGATGGGGCGTGACCAGGGGAATGCTGGCATTGGAAATACCGGCGCTTCCAAGCATCTGCAACGAGCCGGCGGAACTGTTGAGATAGGCTTGTACGCCGTAATTGAGCGCATCCGTCAGGGTGACTTCGGCGACGGTCACTTCGATCTCGACCTGGACCGGTGGCCGGTCCATGGCGTGAATGGTGCGTTCTATCAATCGATAATCGAGCCGATTAGCGTGGATCAGCAGCGAATTAGTCGAGATATCGGGCGTAATGCGTATAACCTTGCTTTGACGGTCATCGGGCGCTTGCGAACTCGTATTATCAGTGCGTGTGCCAGAGGTCTGCGCAGCTGTTGCAGGGCTGAGGCTTCCGTAAGGATTCGAGTTGGCCGAGCTGGATCTCAATCCTGCGTTCGCGAACAGGGATCCTGCTGTGACTCGGCCGCTTCCACTTTGATTGCTTGATTGACTGCTTGGTTCCTGGCTGGAACCACTCCCGCTCTTGCTGAAGCCTGCCTGCATACTTGAGCTGGATGAGTCACCCGGCTGAAGCACATTCTTATCCTGATCCTGGCCGGTTTGGCCGCCGCTGCCGCCATAGATCTGGTTCAGCATGGCCGCGACGTTTTTGGCATTGGCATATTGCAGCTTGTACACGTTGACGCCGAGGGCGGCGTAATCCGCCTTGTCCAGCTTGGAAACCCACCGTGTCACTTTATCGATGGCGGCATGGTTTCGCGAAACGGCCAGCACCGCGTTCAGCCGGTTGATCGGCTGCATCTGGACAATATCCTTGCTCAAACCGCCTTCGCCAGTGCCAAGGATACGATGGACTTCGGCAATGACCGTGTCCGGCGCCGAATTGGTGAGAGGCAGAATGGCGACGGATCGAGTTTTGAGCCAATCGACATCGACCATGGAGGCCGCATCGAGCGCGGCCTGCCGCTCTGAGGCCGTTCCCTGAAAGATCAGAAGATTGGAATCGGCCTCCATCCGGACCGAGCCGCCACGGCTCCCCAATCCTTCGAGAACGCGTCCGGCCAGCGCGACGGGGACATTCTTCATGCCGATGACCGTCACGCCAAAGCCTTCGCCCGCTTCATGGTAGTGGACATTCTGAATCGTGGTGGCGTCGCCGGCCGGCACGACCCGGTAAAGGCCGTTTTGCTTGAGGATGACGGCATTGATCCCGCTCAAGGCCGATTCCAACAGTCTAATCAGGGATTTGCGTGGAACCGGCCGGGATGAGGTCAAGCTGATCTGCCCATTCACGCGCGGATCGATGACATAATTGACCTGCAGGACATCGCCCAGCACGGTCTTGATGACGGCTGTGGCCTCGGCATTTTCGAAATTCAACTGATAATCGCCCGCGCTCTCCACAGGCGTCAGCGTGACATTACCCGTAACCGCGCTCGCGCCGTTTTCCGCGAAATCGCTCGCATTGGCTTGGGCAGCGCCAGCGATTCCTCCGCGAGAAATGATGGGTCCCGGAGCCGCGGGGAGCGGCGAAGCGCCAAAGGTATCGTTTCCATTCGTGCTGGAACGCGCAGCCAGATCCTGCCCGCCAAAGCCATTCATCGGTTTGACCTGACTAGCCACTTCCGGTCCAGTAATTCCATTACAGCCTGCAAGAATCGTCGAAAGAGCAAACAACAGGGTCATCAGCGTCGATCGCCGAGATAGCCATGCAAGAACCGCCTGTGCTGCGCCAGTTCCTTGGCGAGCACTGCCCGGTCCGTCTAAGAGGGAAGACAGAGACTGACGCGGATAGCGCGTCAGGAAATGTCCGTTCACTTGGTTCACCCGATGAAGTCATCCTCGGTCGCAAAAGTCCACAATGTGAGCGGCAAAGCAAGGTGCATCGTGGATTCTTGATTAAATTTCGAAGTCGGCGCCGAGCAGCGCGCGTTTACTCATGCTCAAAGGACACGACAATCGCCCGTTCATTTCCCGAGCTCGAGATCATTTCATATTGTTGAGTTGAACGCAAAAATGTCTACGCTGTCACACAGGCATGAGTGGCAGCGTAGACATGATGAGATGCGCGAAAGGGCTGCACCGCGAACGATGCAGCCCCGCAATATTCTTTAGGGTGCCGTATAACAGTATTTTGCTAGAGTACCCGCGACGGATGTGGATGTTAGATAACTGACGAAGGTATTTAGCGCGGCCTCCGTTCCTGGATCTCGGTATGTAGGAGCACTACCTCCCCCAGTAGAAGATCGGTTTACCCTGATGGCGGACTGAAGGATCGCGGTGTAGTTAGTCTTGACGCTGCCCTGACTTGAAGATGTGCCATTATAACCAGCCGAAAACTCGATGGCCGGATATATTCGAGCCGATTGCCCGGTCTTCGGCGCGCCATTTGGAAAATATCCAACGGATCCAGCGGTCGTTCCGGTGCAAATCGCTGATGCGGCGATAAACCCGACGGGCTTTGCCCCCGTGCTGACCGCGCTGTAAACCGCATCAATATTCGTATAGGTGACGAAGGTCGCAGGAAATGTCGTTGAGCCGAATTGATTCTCCAGATATTCCAACGTCGCTTCGCCATAGGGCGCTTTTGTCGGGTCGGCGACTGCTACGCTGGTGAAGCCGCCTGTGGAATAGCCATTCGCGGCATTAACGGTACTGGTATTGCTCCAGAATGCGAGAGTGCCGATGGCGTAAGTAAATGGGATACCTTCGACATCGGCATTGTAGTTATTGTAGAGATCGAATGGTCTTGTTGTATCGGCCGATAGAAAGAGATCGACGTTCAGGCTATTGCCGCTGCTCGTGATTTGGGTCTCGAGCGAAGCAGAAGATCCGTTCTGAACCACGACAACGCTATAGGAAGGATTGGCGAGAACAAAGGCGGAAATAATATTGCCGATTGGGCTCGTTGTTGGGAAGCCGCTGGTCGTCCCGTAGAAATTCGAAGCTACAGCGAGATTGATCGTTGTCGTCGCATTCGCTTCGACCCCGGCAGATAGTAACATGGCCGCCGAAGCGGCGGCAGGCACCAAATGCTTCATGTTTCTATTGAACATAGTCCTTCCTTTACGAATACTTGGATTAATGATCGCAGCCCGCCGCCCGCAAGCCGCAAGTTGGAAAATTCACCACGAAATTTCTCTATTTATGGGCGGCGGATTTCGGGTGAAACGGCGAATACTTTGCTCGCTGGCCGAACGCTTTAAACAATGGCTCAACTGGAATCGTCTTCGGTCCATTCGTGCAATGGGGAGGGCGATTTTTATCGCTAACATACCGATATAAAAAGGAGTGTTACCCGTATGTGTCACCTTGAAAACAAGCGACCGAGCGAGATGTCGTTCCAGCTCATGACTCTCGTTCTGTATTCAGGAGTAGTCATCAATCAGAAATTTTTTGGGAGCGATGAAAGCGCCTTGAATCTGTAATATTTTCCGATTGAATGAAATCATTCGATCGGCTGAAATTGCTTCAGGTTCATAAGTTTAAGCATCTTCTTTTCGATCAAAGAATGTCATCTTTGATCGGGCTATGCTCTGAGAGAACACGTCAATGCCGAAATTGGATAGCGGATGCCCTATATCAAGTTAAGCTGTATCTATATGTATCATTGAAAGTGACAAAGTCAATCGCTTTTGCCAGCCTGTTGCCACATTTTGTACTAATTTTCGGCGCTTTATAATGACGTTTACGCCGCGATTATTTTACGGTCCGGCCATTGCGAAATCAGATTTCAAGATCTGATTTCGCAATGCGCACCATGCACCATTCTCTCCATAGTTGTGTTAATGCTTCATCAAGATGATGACCAAAGAGAACATGATTATTTAAGGGCGATGCAGCGACTTTATCGCGCAGGCTGGCGCGCAAGGCGGCCAGTTCGTGTGGCCGTTTGGTCCATTCCACGGCCAAATTAATATAGGCTTCCACGGTAGGGGTGCAGAAATCCGCAAGCCCTGCCGCGGTCAGATGTGACGCGGAATGACGTCCAGCAAAAGTATCGCCGACGCATGTAATCGTCGGGACACCCATCCACATGGCTTCGAGTGTCGTGACCCCTCCTGAATAGGGGAAGGGATCAAGCGCGAGATCAACTCTCTCGGCATAAGCCTCAAGAAGTTTCAATTGATTGGTTTCGCCAACAAGTTCCACGCGTTCACGTGCAAGCCCCCCGCTTTCAAGGACTTTATAGATGGCTTCCTGTGTGCTCGCCTCGCCCAAACCGCCATAGACCATCAGAATACGTGCGTTTGGCACTTGTTCCAGGATCTTGGACCAAGCCCGAGCCACTTCACTATTGAGTTTCGCGGGGCGGTTGAAACAGCTGAACGTGAAAGTTCCTGTCTTAGTATAGGGGAGCGGACCGACATCAACCTCTTGAGTCGGTGGATGATAGCAAACATAGCAATCAGGTAAACGGATGACCGGTTCCAGATAGAACGAATCATGCTCAAGCGGAATTTCAACCGGGTCGGCAATAATGCCATCGTAAGTATCGAGCCCAACCGTGCCGACATAGCCGGCCCAGGTCAACTGGATGGGCGCCGCACGCATGGCGAATAAGGAGAGGCGGTTTCCGCTTGTGTGCCCAGCGAGGTCGAAAAGTATGTCGATTTCTTGCTCGGCAATCAACTCGGCAAGTTCGGTATCATTGAGCTCGGATATATCATGCCAGGATTTCGCAAAGGCTTTATATCGCTCGCTGAAATCGTCGTCACGGCGCTTTGGGTCCGTCTTATAACAAAAAATCTCATAGCCTAGCGTCGCGAGTTGCTCGAATGCCCGTAGGGTCAAGAAGGCCACGGCATGGCGATGCATGTCGCCTGACACCAGCCCTATCCGTGGTTTCCGTTGTGGGTCGGGATTGTTCGTAAAAGACAGTCTATCTTTCGACGCGTGAGGCTGAGCCAGTTTTCCCCATTTTTTATGGGCCTGCAACAAATCCGCCTCTGTAACCCCCGGCTTATGCTGCAAAGTAAAAAGTGGCGCACCTGCAACGTCTATATTGTCGGGTGCTATCTCGCTTGCTCGGCGATAGCATCCCATTGCCTCTTCGATACGGCCTTGCCCCAGAAAGCCCAAGGCGCGTGCAAGATACGGTGCCCATTGCAACGGATCTAATTCGATAGCACGGTCGACGAAACTTAATCCAAGTTCGTACATACGATGACCGATGAGAAAGTGGCCCCAGGCATATTGCGCCAGAGCCATTTTCGGAGCGACTTTCGCTGCCACTTCAAGGAGGCGACTCGCTTGTGGCAGATTCGATTTTTCGCTATTCTGCGTGCCGAGTTTTACTAGAATGTCGTAATTTTTGTTGTCGAGAACGGCCGCTATACGCAGGTCATGAAAGGACTTCTCGTCCTCATCACTCATCGCATAGGCTAGGCCGCGCAGCCGATAGACATCCGCATAGTTCGCATCAAGTTCGATCGCCCGGTCACATGCCTCGATCGCCTCTTGGCGGCGGCTTTCGGTCAGCAGAGCGAGTCCGAGATTAAATTGAGCCTGTGGCAGATAAGGCATCAGTTTGAGGCCTTTCCGTAGATAGGAAATGCCTTCCCGGGTGCGACCTATTCGTGCAAAACAGGCACCCAATTCAGTCAGCGCTGATCCATGCTCAGGTATGACTGCAAGCTCACGCTCAAAGGCTTTGATGGCTTCGGCAAACCGGTTGAAGTGACATAATGCGACCCCGTGCGAATAATGAAAATTCGGTTCATGTGGTGCTCGGCGCGCTGCCTCTTCGAATTCATGGAGGGCTTGTCTCCATCGGTTTTCGCGAGCGTATTCGACACCTTTTGCATGATGTTTACGACCGCGACGGATCTGGATGGGGGGAGTCATTGCTTGCAGCAAGATTTGCTGTTGAGGCCCCACGCCGAATCGAGAAGGGTGTGAGTGCAGGAGTGAATTAAGATTCTCGGCCATTTCGCGATCCCAGGCGGAAAATGAGCGTGGTGCTAAAGCAACGTGTGAAGAGAAGCTGTGGCAGGAAAGGTGAGCAGGCGATTTCTATTCTTGAAAAGAACAGTGCCGAAACCGCTTCCTTGTAGGATGCGGTAGGCCATCAGTGAAACAGTCGGCGGCCGGCAGAGCCGTCGACGCAAAATGATGTTTGGCTCGGAGTAATCGTAATCCTATGAAAGCACACCATCATGGTCGACTGAGGAACCAAGATGCTGGCTCGTCAGCCACAGCAGGAGCTTTGGGAGACACCATGCTGATGAGTTAAAACTTATATTGATGAGATTATAGCTTGCTGCCGGCTTCAAGTAAATTTGAATTAAAACTTATTTTGTAAATGAGAGCGGTTCGACTGAGTCATTTGCATACAGAAACGCACGCAGAGCGTCCTCGAATGACTACATTCTGAAAAGCAATTATATGTCGCCGCGGCCGGTAGTAACGGTTCAGTGGTCGCGGCTGGTGATATCGTGACACTGAAGGTGGCTTCTTCAGTGGTTTTAATGGGTAGCCTTCATTTCAGTGTCGGCGCGAGTTTCGTGAGCGCCAGTTCATTGACGACAGGGACTTTCTGCTTGAGGAGATGGGTGAGATAGGTTTGGCGCTCGTTGGTCAGACGTTGGCGTCGCATCTGTTCGGCGAGGGGGCCTTTGACTTCGGTGAACGGCAGAGGCTCGCTGCCGGCTTCCCGGATGTCGAGGATATGCAGGATGTGCCAGCCGTCGTTGAGCCGGATTGGCGCGGTTGTCGCTCCTTTCGTGAGCCCTGAAACCGCCTGCCGAATCTCTGGCATCAACGAAGGTTCCGCCAGCCAGCCGATCTCGCCACCTTTGGCGGCTTCTGCCTTGGCATCGGAATATTCCCTTGCCAACACTTCGAAATCGCCGCTTTTCCCCTGCAGTTTTTTCATGAGTTCGTCGAGACGCGCGCTGGTTTTCTCGTCCTTCGTCTTATCGTCCTTGGTCTGGTCAATTTTGGGAGCGGCGATGAAGATCTGCGCTAACTGATAGCGGCGTGGCGCGATGAGAGCGCTTTTATTGGCGTCATAGGCCGCGCGAACTTCGGCCTCGGTCGGATAAGTGTCGGGGACATGCGTCACAGATTGCAGATAGAGTTCCATCAGCAAAGCGTCATGCGCCTGGTCGAGACGGGCTTTGATCGGGGTCTTCTGATCAAAACCTGTGTCATGCGCTTCCCTTAGCAGCACACGATCAGCGAGATAACCGCGCACGAATTGCGTCAATTGAGCCGGATCCTTGGTGAGCGTGGCCCGGTCGGTCTCCGGCAAAAGATCGATACGTGCACGGATCTCTTTCATGGAGACATCCATTCCGCCAGCACGGCCCACAATGTCATCATCCACGGCGAAGACGGGCGTCGTCAATGACAAGACAGGGATCATCGACAGAAGTGTTTTACGGAGCATCTCCAAATCCTTGATTTAATCCAAAAGAGACCCGGTTCGGGTCGTGTTCTAGTGTTTACGACCGAAAGACACAGCAATCGCCACGGTCATTTCCTTGGGCGGTGGGTTGAAGGGCACACTCGCGCGGACGGTTTTCACCGCGGCCTGATCCAATTCCGGCTTACCGCTACTGGCGACAATCCGCAGGGATTCCATGCGAATCTGTCCGCTTGGCAAAACTGTGAAAGAGACTGTCGGCGTCCCCTGCAGACCGCTTTGACGTGCTTGGTCGGGATAAGCGAGGTTGGTCTGCACCTTCTTCGTCAGCGATTTGATATACTCCTTGAGGCGGTTCAGTTCCGCTTCACGTTCATTCCTGATCGTTTGCGCCTTTTGCTGTTCCTCGGTGCCCTTGGTGTTGTTCGTTCCTGCGCTGCTTGAATTCGAGGCTGTATGGGCCGGACTCGGCGCAGAGGTCTCCGCGACCTCGGGCACTTTTTCCTTCTCAGGGTCCTTCTTTTCGGTTTTGTCCTGTTCCGACGCCTTCAACTG
This sequence comes from Beijerinckia indica subsp. indica ATCC 9039, assembly GCF_000019845.1. Taxonomy (NCBI): domain Bacteria; kingdom Pseudomonadati; phylum Pseudomonadota; class Alphaproteobacteria; order Hyphomicrobiales; family Beijerinckiaceae; genus Beijerinckia; species Beijerinckia indica. The sequence goes on along the minus strand of NC_010581.1, from coordinate 3,494,548 downwards.
CGTCGGCTGATCCGTCTCTGGTTGCGGGCCATCGTCCTGCATTGGCTTCGCTTCTGGCTGCGCGGCCGAGGCCGCATCAGCCTGTTTCGCTTCCCCCTTTGTCTCTTGAAGCAGCTTTTCGTTGGATTGGTTTGTGGACACCAGGCCTTGCAGCTCGACGACGAGGGGCGGGATATCCTCCTCCTCGGGAGGATGCTCAAGGGCGTGCAAGCCAAACGGTATGGCCAGCGCTGCGTGCAGGCCCAGCGAAAGCGCAAAGCCATGATAGAGGGTAAATTTGGTTGTTCTCCCGAAGGATTTTCCCTGAGACATGGCGCTACCTGGAAACGCTCTCGGTCTGCACGGCGACCTTGTTGAAATTCAATCGTTTGAGAAGATCGGCTACATCGATGAAATTCTGAAAGGTGACATTACGGTCGGCGCGGATCAGGAAAGACGTATCTGGCGGCATGCCCCCCAATTGGCTTTTGATCTCATCCTTCGAGACCGGCTTGCCATCGAAATAGGTGTCCCCGTTCGCCGCCAGTTCGATGATCTTGTCATTATGCTTCTCGACGGGTGCTTTCGAGGCTTGCGGCAAATTGATCGGAATCCGTCCCGTCGCGATAAAACTCGCGGTCGTCAGAACCATTGCCAGCAGCACCAGCATGATATCCACAAAGGGAATGACGTTCATGGTTTCGAACGGCTTCTCATCCATTGGCGATCTCCCATTGGAGCATCAAGACCTTCGCCTTGCGCACGAGACCGTTATAAGCAACCACGGATACAAGAGCGACGATCAGGCCCACGGCTGTTGCCTTCAGAGCGAGCGCCAGGCCGACCATGATCTTGCCCGCATCCGCATTCGCTTCGAGGTTCATATTATAGAATGTCAACATGATGCCGAGCACGGTGCCAAGCAGGCCGATATAGGGGGCATTGCTGGCCACAGAGGCGACGACAATAAGTCTTTTCGTCAACGCCAGTTCAAGCGCCTTGATATTCTTGAAACCGGCCAGTTCGATCGAGCGGAAGAAGAATATGCGCTCCAAAGCGATGGCGACCACGACCACGCTCATGCAGCCAAGCAGCCCCAGAATACCGTAGTCGATCGCCGATGAGAGCCAATCCATTTGCATCGCAATATTTTCCTTGGAAATTCAGGTTGAAGGAACTGAATGAGATGAACCGAACTTAGAAAGTAATGCCGATCTGGACGAGCCCCTTGGTCTCGCGGTCGTAGCTGGTGAGGCCGCCGTTCGAACCATAGGTATGCGCCAGCAGACCCTTGCCAGTCAGAAACCGGCCCGGCATATATTCATAGGTCATGTAATAGCCAAGCCCAATGTCATTGATCTGGGTGAAACGCCGCTGCACCGTCGAATAGGTGGCATTCTCCAGCCAGCCGCCCGCCACATCGGTGAAAAAGCCAAGAGAATGCTGATATTGCGGCAGCGCCGGCAGAGCGAGACGGAATTCCGGCATCACCAGATAGCCGCTATCGGCGGAAAGGCCTTCATCGTAGGAGCGCACACCCCAAAAGCCTGAGAGCGTCATCTGTTCGCTGGTGTCGAGGCTACCGCTCAGGGCCTTCTGGCCGCGGAGCAGCATGAGGAACGATAAATTCTCCGAAAGCCCGAGATTGGCGTTCGCATAAAGGTTCAGACGGTCGTAATGACCGGCCGTGCGGATCGTCTGCTCGTTGGCAAGCAGCTGCTCCGGATCGGCGAAATTGACATAGCCCGCCGTATAGGACAGCGATACGCTGGTCGACAAAGGCATGCCGTTGATCACACCAAATGTATCGTTGGTGAGATTGATAGTGCCGAGATTGATCTCCCGGCTCGCCGTCGAGATGCCGAACACTCTGTCGTCGAGGCTCTTGTGGGTGAAGATGCCCGACACATAGAGGCTCTCCTCGCGCGAGCGCAGGATCGCATAATTGAGCGTGGCATAAATGGCGCTGGCGTCGCCCGTCGCATCGAGCCCGCTATAGATACCACCCAGCACATAGGTGGTCTTGTAGGCGCCGATCTCGCCGCGCAGCCCGTCATAACCGATGGGAAAGGAATAGGCCGCGCGCCCGTTGAGCAGGCCCTTCGTTTGCGAGATGACACCGAAGAGCGACAGGCGATCGCCGAAGCCGAGCGGCGAATTGATGTTGAGTCCGCCGCTCAGCCGGTCGCGGCCGGTATAGCGCGAGCCGCCATTGTCGCCGAGAAGGTAACCGTCGACACTCTTGCCCTGCGGCACCGAAAATACGAAGTCGGACGTCTCCGGCTGCTGGCCCGGTGCGATGGCGACGCGCGGCATGCCGGCGCCCGGAAGATCGGAGACGAGCAGCATGGCCCGTTCCAGCGCGGCCTTATGGATCTGCGGATCATCCGCAAGAGCCGTGTCGATGACATCCTTCAGGAAATCCTCGCGCACCAGCGACTCATCCTTCACGCTCACCTGGCCGAAACGGCCGGCCACCAGCTTGATGCGCAAGGTGCCTTTGCGGGCGTCCTGGGCCGGCACATAGGCTTTGGCGACGAGGAAGCCGCGCTCGCGGTAGAGCGTGGTGATCTTGTCGGCTGCCTCATAGATCTCACTCAAGGTCAGCCACCGCCCCTCGTAGGGGGCCAGCAGCGCTCGGACTTCCTCCTGGCTCGCCGCGTCCGCCCCGTCGACCTCGATGTGCCGGATCATCAGCTTCTCGTTGCTGGGCAGCGTGAGTTGTGGCTCGACGAGCTGCGGCAGCACTGGCACCGCGGGGAGTTGGGCGAGCGGTGGCTGGTACGCCGCATTGGCCTGCCGCACCGCATCACCGATATTGTAAGGCAATTCCACCAGCACCCGCGCTGGGCTTGGCTGCCCTGCCGTCTGCGCCAGAGCCGGAGAGAAAGCGGGAAGAACAGCGGCGCAGTTCAGCAGCGATGCGGCAAAAGCGGACTGGCCATGGAAACGGCCGAGAGAAAGACGCATGGGAGGAACCTTTGGGACCCCGTTCTGGGGCATGGTTGTTATGGGAGGGCCACGCGGTGGCCGGGGAGAAGACCGCCGCGTTCACGAGTCGAGCTCAGGGTGCTGGCTTGACCTTGCCGCCACCGCTCAGGTCGAAGCGCTGACCATCGACTTCGATCGAGCGGATCGATGCGCCGTAGCTGCCCCCATCGCCCCGGCCTTGATGGCCTGCATGGCTCGACGTTTGCGGGGCGGGCTTCCGGTGTTGCTCGACCACCTGCGGCGGGGGCGTTACCACTGGGGGCGCTTCGACCTGGATATTGTCCTGGATTTTAGGCGCCTCGGCGAGAACCCCCGACTTACCCGCCGCTGCCAGATCGGGCGACGGAAGTTGCGTCGCCGAGAGCGTCGTATTGGTGGTGGTGATCGAACCCATCGAGGACAAAGCCTGCGCCGCCCCGGGCGCCAATTGCGCCCGCGATGTGGAGGACGTGCCCGTGGCCGTCTGCCCGGATGTATTGTTTCCGGTGCCGGTGCCCGTGTTTGTATTCGTGCCCGTGTTTGTATTCGTGCCCGTGTTTGTATTCGTGCCTGTATTGGTATTGGTATTGGTATTGGTGGCGCTGGTGTTTGTCCCTGTGTTGCTGCCGGAGGGATTTCCCGTCCCGGACCCGTTCGGGGGCGGGGGCGGGGGCGGGGTCGGGGGCAAGGGTGGAATGTAGTTATTTCCGGAAACCGTGCCGAAATTGTTGACGGAATAGCCGACGTCGCCACCACAATGGCTTCCTGAGCCGAGGCCCCCCACGCAGGTCAGCGTTCCGTGGGTGGTGTTATTGGTAATATCGACCACCGTCTTATAACCCTTCTGGGTCGCGATCATGATAAATCCGACCAGGCTGCCGGCATAATCGCCGCTGGCCGTCACATTGCCATAGACCACCGAATTTTCGATGGTCAGAGAGGCGGGGGGAATGACGTTTGGATCCGTTTGCTGCACGTCGCTCATGATTTCGCCGACGATGCCGCCGACAAAACTGCGTCCGCTGACGTTGCCATAGACGGTCAGGCCGTTGAATATCCCGACGGCCGCGCCGCCGGCGATGCCGCCGACACCGTCGAGGCCGGTGACATTGCCGGTTTCATAGGAATTGGTGATGTCCCCATTGGAGATGCCGACCAGGCCGCCGACGTTGTAGCGGCCCGACACATTGCCAGTTTCATAGGAATTGGTGATGGTTCCGGCCACGCCGGCCAATCCGCCGACGCCGTCGCCGATCGCGGTGACAGTGCCGGTCGCATAGGAATAGCTGATCGAGCCGGCCGCGCCCGCCAGGCCGCCGACAGCGTTGGCCGAGACTATGATATCGCCGAGCACCCCGGAAGCCGGAAAAACGCCCGGCTCGCCATTGCCGGTCACAGTGCCGGTCGCGTAGGAATAGGAGATGGCGCCGGCGGAGCCGGCGAGGCCGCCGACATTATAGCCGCCCGTCACATTGCCGGTGGCGTAGGAATAGGAAATATCGCCCCCTCTGCCGACCAGACCGCCGATATCGCGGCCGGTATTGTCATTGGCCTTGACCTCGCCGGTGGCGTAGGAATAGGAGATCGGCCCGCCGCTGGAACCGGCAAGCCCGCCGACGCCGCCATTGCCCTGCACATTGCCTGTCGCATGATCGTGGTCGAGCGCGCCATCATCGTTCTCGCCGACCAGGCCGCCGATGTTGCCCCATGTATTGTGGCCGCCGGTTCCGGCCACATTGCCGGTGGCGAAGGAATAGCTGACGCTGGCGCCATTAATGTTCAGGCCGATCAAACCGCCGACGATCTGGAGCCCGGTGACGTCGCGGGTCGCGTAGGAGCGCACAATGGTGCCACCCGAATTAAAGCCGACCAACCCGCCAATGTAATAGGAATTGGCCGCCGACACCGTGACCGAGGCGTAAGAATCATAGATCGGGCTGAAATTCCAGCCGATCAGTCCGCCGGTCCGGTTCCCGCCGTCGATCGTGCCGGTCGCGAAGACATGGCTGACGAAACTGCCGGGATTGCTGAGCCCGGCCAGCGCGCCGTCCGCGTAGCCGCCATTGTCGGTGATCGAAACCCCCGTCAGGCCGATATTGCGGACGGTCGTATTGTAATCGATCGTACCGAACAGGCCGTTGTAGCCCTGGCCGGTCGCGTCAACGATGGTCAGTTTATCGATGGTGTGGCCCAGACCGTCGAACATCGGGCTGGTTAAATCCTGAACCGGGGCTGCGCTTAAGGTCCCTGCCGGGGCGGTCAGATTGTTGGCTAAAGCGTAATAGCCATAATTGCCGCTGATCGCCGTGAGCTGGCTCCAATCTTTGATCAGGGTATAGATCTGGTTGTTCAGCGACAGAGTGCCGGTGCTGTTGAAATCGAGGCGGCCGGAGAACGTTCCATTACCGAGGCCGGTGGCATCGACGCCAAAGCTCATGTAAAGCCCGTTCGGATTGCCGTCGGCATTGGTCGCGTTGCCATAGATCCCGGCGAAACTGGCTGTCCCGCTCGCCGTCATGACCGCATTGACGTAAATATTGGCCCCGGCATTGATCGTGAGCGTATTGGCGGACCAGCTCACCGGCGCGTTGATCGTGATATCCTTGGTCGCCGACAGGGTCAGGCTGTGGTCGGCGATCCACGACAAAGCCGAATTGACCGTGAGATTGCCGGAAACCGCCTCCAGGACGAAATTACCTGTCGCGAGCTGGGCATTCACCAGACCGGCGTCGACACCGCCCGTGCCGACCACGATGCTCGGCTGAGACCATGTCCAACCCCCGCCGGCGCCGGTCAGCGCCAAACCCTTGGCGGAAACCGTGAGGCCGGCGGTCTCAAGCCGGCCTCCGGTTCCGGCGGCCGAAGCGAGATCGATCGCGCCGCCCGCCGTCGTCGTTCCGGTCAAATTGCCCAAAGCAAAGCCTGCAAGACCATTGTCATTGTCATTGAGGGTCAAGGTCAGGCTTTGCGTGGCCGCGAGAATGGCGGTCCCGTTGTGGGCGGCCACGCTGCCCGAGCTCGTCACGCCATTTTGGCTCAGCAGCGCAAGGAATCCACCGTCGGCGATCACGATGTCGCCGTTGGCGACCACCGAGGCTGTGGTATTGGAAACCTGGAACAGATAATTGCCATTCAGGAAATCCTGGTCCGCCATGGTCTGTGTCGAGGCGACCAGGGCGCCGACATTGACGCTCGACCCGGCCGAAAACAGAATGCCATTGGGATTGAGGATGAAGACGCGGCCATTGGCGGACAGCGAACCGGCGATCACGCTGGCTTCCTGACTGATGACCCGATTGAGCGTGATCGAGCTCGACGACGGCTGGTCGAATTTCAGGCTTTCGCCGGCGCCCAGCGAGAAGCGCAGCCAATCGATGATCGCCTTCTCCGTGGACTGGTTGATCGTCGTCACCGTTCCCACAGTGGAAATCGTCGCCGTTCCGGAAGTGGAAATGATCCCCGTTGCGGGGTCGGTATGGGCGGGAATCAGGCTTTGATTGCTGACAGTGACCGTGCCGACCGCTCCGACCAAAGTATAATTGGGGTTGTTTTGCGTCAGATTGCCGAGGCTGACGATGGGTTGCAGGCCGGCGCTCGCGCTGGCGAGCGTCACCGAGCCGTTGAAAACCACCTGATCGCCGCCGACTGCATTGGCGGCGACGAGATTGGCGCCGGAAACGCTGGTCGAACCATCGGCTGGTTTCACGCCGAGCAAAGTGATCGCCAGGGGCGTTATCGCCGCTGTCGTCGGCAGAGTCACGCTCGAGGCGATGGCGTAATTGCCGGCGCTGGCGCCGGTGAGCGACAGATTGGAAAGAACGACGCTCTTGTCGGTGCCGGCATTGGCGTCGGTGAAATTGGCCGAGTAGCCATTGGCGATCGAGACGTTGTCGCCGGGGATGACGCCGGACAAAGTGGAATTGAGTACAGTGGTCCCCGTCTCCCCATTATAGGACCGGCTGGTCGTTTCGACGCCTGCCACGATCACGCTCTTTGGCGTGATCGTGGCAGTAATATCGTTGATGATGTAATTATTGGGATTGGTTCCGGCGGCTGCGGTGATGACATAGTTCAGGATCACCTTCTTTCCGGTTCCGGCATTGGGGTCGGCGAAGGACGCCGAGAGATGCGAAAGGGTGAAGGACTGGCCGGAAGCGAAGCCGTCCAGGTTGATCTGGTCGTTATTGATCTGCGCCGTCGTGGTTCCGTCATAGGTTTTGCCGGAGACGACATTGCCGGTGGCGCTGGACAGGGTCAGTGTGGCGGGCGTGACCGTGGCCACGCCGTCAAATCTCTTATAGACCGAGGAGGACAGGAGGCTGCTCGCGGTCCATGCGCCGGCGTCAACATAGCCGTTGTGGAGCGCGACATTATAGATCGCAGTGCCGTCAGAGGCCGAGGCGTTGAAATAATCAGACCCGTAGCCATAGCCGCCGCCGCCCTGGAAATCCGGGGTCGAAAAGCCGAAGCTCGCTGCGCTCTGCGCGAAATTATAGGAGACGCTGCCGGAGAGATGGATCAGAATGTTGGACAGGACCGGGAAACCGGACGAGGATTGCGCCCAGACCGATGAATCGAAGCCGGCATAGCTCGAAAATTGCGTGGCTGTCGAGGCATCCAGCGCGATCGCGCCCGACCTGTCGGACACGCTGGCTCCGGGGAGGTTCGTGGCGACATAATAATAATCGTTGGAGATCACGCCGGTATTGATCGCGGCAAAGCCGGCGGTAGTGAGGGATTTCAAGAGATAGCCAGTCGCATAGGAGCTGGAGATCTTTCCGGCGTTGGAATAGACGAAGCCGGCCGACCAATTCTCCGCCCCATCATACTGATAAAGGCTGGTGGTATAAGAATTGGTGATGACGCCGGTCGCGGTATTGGTCCCGACGAAACCCGCGAGATTGGGCCCATGGCTGAAGGCCGCGTCCGACGTTCCGTTGTCGCTGTAGGACTGGTCGATCGTCCCCTTGTTCAGGCCGACGAAACCGCCCGCCATGACCCCGGTCATCGATGCGGCGATCTGAACGACATTGCTCGCCCACGAAGTGCGGATCACGCCATCATTCTCGCCGACGAAACCGCCCGCTGCATTCACCACGCCGACGGCGGGGCTGACGACCGAGCCATAGACTTCGTTAGTATCCCAGTTCACGGAGCTCCGGACATAGCTGTCAGTAATGGTTCCGGTCGCCTGATTCAGGCCGACGAAGCCGCCCGCGGTCCCTCCCGCGGAGACGATGGTGGAGGCGTAGCTGTCAGCAATCAGCCCGGCGTTGGTTCCGACCAGGCCGCCGGCAATCAGGTACGGGGCGACTCCCGAACCATTGTCGCGATTGTTGATCGTGCTGGCGTCGGTAAAGACATTGACCAGAGTCCCGTCATTGACATTGACCACGAGGCCGACCGAGGCGACGGTTCCGCTCGCCGGCGAATTGACGGTGGAATTGGTTACGCCGAGATTGGCCAGCAGGCCGCCGGCGCCGATCGTACCGAACAGACCGGTTCCTGTGAAAGTCGCGGAATCGATGACATGGCCGAAACCATTAAGCGCGCCGGTGAAAGCCGTCGTCGCGCCAATGCCGTCGGTCCAGTTCAGCCCTGAAATATCAGTGCCGAGGACATATTTGCCGGAGAGGTCGTTCTTGATCGCCGCCAGCCCGGCGGCGTCGGTGACGACCGTATAGGCCGCGCCATTCAACGTCACCGAATTGGCGCTGCCGAGCGTGATCTTGCCCTGAAATGCCCCCTGTCCGCCGCCGAGCGACATGTAAAGCCCATAGGGAGAGCCATAGTCGTTCTGGCCGACGGTCGCTGTAGAGGAGACCGAGCCGTCTGCGTTGATCGCTTGACCATAATTGACCGCGAGCGATGCGGTTCCGCTCGCGGTCAGTGCGGCGTTGACATAGACATTCTTGCCGGCGTTGAGAGTCAGGGCTCCGCCCGACCAGCTGACGGCGGCGTTAACGTCGAGATTATTGATTGCGGCCAGCGTCAGTGAATTGCCCGAACTCCAGGAGACCGGCGCCGCGACAGTGAGATCGCCGTTGCCCGACCCGCCCGACGAGGTGACAATGGTCACATTGGTGTTCGCCAGCATGTTCTGCAAGGTCGTCGCGCCAATGCCGCTCGACGTCAGGGAATCGCTCCCGTAACCAATGGTGAAATCGGTCGGATCGATGAGCCAGGAGCCGTTTTGGCCGGAGGCCGATTTGGTGGTGATGAGCGCGTCGGATGCGACCTGAACCTTATCGCCGGAGGTCTCGATTGAGCCGCCCTTGCCGCCCTTCGGGGCCGAGGCATCGAGCGTGCCCGCCACCTTCGTGGTCCCGCCCTGCGCCAGCAGCTTGATCGTGCCGACATGCACCGAGCCGCTTGTGCCGGAAGCCGTGCCATGCCCACCGGTGAGGTCGGAGAGCGTGCGCGCCTGGATAATGCCCGTGTTGTTGACCTGCGCCGAGAGCAATTGATCGGCCGCCTTGGCGGTCATGATCACTCGTCCGCCATCCGCCTTGATCGCCCTTTTATTGGCAACCAAAGCGTCGAGCGTGCCCTTGTCGATAGTCACATCAATCAAGGAATCGCCATTGAAATTGAGGGTGATCTTTTCGCCCGAGGCTAGCGCCACCGTGCCCATTTTGGCCGAGATCACCCCATCATTCTCAACCGTCTTGCCGAGCAAGGCGACATAGCCGCCGGAATGGGCATGGATATGGCCCTGGTTGATGACCGAGGCTTGGGATGTGCCGGAGAACGTATATTTCCCCGCCATGAAATCCTTGTTGGCGATGTCGAGCGTCGAGGCGACGATGCCACCGACATTCACCTGTGCGGTGGAAGAAAACAGAATACCTGCCGGATTGACCAGAAACACCTGGCCATTGGCATTGAGGGCGCCGGCGATGACGCTCTGTTCGTTGCCGGTGACACGGTTCAGGATGGCGGCGCTGCTTGAAGGCTGGTTGAAGTTCACCGTCTCATGCTGATTGATGGAGAAGCTGTTCCAATTGATGATCGCCCGGTTCGACCCTTGCGTGATATTGGTGACACTGCCCGCCTGCGAGATGGTCGCCTGTCCCGCGACCACCGAGCCACCGTCAGGCCCTGCTGCAACCGGGCGTGGCAGAGCCATGAGCGCCGCCAGAGCTGTCAAGGCCGTGAGAGGACGGCGTTTTTTACGCATCATCACGGAGCCAGGGCTCGAAAAGGACATCACCGGATTCTGTCTGGTGGTTTTCTGGACGGACTTCGAGCGAGGCATGGCAAAGGGTTCTCAAAAATGAGCTGGAGAATTCAGTGACTTATAGAGAACGCCCGACAAACTGCCGCATGAGTCGTACGGCGTTTGGGGTGGGGACAAGGTGGACCCGGATGGCCCATTCACATAAATATATGACTTGATATCGCTGTATCTTTAGGAACAGCTTCGCATAAGATCAAGCCATTGTGATGCACTTATTACGTGCCGAAATGCGAAGGATTTGAGCTAACTTTGGGCATTTTGTTTATAAAAAGCTCAAAATATGGCGGCTGTCGCGCATCGAAATATCCTGGATCGCCTCCAGATCATTCGTGAATCCTTTCTGACACGCTGGTATCCGTTGGAAGGCCAGACTGCGATAAAGTCACGAAAATGTTATAAATAAAGAATTAACCACTCGTGACATTCCCGCGATGAGACTCCGATTCGCTTTGCTGCCTTTGAGTTCGTAACACCACACGCTCTCATCCTGGCTGTGCCGTTCTTGTGGCGGTGCGTGGCATTCGACGGGAACAGCGGGCCCAAGACATGAGTTGAGAGGACCGGAGCGCAGTCTCGATGCGAGGGGTTTCCAGGGCAGGTGCACTGCCGTCTCCACAATGACCCATAAGAGCTGGCGTGACCCGATGGGACCGTCGGCAAGAACGAAGTCTTTGGAGCTTACGGAGGAGACTTGTCATGACCCAGCGCGATATTGTTCTGTGCAGTCCGGTTCGGACCGCGATCGGCAATTATAATGGCTCGCTCAAGAACACACCCGCGACCGAACTTGGCGCCATTGTGGTGCGTGAGACCCTGAAGAGGGCAGGACTCGAATCCAGCGAGATCGGTTCTGTTGTAATGGGCAATGTCATTCAGGCGGGCAACAGGATGAATCCCGCCCGTCAAGCCGCGATCGGCGGTGGTACGCCGGTCTCCGTTCCCGCCATGACGGTGAATCGTGTCTGTGGTTCTGGTGCCCAGGCCATTGTCACCGCCGCTCAGGAGATCGCGATAGGCGAGATCGATGCGGCTGTGGCGGGAGGCATGGAGAATATGGACCGTGCGCCTTATCTGATGGAAGGGGGACGCTGGGGCTATCGGATGGGTCCCGCCGAAATCCTCGACGCCATGCTGACGGATGGGCTGAATGATGCCTTTTCGGGTGAGCATTCCGGCTGGCATACGGAAGATCTCGTCACGCAATTACAGATTACGCGTGAATCACAGGACCGTTTTGCCGTTCGCTCGCAGCAGCGCTTTTCGGAGGCCCAAAAAGCGGGGCATTTCAAGGACGAAATTGTCGCGGTGGAGGTAAAAGGCAAGAAGGGGCCGGAGCGCTTCGAATCCGACGAGGCGCCGCGCCCAGATACGACGCTCGAGATCCTGACCAAGCTTAAGCCCGCCTTCCGCAAAGATGGGACGATCACCGCTGGTAATGCGCCTGGGCTCAACAGCGGTGCGGCTGCGATGATCGTGGCTGATCGCGCCTTCGCCGAAGCAAAAGGCGTAACGCCCATGGCGCATCTGGTGGCGTTTGGAGTTGCGGCGGTTGAGCCGGGCTTGTTTGGGCTCGGCCCGGTGCCAGCCGTCCGCAAGGCGCTTGAGCGGGCTGGCTGGAAACTTTCCGATATCGAGCGGATCGAAATCAATGAAGCCTTTGCGGCTGTACCGCTTGCCGTCGCGAAAGAGCTTGGCTTGCCGCAGGATATTATCAATGTCGAAGGGGGAGCCGTCGCGCATGGTCACCCGATTGGTGCGACCGGCGCGGTGCTGACGACCAGGCTTCTCCACTCGATGAAACGCGATGGCCTCAAGCGAGGAATCGTGACGCTCTGCATTGGGGGAGGGCAGGGGATTGCCCTCGCGTTTGAGGCTGCCTAATCGGGCGTCCTCTTTGGGTAAGTTTGATGCGGCCATAAAGACAGACAGCATCGCTCCTCGGATCGAGAATCACGGATTCTCGATCCGTCATTTTTAAATCGTATCCACCCTCATTGAACCGCGACGAGGCGCGCTTCAATGAGGGTGGATACTAGGAACGATGCTGTCGCTGTTTTATGCCCGATGGGCTCTTCAAAGCTGATGAGATGAGCGGGTCTTCAACCATTTTTCGATCAATGTATCGACCGAGAAAAGGCCTGCCCCGGCCGCTGCGAGCGACAAAAGCCCACCGGCTATGCTGATGTTCTTGTAGAAATGCAGCATATTATCATAGCGAACCATGCCCTCCATCGTCCAGAAGTTATGGCCGATCAGTCCCGTGGCGATCGTGTAAACCGCGAGGATCAAGGCCAGCGGACGCGTTAGCACGCCGAAGACGATGGCCAGTCCCACCCCCAGCTCCGTTATGATGGCGATCGAGGCCGCAAGAGGGGGAAAGGGGGCACCTGTGTGGAGCATGTATGCGACAGTGCCATTAAAGTCGTTTATCTTGCTCCAACCCATAAGCACAAAAAGCAAAGCGAGAAGGATACGGCCTGTCAGCAAAAGCATGTTCTGCGCGAATGTCGGGAAAGTGTACATATCGATGACTCTAGTTTCACCGCTGTTCGCGGCAAGGAAGTGAAGAAGGAGGACGTCGGCCTCAAGGGTCCGTCCACAGGTGCAAGATAGACGTCTACCAATGAATAAAATAGAGAAATAATCGAAAGAGACTATTTCCAAATTTTTACCATCGCGCAATGGCGCTCAAAAAGCGTCTGCTCTTTTTGGGAGTCGCCGCAACGATGTCTGCAGACAGACACTATCCCCTCACTTTGAACGCGGGAAATATCTCAAAATAGGCGAATAAGAGGAAGAGCCTGGAACGAAGGGGCCGATCTTGGGTGGGCGGGTATGAGGACGACACGGGCAGGCAGTGGCCGACGGCGTTTCGCGCCTAGCGGCGGTTATGTCTTCCATCCTGGCGAAACAGAGAGGCGGAGGCTATTGCTCCCCGGGTTCAGTGGATACACAGGGATCTTGGCAGACAATTGCATATCTCCCGATCATCCGGACCCAGCAGCCATGGATATTTGAGGCGATCATAAAGACGGCAGCATCGCTCATGAATCCGAATGGACGAGCGATGCTGCAGGGTCGAAATCATTACAGAACGACGACTCTCGTTCCCACAGGCACACGTTGAAACAGATCAATGACATCGGCATTCATCATCCGGATACAGCCGGAGGAGACTGCCTTGCCGATTGTATCCGGCTCATTGGTGCCGTGAATGCGAAACAAGGTATCCCGCTCGCCCTGGTAGAGGTAGAGTGCCCGCGCGCCCAAGGGGTTTTCCACGCCGCCTTCCATGGAAGTGGGCAGATCCGGGCGCCGTTTCAGCATTTCCTTCGGGGGAATCCACCGCGGCCATTCGGCTTTGCGGCCGACCCGCGCTGTGCCCTTCCAGGCGAAACCTTCGCGTCCTACGCCAATACCGTAGCGAATAGCCATGCCGTCCGGCTGAATATAGTAGAGCTGGCGCGATTTCGTGTCGATGACAATGGTGCCGGGGCCTTCCTCGGTCGGATTGGGAACCAGCGCCGCGGTCCTTTGCGAGGAACGGACATTGAGATCGTAATCATTCCGTTCATAGCCGTCGGGCGTTCGGGAATAGGCACCGCGTGGATAAGCGGCCGGAGGCCGGCTGTCATAAAGATCGTCCGGCGGCTGGATCTGGTCATCATCGGATTCGACGCTGGGAAAAGGCGGGCGCGCGCGTTGATAGCCGGAATAATAAGGCCATTGAGCGAAAGCAGGCATGGCGGTCGCGGTAAGACCGGCGAGAAAAACCAAGGAGCCGACGAGGGGAACGATTTTCTTAGGCATCGAGGCAATCCGATAGAAGCAGGCGCTAAAAGTAAAGGTAAAACCAAGGTGAGGTGGGTTCTCTTGAAAGATGTTTCAAAACCATGCCTCAAAATGGAAGAAACTATAGTGCAGGCAAGAACCCTGGCCAAGCAGGAGCGATGCCGATCTTGTCACTGGACGTGATGAGAAACGGTTGGCGTTCTCCTTTTCAAATGTTTGTGTCTTCAATGCGATGGGCTGAAGTCCTCATTGGCGCGGCCAGGAAAAATCAGAGGCTTGTCCGGGCTTTGGCGTCGGTTCGGCGTCAATCCTGCCCTTGATCAGAAACTGTTCGGCGCTGTTTCCGCTGACCACTGGTTTTGTATCCGGCTGGGCAAGGAGACCTCCGTGACTCAAGACGGGGCCGGTCAGGGATTGGAGCGGGCCGATCGCCGGCTTGGCTGGTGGCGGGGCGGGCAGCGCTGCGTTCGGCGCGAGGCCATTCGGTGCCGGTGTTCCTGAGGATGCATCGGAAGGCTCACCTGTAATGGTTTGCGGCGGCTCGACGCTTGGGGCTTCATTTGTTGGGGCTGCTGCGGGATTGGTTTTTTCCTCGTAGGCGCGGCGGATCTCCCCCTCCACAAAATGCGCGAGCTTGCGGGCCCCAGCCTCGGTAAAATAAAGGCCCTCGGAGGTCCGAAGCCGTGTGATCTGTCCGTCGATGCCGGGGCCGAAAGCGCGATAGTCGCCTTTCTCGTCCGCGAAAGCCTCCCAGACATCGACAAAGATCGCACCTGCTTTGCCGGCCATATCCTCGTAAAGCGTATTGAAGGCGCTGAAATCGACGGCCAGCTTGTCGCTCTTGACGATCGGCAGGCCGACCCAGAGCAGGGGAACATGATGGGCGTGGAAGGCTTCCGCCATGGACTCGATGCGGCGACCATAGGCCTCTTGCCAGGGCTCTGAGAGAAGGTCATAGGTTTTGTCGTCTTCGGATAAGGACTGCCTGTCATTGCTGCCGATCAGAATAACGGCATAATCGATCTTCTGGCTTGCAGCGCCGTCTTTTGTTTCTAGCTCGCTGGCCGTCAGCAGATCCTGCGCCGCCTGCTGCCAATTGTAGAAATCCTCACGGACGAGGCCCGTGCTATCGCGCGTCTTGCGTAAAATCGCTATGTCTGGGCGATCGGCGAGCGCTTCGGCAAGACCCTGGGCCAGTGCCTGGCCTAGACCATCGCCGACCACCGCCACGCGATAGCGCACGGGCACCGAAGGTTTGGGGGGCGATGGTGCCGTGGCGATGGGCCGGGGATGCACCGGCCGTGGTTTCGGTGTTTCGATGGAACGCGTATCGAGGTGATGCGGCTTGCGCGGAGCATGTCGCGGCATCGGCTGCGGTTGCGGCGCGAACAAGTTTTGGAACCAGTCAAAGGGATTGTTTTGCGCGAATGTTGGTGGCGCGTTTGTGACAAGGAGCAAGAGTGTCGTCACGATGATTGGAAACAGCCTGCGCTTTAAATGCGCAAGCCATGGGGCCGCCGAGAAAAAGAGATCGATCAAGGCCAAGTTTCACCGTGGCAAGTTTCACCGTGGATCGTGTGGCAGCTGAATCGATGCTTTAGAATTTGGCTCAAGTTGCGCAAGAAAAGCAGCCACGTAAAATACAGCCTCACCCCTACAAGGGGATCACCCTTTTAGGATAAATCTGACGCGATTATAAAGGCTTATAGTATCGCTCAGGCCTTCTTATGATGAGGCTGTCGATAGAGCAAAATTAAGGCGTCTCCGGGGCTGGGGTCGGGGCCGGCCCCATAATGGCCGGCTGCAGAATTTTATCGATAATATGCAATATGCCGTTCTTCTCGGGGAGATCGGCGAAGGAAATCGTCGATCTGCCGCCGCGCGCATCGACGAGGATCAAGCGGCGTCCGTCTTCCGTGATTATCAGATCCTCGCCTTGCAGTGTTTTCAAGCGGGTTTGTCCGTGCTCCCGGCGCAGAGCCGCGAGCAGGCCCTCGACTGAAAATTTGCCGGCTACCATATGATAGCGCAAGAGCGCCGCCAGCGTTTCGCGGTTCTCCGGCTGCATCCAGCTCTCGAGCTGCCCCTTGGGCAGATGTGTGAAAGCTTCGTTGGTCGGTGCAAACAGCGTAAAGGGACCGGGTTCTTGCAGGAGCGCGGCGAGATCAGCAGCATTGATGGCGGCCACGAAGGTCGTGTGGCTACGAGCCTCGCTCAGATTTTCGAGGAAGGTTTTGGTAAAGGAAAAGGCCGTGCCCTCGACATGCGTGGCGAGGTCAGCCTTGGCCGGCATCGTAAGGGCAAGTGCGAGAAAGAAGCAAAGCAGGGCAGGAGCCCGCGATGGCCTGAGAGAATATCGCATGGATCGTCGTAGGCTTGTATCGTCAAAGCATTGTCGTGAGGACGACGAGCAGGCAGAAGGCTGCGAGCAAGAGGGCGCGCAGAATCTGGCCCATGGACGGAGCAATGGGCGAAACAAGAATGGATCCGGCTTGGCGCGGGGCGTGTATCGGCATGAGGCTCATAAGGATTTCCTCCTTGCTGACGAGAACCCTCGCAACCTGCCGCGGGGCGCGGTGATTGAGGAAGAAAGGATTCGATGTCAAAGAACTAACCTTGACTTATTGATGAACCATTAACCTTAACTGAGCCTTGCCACGCGCGCGGCCAGCCGAGCGCTCAATCTCTTTCGAAAGACCATGGCGCGCGTTCGATGTATGGATCAAAGACAAGCCAGAGTGGCTCTGCTATGATATCGCCATAGAGTCGCCATGATCGGAGGAAGGCGAGAAACGAATTTGCTGACGAGGTTCGTGGTAGCGCTATATATTGACAAATGCGGAATGCGCGCGAAATCGCGCCATAGCTTGGGGGCACGCGGTGCAAGAAGATAAAAGGCCGGGGTGTTTCGACGAAATGACCCTGGCGGATGGCAAAATTCGCCCCGTCTATGAAAAGATTGCGCATTGGCTCGCCACGACCCCGCCCTCGCTGCTTGCGGCGCGCCGCACGCAAGCCGAGCTCTTGTTCCGCCGCATCGGCATTACCTTCGCGGTCTATGGCGACAAAGATGCGAGCGAGCGTCTGATCCCCTTCGACATTATTCCGCGTCTGCTCGGACGGGGCGAATGGGCAAGGCTCGAGACCGGACTCGTCCAAAGGGTCAAGGCGCTTAACATGTTTCTGGCCGATATTTATGGGCCGCAGGAAATTCTCAAGGCGGGCCGTGTCCCGGCCGATCTCATCCATGGTAATCCGCAGTTCCGGCCAGAAATGGTCGGCTGCAAGGTGCCGCATAATCTCTTCGTGCATATTGCGGGCATTGATCTCGTGCGCATTGGCGAAGATGATTTCTATGTGCTCGAGGATAATGTCCGCACACCCTCCGGCGTCTCCTATATGTTGGAGAACCGCGAGGTCATGATGCGTCTCGTCCCCGATCTTTTCGACGAGCACAGGGTCGCGCCCGTCGAGAATTATCCGGATATGCTTTTGTCCTCGCTGCGTTCCGTCGCGCCGGTGAATGTGGGCCGCGAGCCGGTGATCGCCGTGCTGACCCCCGGGCGGTTCAATTCCGCCTATTACGAACATTCCTTCCTCGCCGATAAACTCGGCGTCGAACTTTGCGAGGGGCGCGATCTCCTGGTCGAAGACGATATCGTCTACATGCGCACGACTGAGGGAGCGAAACGCGTCGATGTTCTTTACCGCCGCATCGATGATGATTTCCTTGATCCTGATGCTTTCCGAGCGGATTCGATGATCGGCGTTCCGGGGCTCATGCGGGCCTATCTTGCTGGCAATGTTACGCTCGCCAATGCGGTCGGCACGGGCGTCGCCGACGACAAGGCGATCTATACTTATATGCCGGAGATCATCGACTTCTATCTCGGCGAGACAGCCATTCTCAAAAATGTGCCGACCTGGCGGTGCCGCGAACCCGACGCCTATGCCTATGTCCGCGAACATCTCCATGAACTTGTCGTCAAGGAGGTCAATGGTTCCGGCGGTTATGGTATGCTTGTCGGCCCGCATGCGAGCCATGCGGAGCGTGAGACCTTTGCGATCAAGCTGGCCCAAAATCCAGAAAATTTCATCGCTCAGCCGACATTGGCGCTTTCCACCTGCCCGACCTTTTTTGAAAGCGGTGTCGCGCCACGCCATGTTGATCTGCGGCCCTTCGTTCTTTCTGGATCGAACGGTGTCAGGGTGGTGCCGGGCGGCCTCACCCGTGTCGCGCTCAAGGAAAATTCACTGGTCGTCAATTCGAGCCAGGGCGGCGGCACCAAGGATACATGGATCATCGAGGAAACAGCGGCGGCGCTCGGTACACGCGGCCAGATGCAATCACAGTCACAATCCTAGTATCCACCCTCATTGAAGCGCGACTCGTCGTGGTTCAATGAGGGCAAGTGGATACGGTTTAAAAAGTGACGTATCGAGAATCTGCGATCCTCGATACTAACGCATCAGATGGGTCCCAAAAGTGGTTTTCACTTTTGGGACCCATCTGATGCGTTTTCAAAAAAGAGAGTATCGGACAAGATTCACTTTGAACGTCTGATGCTCTCGTTGCGATGTCGAAAGAGTCTCCTTCCGCGTCACAATTCCGCATGATGTAAACGCATTGTTTTGTAAACAGGTCACCAAGGCACGCCATGCTTTCCCGGACGGCTGATAATCTCTTCTGGCTTGCCCGCTATGTCGAGCGGGCTGATTTTCTCGCCCGCGTCATCGACGCGACGCAAAGGTTGAGCGCCTTGCCGACGACTTATGTCAGTACCGGCACCGAATGGGAAAGTGCGCTCGAATCCTCCGGCGCGGCGGAAGGGTTTCGCGCCAAATATGAGACGATCGAGGCGGCGCGCGTCGTTGATTATCTCACTTTCTCGGCGGATAATCCGTCCTCGATCCGGAATTGTCTTGAATTTGCCAGAGCCAATGCCCGTTCCGTGCGAACCGCTTTGACACATGAGACCTGGGAAGCCATCAATGGGGCTTGGATCGAACTGAAACGGTTCGAGGGCACCAATCTCGCCAAGGGCCATTACGATCGCGAGGAACTCTCCATATTCCTCGATTTCGTGAAAAAGACCTCACTCGATTATGACGGCACCGCCTATCGCACCATGCTGCGCAATGATGCCTATTGGTTCTCGCGGCTTGGTTTGTATATCGAACGTGCCGACAATACGGCGCGTATTCTCGACGTCAAATATCACGTGCTGCTGCCAGAGGATGAGGAAGTCGGCGGCTCGCTCGATTATTTCCAATGGGCAGGCATTTTGCGCGCGGTGTCAGCACTCACGGCATATCATTGGGTTTATCGTGAGACGATCAAGCCCTGGCGCATCGCTGATTTGTTGATCCTCAAGAAGGAAATGCCGCGCTCTTTGATTTCTTGCTATGACAATATCTGTCATTTCCTCGATCAGATTTCTAGCGCCTATGGCCATAATGGGGCGGCCCAAAGGCAGGCGCATCTCGTGATGGAACGGCTATCGAAAGCGACGACCAAAGAGATTTTCCAGATGGGTCTGCATGAATTCATCACGGCTTTCGTCGAAGATAATAGTCTTCTTGGTCAGACGATCAGCGAGCAATATTTGTTCAATTAGAACATTGGCCGAAAAGCTAAGATCAAGGGTCGCGGATCGTGACCCATGGCCCCTTCCTTGTGTCTTCGCTTTTTCAGTGTGAGCGACAATTCAAGAGTGGCCCATCAGCGAGCGCGTTCTTTCTCTATTCTCGCATCGGTGACGCAGAGACCCATCACGGCGAAGGGCCTATAAGCTCTGAAACAGGGCTTATAGGCTGTTCGGTGAGCGATTGAACGCGGTGTTCTGTTGCAGCACGGCCTGGAAGGCATAGGAGCGCAATGGCCGCGAAAATTGACAGCCAAGGCCGCGCGTTCGGGCCAAAGCGCGCATGTCGTCTTCCAGCGTCAGGCGTGGTGTGACGGAGAACCAGGAAAGCCATTGGCGTAACGCCGCACCGAACCAGGAGGGCAGGCCCGCCTGATCACCGAAATCGACGACATGCAGCGAGCCGTTTTCGGTGAGGACGGAACAAGCACTGGCAAGCACGTCGCGCCAAGGCGGGATCATCGATAAAGCATAGGAGATGAACACCCGGTCGAAACGGGCGACACCGAAGAGGTGCAAGGGATCGAAGGCTGTGGCATCGGCCTGCGCGACCTCGATGCGCGAGGAGAATCCAGCCCGCCGGATCGATTGACGCGCCGAGACCAGCATCTCCTCGGAGACATCGAGGCCATAGCAGCGCGTATGCGGGAACATGCGCGCCGCCTTGATGAGATTGCGACCGGTGCCGCAGCCGATCTCCAGGATCGTGCCTTGATCGGGGGGAGCGAGACCGGCGATCATGCCGTCGCGGCCAAGAAGGTAGAATTTGCGGCTGGCGTCATAAATGTGACGCTGATGGCGATACATGCGATCCATCAGCGTCGCGGCTTCGGTCATGGCCATGCTGCTATGCTTTGCGTCGATAAAGATGGAAGCCGCCATAGATCGAGGATCTGTCGCGCGCGCCGAGGCTGCGGCAGAGCGTTTCATCATAATCGAAGGCGTCGAGGATTGAAGCCGGCACGCGGCCAGGCAGCAAGCGTTCATCCGCCGCGGTACGGAAGATGATGCGCGCGCCGGGGCGCGCGGTGCGCAGGATCTCGCCCCAGAGGGCGGTCAGATCCTCATCATTCATCCAATCCTGCGCATCGAGCAGCACATAACAGTCGAGGTTTTGCGCGGGGCGGGTGCGGAGAAAAACGGTCATCGATTCATGGCGAACATCGACGCGGTCAACACGTGTGTGCAATGCGTCGAAAGAGTCCGGCATCAGATACGGCGGCAGGCAGGCCTGCTTGATGGCCTGCGCCTTTGGCGGATAGCTGCGCGCAAAGGCCTGCCAGGCGAAATAATTGCTCTCAAGGTCGAAGTCACAGGTGAGCCGGCGTAGCCTTTCCTTCACGACATCTGCCATGCTGCCGCCGGGAAGATCACCCGACAAGGCTTTGTATTGGGATGGCGGGATACCGAGACCATAGAGCGAGGCTGGCTGTCGCAACAGCCAGCGAATGAAGGTTTTTTCAAACAAAGGCGCGAACAGGGTGTCGAACAATTCGCGCTGTTCATTGCGATCCTTTGCCGTCACGATTTTGCGTGGATCGCAGCCATAGAGCCGCGCGAGCCTGTGCGCGCCGCCGATAAAACAGCCGAGCAGGCCATGGCGGTAGAAATTATCGGTGAAATTATCGATGCGCTTCCGCCCCATGGGGCCGCGGCTATCCCAATAGGCTCTGGATTCGAGATCGAGATAAGGCCGGATCTTCTCGCGATAGGCAGTGGCATTGGCGCTTTTGTCCGCCTCTCCAAAAAAGGCGAAAAAGGCCGCGTGGTCCGGCAGATGCGCGAGGCCCGCAAGCTTCAGCCTGTTCAAGGCGATATGCGCGCCGTTGAGATCGACGGCGGTGATCTTGCGAGGATTAGCGGTCAGATAGGAGAGGACGTTGCAGCCGCCCGAGGCAATGGTGACGATATGATCGTCGGGGCGGATCGCCAGGGCTTCCATGTCGACCTGAGGGTCTTCCCAGATCTGCGGATAGACGAGTCCCCGGAAGACGAAAGTAAACAAATGCTCGAGCAGGCCGCCGCGCGAGAGAGTTTTGCTGCGGTGAACGGCCGTGCGAAGCCCGAGGGTTGTAGTCCGGCGAAGCGCATGGGGCGATGACGTCACAGGATTTCCGTATGTTCGATCATGATCGCCCCGGGTTAAGCGAACCACGTGACAAAAGCGTGACTGAAAAAGCGGAAAAAGCCAATCATGGCGAAATTGGCTGATCTTGGCCTTTACAGGCTGTGACTTTCGGGCAGTCTCGCTTTTAAGGAAGATCATCGTAGGCTTAAAATAATATTAACTAATATGCTGCAATGCACAAATATAGTGTTGTATGGATTTATAACACAATACATTGCCCTTTTATCATCATAGAGTGCTGTCAAAAGCCGCCTCCGCCCGAATGGTTGGGTCATTCCACATTCCAGATGGAGGCTTATTTTTGAGGAAACTTGTCATTTCTGCGGTATTTCTATTCACGGCTGCGAATATAGCTTACGCGGAAGGCTTGCACGGGAAAGCGTCTTATTATCATGCGCGTGGGGCTGTCGGCTGCGCGCATCGCA
The DNA here is from genome assembly GCF_000019845.1 of Beijerinckia indica subsp. indica ATCC 9039. Classification (NCBI taxonomy): domain Bacteria; kingdom Pseudomonadati; phylum Pseudomonadota; class Alphaproteobacteria; order Hyphomicrobiales; family Beijerinckiaceae; genus Beijerinckia; species Beijerinckia indica. The sequence goes on along the minus strand of NC_010581.1, from coordinate 3,472,369 downwards.
CGTTGCCCTTCGGCACGCATGTGCGCGTCACCAATCTCGCCAATCAACGTGCGACGACGCTCGTGGTCAATGACCGGGGGCCCTATATCAAGGGGCGCGTGATCGATGTCTCGGTGAATGCTGCCGAGGCGCTCGGTTTCCGACATGCGGGCCTGGCGCCGGTCAAGGTCGATGTCCTGCCGAATTGAAGCAGTAACTAGTGAGATCACCGAAAACTCTATGGGGGAGCGCGCGGTGCCTGAGAGCCGTAGCCTCCCAAACGTCCGGTTTCGAGACCGCCTCTTTAGACTCGCATCGGCATCAAGACATAAAGAGCCGAGGCACCGTCGCGGTCGAGCACCAATGTCGGCGAACCGGGATCGGCGAATTTGAACAGGGCTGTATCGCTGTCGAGTTGTGCGGCAATGTCCAGCAGATAACGGGCGTTGAAACCGATGTCGATCGGTGCGGCATCATAATCGACTTCCAATTCCTCGACCGCCGAACCGGAATCCGGATTGGTGACGGAGAGCGTGAGCTTGCCCTCGGCGAGGGCGAGTTTCACCGCCCGTCCGCGTTCGGAGGAAATGGTGGAGACACGATCGACGGCATCTTGGAAGGGGCCGCGGTCCACGGTCAGGAATTTGTCATTGCCCGAGGGAATGACCCGCGCATAATCGGGGAACGTGCCATCAATGAGCTTTGAGGTCAGGACCACTTCGCCGAAAGTGAAGCGGATCTTGGTCGGCGACACTTCGAGCTTGACCTCCTGGGCCTGATCCTCGACGAGTTTCTGGACCTCGGCGACGGTTTTGCGGGGAATGATGATCCCCGGCATGCCGGAGGCGCCCTGCGGCGCGGGGATTTCGACCCGCGCCAGCCGATGCCCGTCGGTTGCGACAGCGCGCAGCATCACATGCCCTTCGACTTCCGTCGTATGCATGAAAATGCCGTTGAGATAATAGCGTGTCTCCTCGCTCGAAATCGCGAATTGAGTTTTGTCGATCAGCCGTTTGAGATCGCCCGCCTTGAGCGTGAAGGTCTGTTCGAACGTGCCAGCCGCAAGATCGGGAAAATCGCTTTCCGGCAGCGATTGCAGCGTGAAGCGCGAGCGCCCGGAGCGCAATTGCAGGGGGCCGGCCTCGGTCGTTTCCAGGGAGATCTGCGAGCCATCGGGCAATTTGCGCACGATGTCATAAAGAATATGGGCCGGCAAAGTGGTGCCGCCCTGCGTGCCCGTCTCAGCCGTGAGCCGCTCGGTCACTTCGAGATCGAGATCGGTCGCCTTCAGGAGCAGTCCGTCGCCGTCCGAATGAAGCAACACGTTGGAGAGGATCGGGATCGTATTGCGGCGCTCCACCACGCGATGCACATGGCCGAGCGCTTTCAACAGGGCCGCCCGTTCGAGAGTGACTTTCATCGTGGCCCCTTTAATCTTTAATAATGTGTGGTGATCATGGCGACATTACACCCGCCGGGGGCGCGACTTTGCCGTGGTGGCAGAGAAATCGCAAGAGCCGTTGCGTGGTTCCGCCCCCGTTTTTCCCAAGTTAACTGGCCTTTAATCAGCCATATTGAAATCTGACATCCGATGGTTCGGTGACGGAGCCGAAATCGAGATCCTTTCGCAGGCCGCATGACGAAAAGCGAGAAAGACCCCCAGCAGCGGTCGAAAAAGGCCCGGCGTCGCTCGCCCTTATGGCGGATTTTTTCGGCTTTTTGCGCCCTGGCGATCTGGGCCGGCGTCCTGGGCATCGGTATTATCGGTTATTATACCCTGAAAATGCCGCCGATCGATCAGCTTAGTGTGCCCAAACGTCCACCTAATATCGCTATTTTGAGCGAGACGGGGACCTTGATCGCTAATCGGGGCGACACGGGCGGGGCGACGATTCGCCTGGCCGATCTGCCACCCTATTTGCCGCGCGCCTTCGTTGCGATCGAAGATCGTCGTTTCTATCAACATTCCGGCATTGATCCGCTTGGTATTATACGCGCATTGTTCCGCAATGTCGCGGGCGGCGGGGCGATGCAAGGCGGCTCTACCTTGACACAGCAACTCGCCAAAAATCTGTTCCTGACCCAGGAAAGGACCATGGCGCGCAAGATCCAGGAGGTGATCCTGGCCGTCTGGCTCGAGCATAAATACAGCAAGGACCAATTGCTGGAACTTTATCTCAACCGCGTCTATTTCGGTTCCGGCGCCTATGGCGTCGAGGCGGCGGCGGAGAAATATTTCGGCCATCCGGCGAAGCTTGTCACCCTGCCGGAGGCGGCCATGCTGGCCGGGCTGATGAAGGCGCCAACCAAGCTCGCCCCAACGCATAATCCGCGCGGCGCGGCGGAGCGGGCCGCGCAAGTCGTCGCCGCCATGCGCGAGGAAGGGTTCATCACCGAATCGATGGCGCAACTCGCCCTCTTGCATCCGGCGCAGGTGCAGCGCAGCCAGGGGGCGGGCTCGTTCAATTATGCCGCCGATTATGCGATGGACCTGCTCGACGAGACGATTGGCACGATCGATCAGGATATTCTCGTGACGACGAGTATTAGCCTGCCTCTGCAGGCCGCCGCCGAAAAAGCCCTGACGGAGGAGCTTGACCGCAAAGGCGCGCGCTATGGGGTGGCGCAGGGCGCCATGGTCGCGCTCGCGCCCGATGGCGCGATCAAGGCTTTGGTTGGTGGCCGCAATTATGCCGAAAGCCAGTTCGATCGAGCAGCTTCCGCGCATCGTCAGCCGGGTTCATCCTTCAAGCCCTTCGTCTATCTCGCCGCGATGGAAGCAGGTCTGACGCCGGATACTGTCCGCGATGACGCGCCGATCAATATCAAGGGCTGGCAACCGGAAAATTATTCCCATGCCTATCAGGGGCCTGTCACCCTGACGCGGGCTTTGTCGCAATCTCTCAATACAGTGGCGGCACGGCTCGGGAATGAGGTCGGTCCCAAGGCGGTGATCCGTTTGGCGCATCGGCTCGGCATTGAATCGGACCTGCAAGCCAATGCCTCGCTGGCGCTCGGCACATCGGAAGTCACGCCGCTCGAAATCACCAGTGCCTATGTGCCCTTTGCCAATGGCGGCATTGGCGTGCAGCCGCATATCATTCTCAAGGTCAAGACCGCGAGCGGCCAATTACTCTACCAGCGCAAGGGCAGGAGCAATGGTCGGGTGATCGATGAGGCCTCCCTGTCTATGATGAACCGAATGATGCAGGAAACCCTGATCAGCGGCACGGCGCATGGGACAAGCGTGCCGGGCTGGCAGGCGGCGGGCAAGACCGGCACGAGCCAGGATTGGCGCGATGCCTGGTTCATCGGCTATACGAGCCATATGATTGCGGGGGTTTGGCTCGGCAATGACGATAATTCGCCGACGCGCAAGGCCTCGGGAGGCACATTGCCAGTGGAAATCTGGTCCCGTTTCATGAAGATCGCACATCAGAACCAGCCGCCGCAGCCGCTGCCCGGTGGCGTATGGCAAAGCCCGGCGATGCCACAAGTTCTGGCTCCCAATTCGGCTCCTCCGGGTGAGGCGGGGCTTGGCGCGCCGATTGCGGTTGGAGCAGCGCCGCCGGTCTCCGAGGCGCAAGACTCCGCGCCGCGCGCTCAAGCGCCGACTGCCTATGGGGCGCCAGCCGCGTCTTCTTCTTCCTCCTCATCCTCATGGGCTCCCGAGAATGACCTCAATGGAATGCTGCCGCCGGCGGCCATTCCGAACACTCAGGGGAATGCAGCCCGAGGAAGAGGGCGCCAGCCGCCGCAAACCGAACGTGGCCTGTTCGAAAGTCTGTTCGGCGGATGATCGTCTCCAGACAGCATCCTCATGCGATTATCGTTATGGGCGTGTCGGGCTCTGGCAAATCGACGCTCGGCACGCTTCTGGCGCAGGCCCTGCACGTTCCCTATCTCGAGGGGGATGATTTTCATTCGGCTGAGAACAAAGCCAAAATGGCTTCCGGCCATCCGCTCGATGACGCCGACCGTTGGCCCTGGCTTGATCATCTCGGCCAGACGCTTGGGCAGGAAGCCCGCGCCGCGGGCGCCGCAATTGCCTCCTGCTCAGCTTTGAAACATGCCTACCGGCAAAGGCTGGCGCAGGCAGCGCAACTGCCGTTGCAGATTGTGTTTCTCGATGGCGATCCCGCGATTTTGAGTCAGCGTATGCAGGCACGGCATCATTTCATGCCGGCAAGCCTGCTCGCCAGTCAATGCGCCACTCTGGAGCCGCCGGCACCCGGGGAACAGGCCTTGACTCTATCGATCGAGGAGCCTCCCGAGAAGCTTGTGGCGCAGGCTGTTGCCTGGTTGCAGGCGCTCGACGGCTGAATGGATCGGTGAAGGGACGCCAAGAAAACCGCGCCCGCTTTCGCGTTCTTCAGCCCATTCTTGTCCTGGCAAGAGGAACGGCACTTCTTCTGCGCGTTCGCCTCTCACGCGGAAAGAATTTTTCCAGCAATGATTGATCCCTCTCATCGAGGGATTGGTGTGCTCGAGAAGAATGGCGCGCAGGATATATAGGGCGATTATATGAAAGGATGTCCCTTTCATCACTCTTCATCCCCGATGATGATCGAGCCTTACCCCGCTTGGGGGAAGAAACATCATCCCTTTCGTCCGGTCAGGACGATGATGGAGCTTTGATCAGATACACCCTATCGACCCGCAAACCGATGCCGATCCAGAGACGGTTCAGGCGCCGTGCCTATCTTCATTATCCAGGCGAAACGATGAAACACGAGTGATCTGGGCGGTATGATCACCAGGCACAGGGATGCAAACGACGTTTCCAGCGCTGGCCGGGAGGAAGCTGCGAGGCATCATTCTGGCGGGAACGCCATGAGCGCGTCTTGCGGCAGGGCTCCAGGCTGATCGTATCTTCTGCATGGATCTCTCGCTGTGGCGTGGGAGCCGGCACATTGAGGGGTTTCTTACCGTGCAGAGGAGACTGCGGCGTCGCCGATCTCGGCTTCCTGGAAGGGGTAGGGGAGGCCGTAACAATCGGGGTCGCGGGGATGAAGGCCTTGTCTCCCTCCTCGATGTCTTCCGCCTCAATGAAAAGCCCTTTTGGACTGCGTTCTTCAGCGGCGGTCTGAAAATGGGGAGCCGGGGATTGTGTCCTGCGCCGGGTCTGTCTCGGGCGGGGTTCCGGCTCTATGACGGGCTCCGGGCTCGGAATGTCGACGAGACTGGGAAGAATCCGTGGCCCGGTGGCTGCCTTACCCCAAATCGCGTCAAAGGCCAGTTCTGGCGTCTTCTCGGAAAGGGGTTTCTCGTCCTTCGCCGGGAGCGTGAAGAAGTGTGAAAGGGGAGCGGCAGCTGCAGGTTGTGGCTGACCGGTCTGCAGAAAGGCGGGAATATGAAAATCATCGGCAGGATTGAGCTCGGACACAGAATAATCTGCGGCCCGCATGTCTGTTCTGGTCGGCTCCGAGACGGATAATTTCTCCGGGCGGCGCCGCCGTTTAACTTCTACAACGAAAGGTTTGTTTTGGCGTTTCATTGATGTTCCGAAAGGATGCAAGATGCTTGAAACCTTTGCCTTTTTCGAGAAACGCGCCCATCGCGTTCAAATAAGGCAAGGCCGTTTATTTAAATCAGGGGGAAGAGCATGGGTCTGTGGATCGAATTCGACGATCATACTCCCTAGCTTTGAAAATACAGTCCGATTGCTCAAAAGTCGTATTTGCTTTTGAGTCTGACACGCTCAGTTGATCCTTCAAGATCTGTAAAGTCATGACTGGATTTTCAAAGATGTGCCAAATCCGACATAATAATTTGAGAACCGCTATGGCAAACCAACAGCTGCCCTTGGCTGTTCTTTGCGGCCAAGTTGGATCATTGATTTCGGCGGTTTCTCTACCGAATCAGCTACATTCTTAATGTAGCGAATAATTCCTGGATCGAATAGCGGAATTTACTTGAATCGTGCCTCGTTTTACGAGCATAGCCAGCTTCAGACAAGGTTGGAAGAAAAGGACGTCTTGAAATGTCCAATGCCGTCGCCGATCCGCTCGACGTGTGGTGCCTGAGATCATTTCGTGATGATCATTTCAATGATCAATATGCCGTCTGAACTCTAGATACAGGATAAACGCATAAATGTGTCAATAAAAGTTAAATGCTCATTCGGAAAGAGCATTTTCGGAAAAGCACTCTTCACATTACCGGAGCGGAACGACGCATGCCAACCAGCTATAAGGTCTTCCTTCGCCTCGGCGTGAAGGGTAAGAAAATCTCACTTTACGGCGATAGCCACTTGATTATAGGAGCTTTTTTTCGAGGCCCCAATCAACAAGCCGACGTATCTTAGAGCTCGTACAGGACCACTTGTCCAGGGCCTTTGGCCAAACTCACCGTCCCAAGGTGATCGAGAAAATATCCATCACGTTACCGTGAGGCTTATGCCTCGAATGGGCCTGTTTGCTTTTCCATCCCTCAAATAAGCGCTGATCCTCGATTTCCAAGATCAGCGCCTTTATTCATTTTAATTGAGTAAAGCAGAGCTTTATTCTTTGGCTTATGGTTCAGCCAGCGGTCGCCAAAGCGCTTTTCGCCTGCTCAACGATCGCCTTGAAAGCTTCCGGCTGGCTGATGGCCAGTTCCGACAGAACCTTGCGATCGATTTCGACGCCCGCTTTGGCGAGGCCATCGATGAAGCGCGAATAGGTCAGGCCCAGTTCACGCACGGCGGCGTTGAGACGCTGAATCCAAAGCGCGCGAAACACGCGCTTCTTAACACGCCGGTCGCGGGTCGCATATTGCATGGACCGATCGACGGCGGCCTTGGCGGCGCGAATGGTATTTTTACGGCGGCCATAGAACCCTGTGGCGGCCTCGAGGGTCTTTTTATGTTTGGCGTGCGAAGTGACGCCACGCTTGACGCGTGCCATGAGAAATCTCTCTCAAATCGGGAAGGAAAAGCGGGGTGATAAGGCTTAGCCGTTCGGCAAGAAAAACCGGATGATTTTGTCGCCGTCGCTTTTGAACATCACATTGGTGCCGCGCAGATTGCGAATCTGCTTGTTGGTCCGTTTGATCATCCCATGGCGCTTGCCGGATTGGGCATAGATGACCTTGCCAGTCGCGGTGATTTTGAACCGCTTCTTGGCTCCCGATTTGGTTTTCAGCTTGGGCATTTGCTCGTCTCCTGGCGGTTTCCCGCCTTGTTGTTGATCGAGTGGATTTCATCCACTCCCGTCCGTTGCCGGACGAGCGAAAAACCGCCACGGCAGCCCTTACAGCCGGTCGGTTTGGTCGAGCTTATAAGACCCATCTGGGGGAGAAGGCAACCGTTTGCTCGCCTTAATGACCAGTTTATGACGTCATAATCTTCTAATGGCTGTGATCGGGCCATAGCTTTTTTCGAGAATGCGCGCGCGCGCCTTTGCGAGCGGTTCGCTCACGACCTGCATGTGATGGCCGTTGGCATGCAGTAATTCGGTCGCATCGCGCATGATGCCGACATGGCCTTTCCAGAAGATCAGGTCCCCACGCCGCAAGAAGGATGGGGACAGGGGACCAAGAGGATCATCGAGATCGAGCTGCGTGCCGAGATTTTGTTGTTGAAGATCCGTATCGCGGGGCGCGGCCACGCCGGTTTGCGCCAGAGCGAGTTGCACGAGCCCCGAACAATCGATGCCGAGGCTCGACTTGCCACCCCAAAGATAGGGCACATGCAAAAGCCGCTCGGCCACTGCGACGAAATCCTCCTCATGTTGCGCTTGCGGAACGAGATGTGCCGCAAACACAAAGCCAGCGGTTGCGAGCGCCAGGAAAGCGCCACGCTCACCGGAGACCACGACCCGAGCGCCGAGCGGCAATGCTCCGATCGGTGGATGTTTCATATCCGGTTCCGGATAGATAAAGGTGCGGTTCACACAGACTCGATGCGTTGGCGCGATGGTCCCTTCGGCGAGGGCAGTCATGGCGAGATAGCCGACATAGGAATCGTCCCCAAGCTGCACCCAGCCCCAGCCTTCGCGGTCTTCATAAAGCGTGACCTTCTCGCCATGGAGAGCGTGTGTCTCGATCGGGCTGTCTGGCCTCGGTGCGCGATGCAAGGCGGCCAGGCCTGCACCGATTCGCATCGGGCGGCCGGGGGCGAAAGTGTCCGCCGTGACGCGACCACGCAAATATTCGGCTGCGAGGTCGGTGCGCGCCGGTGTCAGACGGGGATCGAACTGGTGCATGGCGCCGTCACTCTCAGGGTGTCGGATCTTTGGCGTTTTCATCCGCGAAAGGGCCCGGCTCGGGCGGCTGAGGCGGAACATTCTGAAGCGCTTCGGTCAAGGATGGGGAGCTGAGGGAGAAACGCTCCTCGATCAGACTGAACAAAAGCCTTCCGACCTGAATCTCGGCGCCTTCTGGATGCCCCGGCTTGGCGGAAGGCGTCCAGGCGTAGAGGTCGAAATGGACCCAGGCCTTGGCCTTTTCGACGAAACGCTGGAGAAACAAGGCGGCGGTGATCGACCCGGCGAAGGAGCCGCTGGAGACATTGTTGAGATCGGCGACCTTGCTGTCGAGCAATTTGGCATAGGGAGGCCATAAAGGCAGGCGCCAGACCGGATCGGCGAGCGCTGTCCCATGCGCGGTGATGGCGTCAGCCAGGGCATCGTCCCCGGTATAGAAAGGGGGTAGGTCCGGGCCGAGCGCGACCCGCGCGGCGCCGGTCAGAGTAGCGAAATCAATCAGAAGATCGGGAGCTTCCTCGTCGGCCAGCGCCAGGGCGTCAGCCAGGACCAAGCGCCCTTCCGCATCCGTATTGCCGATCTCGATCGTCAGACCCTTGCGGCTCGGATAGATGTCTCCAGGACGGAAGGCATTGCCGGAAATGGCATTTTCCACGGCCGGAATGAGCACACGCAAGCGGATCGGCAGTTGCGCGTCCATGATCATGGCGGCCAGCGCCAAAGCCGTCGCCGCGCCTCCCATATCCTTTTTCATGAGCAGCATGGCGGAGCCGGGCTTGATATCGAGGCCGCCGGAATCAAAACAGACGCCCTTGCCGACAAGGGTCACCTTGGGTGCATCGGTGGGACCCCAGGCGAAATCGATGAGGCGTGGCGCTTTGTCGGAGGCGCGCCCGACGGCATGGATCAAAGGGAAATTGGTCTGCAGCAATTTTTCGCCGCGAATGATCGAGGATTTGGCCTTGTATCGGGTGGCCAATTGCAGAGCAGCTTCCTCGAGAGAATCAGGGCCAAGATCATTGGCTGGCGTGTTGATCAGGTCACGCCCGAGTGTCACAGCTTCGGCGATCCGTTCGACGCGGTCTGCATCGACGCCTTCCGGCGCGCAGAGTTCGGGCAGTTCGGCCCCTTGCGATTTGTATCGCGTGAACCGGTAGCTCGAAAGCAGCCAGGAAAGGGCGGCGAGGTCCGGCGTGTGCGGCGCATTGGCGAAACGATAGAGGCCCGCGGGCAGGAGAGAGACGAGCCGTCCGGGCAAAAACGGATCGGCTGTTGCCGCCGCCTTATTCTCCAGGCCGAACAGGACCCCTTCAAAAGCACCGGATGGTCCCGGATAGACGAGGCTGCGGCCGGCATGCGGCTCAAAGCCGCTCGCTTGGGCGAAGAGGCTCACATAAGGCGGCAAGGTCTCGCGGATTTGCGGCCAAGTCTCTGCGGTCACGAACCAGATGGGAAGCGCCTTGTCGGTGGCCTGACGCCGCAATGACATGGTCGAACTCCTTGAAGCATGGGAGCATCAAACCAAAAGCGAATCCCGCTTGAGATCCATTTTCGATTTGACACGGTAAGAGCGAAGGTCGTGAGGCACGGCCGTGGATCATTCTCGAATGTTCGCCATGCTTTTGAAAAGGCAAAAATCCGAGAATGAAATCGAGGGTTCACCTTGCGGCTCCGCAGCAGGAATGCCGAGGACGCCAGCCAGGCCGATCAGCCCATCGGATGGGATTTCGGTTAAGCAAGATCCAGGCGGAATGGATTTGTCGGAGCGATATCGGCAATCCCGATGTGTCCGAAAAGCGACCGGAGCGCATCTTATATCGTTCTCTATGTTCTCTGATCCAGAAGAGGCGTTCTTTTCGGTTGCGGGGCCAGGCGCGGAAGGGGCGTGCGACATCATGGTGTCATGTCAGAGACTCATACCTGCGTTAAGCAAATTTTGACAAGTTTGCTTCGATTTACAATTCTCAGCAGTATTGATTTTGTTTTGAAAAAGACGAAATCAGGCGGGGCTTTTGCAACGCAGGACTGTTGCAGTGCAATTATTCCGGTGTGGCGCCCGACACGCGCCTTTTTGGGGACTTACTTTAGCTTGCGGCGCGCCAAACCTTAGTGCAGGGATGTCAGAGTGAGTTGGGTGCCAAACTCGCCGAGTGCAGATCTCGCACGGGGTTTACGGCTACGGCCCGCTCATCCGGAGAATCATGAAGCGCATCCTCGAATTCGTCTGGCCGGTGACGGGCGTCTTGGCGGTCGTTGTTTCCCTCTGGCTACTGTACCAGGAATTTCATGGCAATGCGATTGGCACCCAGGTCCTGAACCAATTGAGGGCTCTTCCGCCGCATCAATATGCGCTGGCCTTTGTTGCGACATTGGTCGCTTATGCGGCCTTGGCCTGGTATGATCGAATCGCTTTGCGTCACCTCGGAGTGACGCATATTTCGCTGCTCTTCGTTTCGCTATGCTCCTTCACCACTTACGCCATTGCCCATAATATTGGAGCGACCGTCTTTTCAGGGGGCATGGTGCGTTATCGCGCCTATTCGACCCAAGGGCTCACAGCCGCGCAAGTGGCTGTGCTCGTCGCGCTTTGCTCCTTGACCTTCTTACTGGGAACGCTGCTACTCGGCGGGCTCGTCCTGGTTCTCGAGCCGGCGCAATTGCATCGGTTGGGAGGAATCTTGCCGGACGTTTTGACCGAATCGGTCCCGGCCCGCATCATTGGTGTTTTGTGTCTTTCCGTGGTCGGCCTTTATGCTGTGGGCTCGATTTTCCATTTCAAACCCTTGATCATTCGTGGTTTCCGCCTTGAATATCCGCGTCCTGGGGTCGCTCTACGGCAATTGCTGGCGGCGCCCCTGGAATTGCTGGGCGCCGCCGGGATCATTTATTTCGCTTTGCCGGAGGTCGGAAATCCCGGTTATTTTGTGGTGCTCGGCGTGTTCTTGGCCTCGTTCTCGGCGGCCTTGGCATCGAATGCCCCGGGTGGGCTGGGCGTGTTCGAGCTTTTATTCCTCAAAACCATGCCGGCCGTGCCGCAGGCTAAAGTCCTGGCGGCTCTGCTCGTATTCCGATTCTTCTATCTTTTGCTGCCCCTGGCGATTTCCCTCGTCATTGTTCTCCTTTTTGAACGCAATCGCTTGCACGAGGCTTTCGGCCGCACGCATGTCGGACAACCCGATCCAGAAAAGGATCATCCGGACGAGACGAGGCTTAATGGGGGAACCTTGGGCCGCTGAAGCGGCGCTCGCGGAGGAGAAGACGGGGAATTTGGCGGGGGAGCATGACCTGTCGCCGTGAGGGGAAGCGCGGGCGTGTCTCAGGCCGCGTCAGTCAGGTGCGATATTGTTGAATGCGGGTAGTGCGCAGTCCAGCCAGCCCATGCTGATCGATGGACATTTGCCAGGAAAGAAATTCGTCGACCGTCAAAGTATAGCGATTGCAGGCTTCTTCCAAAGAGAGCAGGCCGCCACGCACGGCCGCGACGACTTCCGCCTTGCGACGAATGACCCAGCGTTTGGTGGTGGTCGGAGGCAGATCGGCGATCGTCAAGGGGCTGCCGTCGGGGCCGGTAACATATTTGCTCCTTGGGCGCAGAGATTCCATCATAGTTCGAAACTCATAAGTCTGATCTTATCGTCTTGACCTTAGACAAAGCGATTTAAGAATTGACTAAGCGCGATACGCGCTTTTTCAAGAAAAGTGTTCGAAATATGTTGTTAATATTATCGAGTGCGGTGATCTTTTCTCAATTAAAGTTTCTTTCTGCTTAATATATGTTTCATTTTGACATCCAGGGTGCCCTTGGTTTTACCATTCAGAACGCCCTATGTGGTTTCTTTGTATCTTTTGGTGGGGAGCGACCGCCGGCCCAGGGTCAAGACGCCTATGTCAAAATTGCTGGGAATGGAACGATGTTTGCTCCACCTTTCCGTTGCATCGATCGGCTGGGACGCTATTTATAGAAATCATGTGAGAAAACGGTTGGAGCGTCGGGACCTTCAAGATGAAAGGGACCTGAAGCTCTCCCCTTTTGAAACCGCGTCAAATCTAACCCAGTATGGGACCGCTTCCGGATTTGATGCTCCAGCAATGGCCGACGGAGGGCGGGTTGATGGAAATCTGCAGCCGGACGATGAGTGACTCTTGCCTGCAGCCAATGGCGGACACGGGCACCGAAGAAACCTCTCGTCAGGGCGATGGCAAGGGTTTAGAGACCCAGTCCATGGAACTGGGGTCCTCGGATGTGACGAGTTCTGGCCTGGATCACGCTGGATTGAACAGTTTGGGGCTGCCAAAGCCGCCGGCTTTAACCCGCGTTGTCGTCGCAATGTCCGGCGGAGTCGATTCCTCCGTCGTCGCGGCGCTTCTCAAGCGGGAGGGCTATGAGGTCATTGGTGTGACCTTGCAGCTTTACGATCATGGCGAGGCCGTCCATCGCAAGGGGGCTTGTTGCGCCGGGCAGGATATTCAGGACGCCCGGCAGGTCGCAGATCAACTCGGCATTCCGCATTATGTCCTCGATTATGAGGAACGTTTCCGTCGCAAGGTCATCGATCCTTTCGCGCAGAGCTATGCGACCGGCGAAACGCCAATTCCCTGTGTCTCCTGCAATAGCGAGATCAAATTCGCCGATCTTTTCGAGACGGCGCAGCATCTTGGCGCCGATGTCCTGGCGACCGGCCATTATGTCTCTTCGAAGGCCGAGGCGGATGGGGGGCGTGCGCTCTATCGTTCGCTGGATTCAAGCCGCGATCAAAGCTACTTCCTCTTCGCCACGACCAATGCCCAGCTCGAACTCCTGCGCTTTCCACTCGGTGATCTCGCCAAACCGGATGTGCGGCAAATGGCACGCCAACTCGGTCTCGTCGTTGCCGACAAGGCGGATAGCCAGGACATTTGCTTCGTGCCGAGCGGCAAATATAGCGATGTGATCGAGCGTCTGTCGCCCGGCGCTGTCGTTCCGGGTGAGATTCTGCATGTCGACGGCCGGGTACTCGGGCGTCATTCTGGCGTCATTCATTATACAATCGGCCAGAGGCGTGGTCTTGGGCTCGGCGCCGTCGGCGCTGGCGCGGGTGAGCCGCTCTATGTCATTCGTCTCGATGCGGCCAAAGCGCAAGTGATTGTCGGTCCCCGTCAGGCGCTCGCCACGCGGCGCGTGCATTTGCGCGGCGTCAATTGGATTGGACCCGGGTCTCTCCAGGATATGGACGAACATGGTCTTGAAATTTTCGTCCAGGTCCGTTCCACACGGGCTCCGATTCCGGGGTTCCTCCATGCCCATGAATCGGAAATCTGGGTCGATTTCGCCCTCGATGAGGACGGTGTCTCGCCGGGCCAGGCTTGTGTCTTTTATGAGAATGATCAGCCGCGGGCACGCGTCCTTGGCGGTGGCTTCATCAGCGCGACGGAATCCGCGCTGCAAATGCGCGAAATGTTTCCCAAGCCGCCGAACGAAGACCTTCTCGATACGAACGAATCCTCGGATTTGGTTTCTCCCAAACGATCGGCTTGTTGATCATGGATGACAGGACGTCGAAAGACGCCCTGGCCGATGATTCCGCTCAAAACCAGAATTATGAAAACGCGCATGTCGAGGCGGCCTATGCCCGCTGGGCGCCGATCTATGATCTGGTTTTCGAGGCGGTCATGCGGCCGGGACGCAAGGCTGCTGCCGCGGCGATCCGTGGCGCGGCCGAACAGGGCGGCGCGATTCTCGATGTCGGTGTCGGAACCGGCCTCGAATTGCCGATGTTCGAGAAACGGGGCCATTATGTCGGCGTCGATCTCTCTTTGCCCATGCTGCGGCGCGCGCAGCAAAGGATTGCCGCTGACAATCTGAGTCATGTGGAAGGACTGGCGGTCATGGATGCGGCGCGGCTCGCTTTCGCCGATGCCGTGTTCGACAGGGTGGTTGCGCCCTATGTGCTGACTGTCCTCCCCGATCCTTGGGCGAGCCTTGATGAATTCCTGCGTGTCATCAAGCCCGGCGGGGAAATCGTGCTCGTCAATCATATTGGCGCAGAGCAGGGGCCTGTCGCCCTTGTCGAAGCTTGGCTCGGACGGCGCAGTGCTTCCCTCGGCTGGAAGCCGGAATTTCCCTGGTCGATCGTCGGGGATTGGATCGCCGCGCGCCCGTGCCGTTTGCTGGAGCGGAGAACCTTGCCGCCCCTTGGGCTGTTTACTTTGGCTCGGATCGAGAAGCTTTAATCATAGGCGTGGCCAATGCATTGAACACTATACTTCACCGGTATCCTATTATGGCGCTCTGGAGCCTTTTTTATACATTATGGCGGCACGGTTCTGCGCCGCAAGAACTTCAGCTTTGGCGTTATTACCTGCCGTTAGGCGGTTGCACCCAACTCCGAATTTCATAGGAGCAGACTGGTAATCGATCATATAAGGGCTATATGAAGATAATCGTTTCCTGTCGCGCAACGCTTTCAGACTTCTCGCTCCATGCGCGGATCTTTCAAGCCGAACTTTCAGACTCGATGGCAGCCGGGCTCATCCGGTAAAATCTCAAGCTAATGGATCTGAAATGGCTAACGGCACTGTTAAATGGTTTAATACCACAAAGGGTTATGGTTTCATTGCACCGCAAGACGGTAGCAAGGACGTTTTCGTTCACATCTCCGCAGTCGAACGCTCTCAGCTGCGTGAGCTTGTTGAAGGTCAAGTCGTCTCCTATGAACTTCAACGCGATCAGCGCTCCGGCAAGGAAAGCGCCGTCAATCTGAGAGCGGCTTAAGGGCGACTCTCTGGATATCAATCATGATTATCCCTTCATTACCTTTCGAGGTAAGGTTGTCCGTCTGACGACGAATGGTGCGGATGTACGGCTGAGCAATAATCACCTGATCGCAGCTTATGCACCGCATGACGGCTATCATCGGGCTCTCCTACCGGCTATCGGTGAGCACGTTCTTATCGAAATAGCTCCTGATGAAATGAAAGGCTGGCGCTTGGTGCGCCAGCCTTGATTTTTTGTTCGGCGGCTCGACCGCCTGGAGGCAAAGCATGAACATAGCCAATATGATTCCAACTCTTGATGACGTCGGCCTTGCCAACTTGCGAAGAAACGCATTGCGGCTGGAATCCGGTGACGCTGGGGCGCGGCAGATCGAGGCTGCGTGTCTGTTGCCCTTGATCGATGCCGAGATTGAGCGCCGATCAAAAAGTGTGAAGGCAACTCCGCAGCTCAAGAAAGCTTTGGTTCCAAAAGGTAAGCGCAAAGCGTATACAATTTAACCTTTATCCAGGTTCGCTGGCTTCGGCCGCATGAGCAATCGAGTAGAACATGCTTCACTTGAAAATGCTCTAGAGCGGTACTCTTTCAAGTTAATGCTGTAGTCGGTAAG
Organism: Beijerinckia indica subsp. indica ATCC 9039; assembly: GCF_000019845.1. Classification (NCBI taxonomy): domain Bacteria; kingdom Pseudomonadati; phylum Pseudomonadota; class Alphaproteobacteria; order Hyphomicrobiales; family Beijerinckiaceae; genus Beijerinckia; species Beijerinckia indica. The sequence continues at coordinate 3,456,843 of NC_010581.1, read as the reverse complement.
TCGTTCTCAACGAGATGATTGTTTGGCTTGCAAGCGCCGGATGACATCCGGGCAATCCCCGAATTTACACCGTATAAAATCAAACATGCCCAGCAGTCTTGCGGCTCTGCGGCTGTTATCGTCCACACCCTTTTTCAGGCATGAGCGAGCTGTGTCTCGGACCGTCATGAGAAACAGAACAATTTGTTGGGAAAAGGTTCCGTGGAGACGGGAAAACAGCAAGGAATTCCGGATCATGAAATAGGTCTGGAGCGGTGAACCATTCCCCCCTGTCGAGGCACTCCCGAGGTGGTGAATGACGGCATCACGGACGACAAAAAGGGAAATACCTTTTTCGCGTGCCCTCACCGACCATTCCGTTTCATCGACATAGAGGAAAAACCGATCATCGAACAAACCGACATGCTGAAAGACCTTTGTCGGGACAAGCATGCCGGCCCCGAACAGAAAGTCGGTGGGAATAAGTTTGTTATTGAGAGCGCTTTTATTGTGCTTGTCCGAATACCAGAATGGCTGTCCAGAGCGGCTAATCGTTGAACTGCCAAAGAATTGATAGTCGCCAGAAGGCGAAAAACGCACAACGCAACTCACGGCTGCTCTATCGCCGAGTTTGCTCGCTTCCGATATCAATATTGAGAGTGTATTCTCATCAACAAGAGCATCATTGTTCAAAAGAAAAACATATTCGCTGTCGAGCTCGATGGCTCTTTTGATGCCGAGATTGCATCCGCCCGTCCAGCCCAGGTTTTTCGGGCTTGCGATGACCTCTACCCGTTCGCCGAGATTATGAAGATGGTCGAGTGAATCATCCGTTGAGGCATTATCGACGATGATGGCGTGCCATGATGTCAGTTGAGACCGCTCGAGGGATTGCAAGCAACGCAATGTGTCACGCCAGCCGTTCCAATTGATAAGAATAACAGCGACGTCCATCGAGAGCACTCCTCGTTACCTGCGGATATCGTCAAGCCCTTGCGACGAGTCTTTTATCATAGGTGCCGTTCTCGAATTTTTACGTTTTTGCAAGATCACGCAAATTCAGGGAAGCTTTTCGCCCGAAAGGAAAAGAAAAGCTTTCCAGAGCGCGAGAGATCCTTGGGATCGAAGGTATAGGCGCCCTGCGTCAAAGCATCAGCCCCAAAAGTGATGGCCACTTTTGGGGCTGATGCTTATGCCAGGAGACGCCGTTGACGACGTCGGGAGCCTCAACGCGGCAGGCTGGTTTCGCCCATCAGAAAGGCATCGACCGCATGCGCGGCCTGGCGCCCCTCGCGGATCGCCCAGACCACGAGCGATTGCCCGCGCCGCATATCACCGCAGGCGAAAACCTTGTCGATCGAAGTCTGGTAATGCACCGTATCGGCGGCGACATTGCCGCGTGGATCGAGCGTCACGCCGAGGTTGTGCAACAGGCCTTCCGAGATCGGTGCCACGAAGCCCATGGCCAGGAGGACGAGATCAGCCTTGATTTCGAAATCACTGCCCGCGATTGGCTGTAATTGATGATCGACCCGCACGCAGTGCAGGCCTTTGACCATGCCATCCTTGCCGATGAATTCGCGCGTCAACACGGCGAAATCGCGCACCGCGCCTTCTTCATGCGAAGAGGATGTGCGCAATTTCAACGGCCAGTCCGGCCAGGTGAGCAGCTTGTTTTCCTTCTCGGGCGGCTGCGGCATGATCTCGATCTGCGTGACCGAGAGGGCGCCTTGGCGGATCGACGTGCCGATGCAATCCGAACCGGTATCACCGCCGCCGATGACGACGACATGTTTGCCGGAGGCGAGAATTGGCTCGTTGCTGTGAATTTTCTCATGGCCGACGCGCCGGTTCTGCTGCGGCAGAAAATCCATGGCGAAATGGACGCCGCCGAGTTCGCGACCGGGAATCGGAAGGTCGCGCGGCTTTTCCGCGCCGCCAGCGAGCACCACCGCATCGTAATCGCGCGTGAGGCTTGCCGCGTCCAGATCGACGCCGACATTGATGCCAGGATGGAAGACGACGCCCTCGGCTGCCATCTGCTTCAACCTGCGGTCGATCAGATGCTTTTCCATCTTGAAGTCAGGAATGCCGTACCGCAACAGGCCGCCGAGCTTGGCGTGTTTTTCGTAAAGATGAACTTCATGGCCGGCGCGCGCGAGTTGCTGAGACGCCGCCATGCCGGCAGGGCCCGAGCCGATCACCGCGATTGTCTTGCCGGTCTTTTTCAGCGCCGGTTCCGGCGTGATCCAGCCTTCCGCAAAGGCCCTGTCGACGATCGCGCATTCGATCGTCTTGATCGTCACCGGGCTCTCGTTGAGGTTCAGCGTGCACGAGGCTTCACAGGGCGCGGGACAGACGCGGCCGGTAAATTCCGGGAAATTATTGGTCGAATGAAGATTGACGGCCGCTTCCCGCCAATCGGAATGATAGACGAGATCGTTCCAGTCAGGGATCTGATTATTGACCGGGCAGCCGTTATGGCAATAGGGGATGCCGCAATTCATGCAGCGCGCCGCCTGATCCTTGGTCGCTTCCTCGGATAGCGGGATCACGAATTCCCTGTAATGGCGAATGCGATCGGAGGCGGGCGCATAGCGCCGGTCCCGCCGGTCGATTTCCAGAAAACCCGTTACCTTGCCCATTCGAACCAGTCCATCCTAGAGGTCGTGCACGATCGCGCGGCATCGGCGCGATCTGCTCTAGACCAAAATCGGTTGCAGTGAAATCGACATTTCAGGCGCCAGCGCGAGGGAAGGCCGGCGCCTGTAGGGTTTCTCGGATCACAGCGCCGGCGAAGCCTGCCGCTGTTCCCCATATTGGCTGATCTGGTCCTGCAAGGCGCGCCGATATTCGACCGGCATGACTTTGCGGAACTTGGCCTTGTAGGCATCCCATTGATCGAGGATCTGGCGCGCGCGCGTCGAACCGGTGAAGGTCGCGTGATTCGAGATCAGGCGATGCAGGCGTTCGGCGTCGAAACGGGTCATGTCCCGCATGATATCGACACGGCCGTGCGCAAGCAGGTCACCGCCCTGATGATAGCTTTTCTGCATCAGATCCTCTTCCTCGGTGACCGGTTCGAGGTCCACCATGGAGAGATTGCAGCGCTTCTCGAAAGTGCCGTCCTCATCGAGCACATAAGCGATGCCGCCCGACATGCCGGCGGCGAAATTGCGGCCTGTCTTTCCGATGACGACGACAATTCCGCCGGTCATATATTCGCAGCCATGATCGCCGGTGCCCTCGACCACCGCGATCGCGCCGGAATTACGCACGGCGAAACGCTCGCCGGCGACGCCGCGGAAATAGCATTCGCCGGCAATCGCGCCATAAAGCACCGTATTGCCGATGATGATCGAGTCTTCCGGCACGATCCGCGTATTTTTCGGCGGATAGATCAGGATGCGGCCTCCGGACAGTCCTTTGCCAACATAATCATTGGCTTGCCCCTCGAGTTCGAGGGTGACGCCGGCGGCGAGCCAGGCCCCAAAGCTTTGTCCGGCCGTACCGGTCGCCTTGATATGGATCGTATTGTCCGGCAGGCCCGCATGGCCGAGGCGTTTGGCGATCTCGCCCGACAGCATGGCGCCGGTGGTGCGGTCGGTATTGTTGATCGCGACCTCGATGCCGACCGGGCTGCCGGTTTCGAGTGCCGGCTGCGCCGCCTCGATCAGCTTGCGGTCGAGCACCTTTTCCAGAGCATGATCCTGGCGTTCGGTGTGGTAGATGGCGTCGCCTGGAGCCGTCTGCGGCTTGTGGAACAGCTTCGAGAAATCGAGCCCCTTGCCCTTCCAATGCGCGATCGCCTCGGCCTTGTCGAGCATCTGCATCTGGCCGATCATTTCATTGAAGGTGCGATAGCCCATTTGCGCCATCAATTCGCGGACTTCCTCGGCGACGAAGAAGAAGAAATTGATGACATGCTCAGGCAGGCCGGTGAAACGCTTGCGCAGCACCGGGTCTTGCGTCGCAATCCCGACCGGACACGTGTTCAAATGGCATTTGCGCATCATGATGCAGCCGGCCGCGATCAGGGGCGCGGTGGCAAAGCCGAATTCATCGGCGCCGAGCAAAGCGCCGATGACGACATCGCGGCCCGTGCGCAAACCGCCATCGACCTGCACCGCGATGCGCGAGCGCAGGCGGTTCAGCACCAGGGTTTGATGTGTTTCAGCGAGCCCGATTTCCCAGGGGGAACCAGCATGCTTGATCGAGGTCAGGGGGGAGGCGCCGGTGCCACCCTCGAAGCCTGAAACCGTGACATGATCGGCTCGGCCCTTGGAAACGCCCGCCGCCACCGTGCCGACGCCAACCTCGGAGACGAGCTTGACCGAGACATCGGCTTCGGGGTTGACGTTTTTCAGGTCATAAATGAGCTGCGCCAGATCCTCGATCGAATAGATATCGTGATGCGGCGGCGGTGAGATCAGACCCACCCCTTGGGTGGAATGCCGGACCTTGGCGATGACCGCATCGACCTTATGACCGGGCAATTGGCCGCCCTCGCCAGGCTTTGCGCCTTGCGCCATCTTGATCTGGATCATGTCGGCATTGACGAGATATTCGGTCGTCACGCCGAACCGGCCGGAGGCGACTTGCTTGATCGCCGAGCGCATCGTGTCGCCGTTCGGCAGGCGCTTGAAGCGATCGCTTTCCTCACCGCCTTCGCCGGTGTTCGACTTGCCGCCGATCCGGTTCATCGCCAGCGCCAGAGTCGTATGCGCCTCGCGCGAGATCGAGCCAAAGGACATGGCGCCGGTGGCGAAACGCTTGACGATCGAGGCGGCGTCTTCGACCTCGTCGAGAGCGATCGGCGCGCGCCCATCCTCATCGGCGGATTTGACGCGGAACAAGCCGCGAATGGTCAAAGGCTGATGCTTCTGGTCATTCAGCAAAGCAGCATAGGCGCGATAGGTCTCGAGATGGTTGGAGCGCACCGCATGCTGCAGCAGGGAGACCGATTGGGGCGACCAGGAATGCGCCTCGCCGCGCGAGCGGAAAGCGTAATCACCGCCGACGTCGAGCGCATTGCGGTAGATCGGTGCGTCGCCGAAGGCATCCTTGTGACGGCGGACGGTTTCCGCCGCGACCTCGGAGAGCCCGATGCCGCCGATCCGCGTCGCCGTGCCGGTGAAATAATGCGCGACGAACGATTCAGCGAGGCCGATCGCATCGAAGATCTGCGCGCCGCAATAGGATTGATAGGTCGAAATGCCCATCTTAGACATGACCTTCAACAGGCCCTTGTCGATCGACTTGATATAGCGCTTGCAGGCTTCATAACCGTCGACTTCCTCGGGGAAATCTTCGGCCATGGCGGCGAGCGTCTCGAAGGCGAGATAGGGATTGATGGCTTCCGCGCCATAGCCTGCCAGCAAAGCGAAATGATGCACCTCACGAGCCTCACCGGTTTCAACGACGAGGCCGACCGACGTGCGCAGACCTTTGCGGATCAGATGATGATGCACGGCCGCGGTGGCGAGCAGGGCAGGGATCGGAATCCGGTCGGGGCCGACGAGGCGATCGGACAGGATGATGATGTTGAAGCCGTTGAGGACTGCCTGGTCGGCGCGGGCGCAAAGCTTTGTGAGGGCTTCTTCCATGCCGTCGGCACCCATGCTGGAGGCATAGGTAATGTCGAGCGTCTTGGAATCGAATGTTTCCTCGAAATGACCGATCGAGCGGATCTTTTCGAGATCGGCATTGGTGAGGATCGGCTGACGGACCTCCAGGCGCTTGCGCTTGGAATTGCCCTCATGGTCGAGAATATTCGGCCGGGGACCGATGAAGCTCACGAGGCTCATCACCAGATCCTCGCGGATCGGATCGATCGGCGGATTGGTGACCTGGGCGAAATTCTGCTTGAAATAAGTGAACAGCAGTTTCGGCTTGGACGACAGTGCCGAAATGGGCGTGTCGGTGCCCATCGAGCCCACAGCCTCCTGGCCGGTGACGGCCATGGGCGACATGAGCAGCGAAAGATCTTCCTGGCTATAGCCGAAAACCTGCTGGCGATCGAGCAATGAGACATCGGTGCGGGTCGAGCGTGGCTCGACCGGCTTCAGATCTTCCAGAACGATCTGGGTGCGCTGCAGCCATTCCGCATAGGGGTGCGACTGAGCCAGGGCATTCTTCATTTCGTCATCGGAGACGATGCGGCCTTCTTCCAGATCGACAAGCAGCATGCGGCCAGGCTGCAGGCGCCATTTCTGAATGATGCGTTCCTCGGGGATGGGGAGGACGCCCATTTCCGAGGCCATGACGACGAGGCCGTCATCGGTGACCAGATAGCGGGCGGGGCGCAGGCCATTACGGTCGAGCGTCGCGCCAATCTGGCGGCCATCGGTAAAGGCAACCGCCGCCGGCCCATCCCAGGGCTCCATCATGGCGGCATGATATTCGTAGAAGGCGCGCCGTCCCTCATCCATCAAGGGATTGCCGGCCCAGGCCTCGGGGATCAACATCATCATCGCATGGGCGAGCGAATAGCCGCCCTGGACGAGAAATTCGAGCGCATTGTCGAAACAGGCTGTATCGGACTGGCCCTCGTAGGAAATCGGCCAGAGCTTTGAAATATCGTTGCCGAACAGGCCCGAGGCGACGGATGCCTGGCGCGCCGCCATCCAATTGACGTTGCCGCGCAGCGTATTGATCTCGCCATTATGGGCGACGAGGCGATAGGGATGGGCGAGCGACCAGGTCGGGAATGTATTGGTCGAGAAACGCTGATGCACCAGCGAAATCGCCGATTGGAACAAGGGATCGCGCAGATCCTTGAAATAATCGCCGAGCTGGGTCGCGAGCAGCATGCCCTTATAGACGATGGTGCGCGAGGAGAGCGACACCGGGTAAAAGCCCAGCGGGCGCAGTTTTTCCTGCGTATAGACGGTGTTGGAAATCACCTTGCGGAGCAGGAACAGACGGCGTTCGAAATCATCTTGCGTCGCGATCTCCGGACCACGGCCGATGAAGATCTGGCGTGTCATGGGCTCCGTCGGCTTGACGCTTTCGCCAAGGCCGGACGGATCGACCGGCACATCGCGCCAGCCGAGAAAGATCTGGCCTTCTTCCTTGATGACCGTCTCGACGATGGCCTCGATCTCTTTGCGGCCTTCCGCATCGCGCGGCAAAAACAGATTGCCGACGGCATAGAAGCCGGGATCGGGCAAGGTGAAGCCGTTTTCGGCCGCTTTGGCGAGGAAGAAATCATGCGGCATCTGCACCAGCATGCCGCAACCATCACCTGCTTTGCGGTCGGCGCCGACGGCGCCGCGATGATCGAGATTGAGCAGGATTTGCAGGCCCATCTCGACGATATCATGCGATTTTTGATTATGCAGATTGGCGACGAAGCCGACACCGCAGGCATCATGTTCCAGCGTCGGCGAATAAAGTCCCTGAGCGGAGGGCAGACCAGGATCGGAAGGGAAAAGCTTGGTCATGGGGACATTCTATCCGGCAAAAGCGAATAAGACGAAGATGAAGACGGCGGGTCTCGACGATCAAAGCCCAATCTGGGGCCAGTATCCACCTTCATTGAAGCGCAACTCGTCGCGGTTCAATGAGGGCAAGTGGATACAGTTTAATATAGTGACGTATCGAGAATCTGTGATTCTCGATACTAGAGCATCGCTCGTTAAATGGGACGCATGAGCGATGCCCTATCTTTCTATTAACGCATCAAACCCAAAAGCGGTGCCCACTTTTGGGTTTGATGCTCCAGACGCGCAAAACCTTGGGCGGACGGCAGGTGAGAAATCGGGCAAGAGCGGCCGAAAAAGGACATGCGAAAACCGCGATAGTCTTTCCCGGCCCGGCATTCGGGCTCGACTTTCGAAAGGTTCGCGCGGCCTGGTCTCGTGCGCGACCTCTTGCAAGGCGTTACGTCATGTGTCGTCAATACCGGCTTTGAGCAATCTTTTCCCGTCCGGATCGGATTGCAAGCGGCGTGGAAATCCGACGATGGCCATTGGATTGATCTCTTGCAGATTTTTTCCTCGCGGAATTTATCTTTGCAAAAGGCTCATGGACCGATCATCGTCCGTATATGGCAGGCTCACGATCCCGGAGCCTTGTCTCATCACGGCACGCGACCATTGCAGATTTGTAACGCTGAGACAAGCGCCATGGCTGGATTCTTCTCGTCAAATCGAGAGATTCCGCTCAATTTTTTTGCATTTTTCAGGATTTTCTTGGTCGCAGTCACAAGGTTTGGCAAAAAATCTTCTGATTTTTCGAAAATCCATTGTTTTCTATTGTCTGTGCTCGGGACTGTGATTCCGGTGTGTGGCTTGGCTTTCTCTGTTTCCGCTTTTCGATCTTGGTCGTGACGGGCGACCTGATATAACCGAAAAGGGGCGGATCGGATCATAAAGCGGCGCGGTGCAATGGAATTTTCAAGCGATAATACGGCCGGGGCGAGCCAGCCCATTCTCGAGGCGATCATCGCGGCCAATGATGGTCATGCCGCCCCCTATGGAGCGGACACTCTAAGCCTTGAGGCCGAACGCCGTCTTGCCGTGGTTTTCGAGCATGAGCTTGCCTGTTTTCTGGTGCCGACCGGCACGGCCGCCAATGCTTTGGCGCTCGGCGCGCTCTGTCCGCCCTGGGGCGCTGTCTTCTGCCACGAGGACGCCCATGTGATTGCCGATGAATGCGGCGCGCCGGAAATGTTCACAGCCGGTGGCAAGCTTGTCGGCATCGAGGGCGTGCGTGCCAAGATCACACCGGAAGCCTTCACCGCCAAGCTCGCCGCTTTCCCGCGGGGGCCAGTCAGGCAGGTGCAGCCGGCGGCCTTGTCCCTGTCGCAAGTGACCGAAGCCGGCACGCTTTACCGACCAGCGGAAATCTCTGCCTTGAGCGAAATCGCTCATGCGGCGGGGCTTGCCGTGCATATGGATGGAGCCCGTTTCGCCAATGCGCTCGTCGCGCTTGGCTGCACGCCCGCCGAAATGACCTGGAAGGCGGGCATTGATGTGCTCTCCTTCGGCGCCACCAAGAATGGCGCTTGGGCCTGCGAGGCGGTCTTGTTCTTCGATCCCGAAAAAGCGCGCGACTTCATCTATCGCCGCAAGCGCGGTGGTCATACCGTCTCCAAAAGCCGGCTGCTGGGTGCGCAGATGACGGCTTATCTCGACCAGGATCATTGGCTGGACCTGGCGAGAATCGCCAATGCCCGTGCGCGCCGGCTTGCTGAAGGGATCGCGCGCATTCCGGGACTGCGGCTCGCCTGGCCCTGCGAGGCCAATGAGGTTTTCGTGGTTCTTTCCGAAGAGGTTGACAAGGTTTTGCAGAAGGCCGGGGGACATTATTATACTTGGGATAAGCCGGGCCTGATGGAGGGGCCGCCGGTCGGTCCCACGGAAGTCCTCGCGCGTCTCGTGACCTCCTTTGCGACCAAGGATGAGGCGATCGACCAATTCCTGGCTGTCGCGGCGGCGGCAGCACAGAAACATGCCTGAGCAACCCTGCCAAGGAAAGGCGAGGCGATGACGAAAGCCATTCTGGTGCATGAAGTGGGTGGGCCCGAGGTCATGCACCTTGAGGAGATCACTTTGCCGCCGCCCGGCGAAGCAGAGGTGCTGGTGCGCAATCGTGCCATCGGCGTCAATTTCATCGACACTTATTTCCGCCAGGGCCATTACAAGGCGCCAAGCCTGCCCTTCGTTCCAGGCAATGAGGCGGCCGGTGAGATTTTGGCTCTTGGGCCGGGTGTGACCCAATTCAAAATCGGCGACCGCGTTGCCTATGTCTCCGCGCTTGGCGGTTATGCCGAGGAGCGGATCGTTCCGGCTGATCGGCTCGTGAAACTGCCGAAATCCATTTCTTACGAAACAGCGGCGGCGATGATGTTGAAAGGCCTGACCGCGCAATATCTTCTGCGGCAGACTTTCAAGGTCAAGAAAGGCCATGTGATTCTCGTCCATGCGGCAGCGGGTGGCGTTGGCCTGTTGCTTTGCCAATGGGCGAATGCTTTGGGGGCCGAGGTGATCGGCACGGTCGGCTCGGACGAAAAAGCGAAACTCGCCAAAAAGGCCGGGGCGAAACATGTGATCCTTTATCGCGAGGAGGATTTCGTCGCCCGCGTCCAGGAATTGACGCGAGGAAAACTCTGCGACGTGGTTTATGATGGCGTCGGCAAGGCGACTTTTCCCGGCTCGCTTGATTGCCTGGCCCCGCTTGGCATGTTCGTCAGTTTCGGCTCCGCATCCGGGCCGATCGAGGCTTTCGACATAGGCCTTCTCGCCAGCAAGGGATCCCTGTTCGCGACCCGTCCGACGCTCAATACTTATACGGCACGCCCCAAAAATTACGCCAAAATGGCGAAGGATCTGTTTCGTGTCGTCAAGGATGGAACGGTCAAGATCGCCGTGCATGAAGTCGCGCCGCTCGCTGATGCCGTGCGGGTGCATCAAGCCTTGCAGGCGCGTGAAACCACCGGCGCGACGGTGCTGGTCCCGTGATCCTGGCTGAGCGACCATGGAATGGCATGATGAAGGACTGATCATCGGGCTCAGGCGCTACGGCGAGACGGGCGCCATTCTGGAGGTTTTTACACCGGCGCATGGACGCCATTTCGGGCTGGTGCGGGGCGGTTTCGGGCGTCGTCTGCGGGCCTTACTGCAACCCGGCAACCAAGCTGATTTCACCTGGCGCGCGCGGCTCGATCAACAGCTCGGGCTCCTTGCCGTGGAGCCGACGAAACTCATGACCACGCGGCTCTTTGCCAGTGGTCTCGCGCTTCAAGGTATGAATCTGATTGCCGCGCTATTGCGCCTTTTGCCCGAGCGCGACCCCCATCCAGAGCTCTATGCCGTGGTGCGGGTGCTCCTTGAGCATCTCGACGAGCCGGCTGTGGCGCCGATCCTCCTCGCACGTTTCGAACTCGCAATGCTGACGGAAACCGGCTTTGGGCTTGATCTTTCCGCTTGCGCGGCGACCGGCGCGACGCAGGAATTGATCTATGTCTCGCCGAAATCGGGCCGGGCCGTCTCGGCCAGGGCAGGCGCGCCCTATCACGACAAGCTGTTGGGCTTGCCGCCCTTTTTCCTGGATGGGAGCCTGTTGAAAAACCCCACTCTGGAAGAGGTCGAAGCCGGCTTCGCTCTAACGGGTCATTTTCTGATGCGCGACCTCTTTGGCCCGCGCGGTCAGACACTTCCGGATGCGCGCCATGCTTTTTTGGCGGAAACCGCCAAAACCTATCCGCGTGTCGCGCCACAGTGTTTTTGAAACCAGCGATCATGGATGTGATCGCTGCGAAGCGTTCTCAAGAAACGAAAATGCGAGACAGGAACCAAGAGGCGTTCATCACGGCCTCGGCCGTGAGAATTACTTGATCTTGGTTTCCTTGAACTCGACGTGCTTGCGCACGACGGGATCATATTTCTTGAACGAGAGCTTCTCGGTCTTGGTACGCGCGTTCTTCTTGGTCACGTAGAAATAGCCCGTGTCCGCGGTGGACAGGAGCTTGATCTTGATCATTGCGGCCTTGGCCATTGCCATATCCTCATGGGCGCGTTTTTCGGGCGCGGTGCCGGCCTGGGAATCGGAAGCCGTCCACAGCCAAGCGGAAAAAGAGAAAGCCGGACCATAAGGATCGGCCGGAACTTGTCAAGAAAGGAGCGACATAATCGTCATTTTTCAGTCGTGACCCCGGACGAGACACCAGGCGATAAAGCCGAGATACAGGGTGAAAAGCGCCCCAATGGTCAGAAAAAATCCATTTGGCATGAGAAGATCCATGCCATAGCCCATGAGCGGTGGGCCAGCCAGCATGCCCAGCGAATAAAGCATGACGAATGCGGCATTGGCGCTGGCGAGTTCCGCGCCTTTATATTGAGCGCCGAGATAAGCAAGCCCGATGGGATAAAGACTTCCCGCAACGCCGCCCCAGATGACGAGAAGCCCGCAGAACAGGTTCTGATGCGTGGGACCCACGAGCGGTAAGAGCAGTGCACCGCCAAGGCCGAGCAAGCTGATGATCAGCAACAGCTGGCGCCGCTCGAAACGGTCGGAGGCAAGGCCCAGAGGAATCTGGAAGAGGACATTGCCCAAGGCGAAAAAGCCCGCAAGTCGCGCTCCCATCGCTGGGCCAAGATTGGCCTGCAAGGCAAAAAGGGGGAGAAGGCCGAAGGCGGCCATCTCAATCATGCCATGCAGAAGACCTGCAAAACTGGCGACCGGCGCCCGCAGCAGAAACGACACGACGCCGCTCTCGGATGCTGTCTCGATCTCGGGAGCCGCGCGCGCACCGAGGAGAATGGGCAGGCTTGCCAATAAAAACAGGCCAATCGGGATCAGGAAAGGCAGAGTGCCTTCAGTGCCGACGCCGGAAAGGATGGCAGGGCCCGTGACGAAGCCGAGCGCGAGACTGGTCGCGTAGAGGCCCATGATGAAGCCACGCCGCTCAGGTGGCGCCAGTACATTGATCCAATATTCGCTGAGCACGAATTGCATGGTCAGGGCGCCGCCAAAAATGGCACGCAGGACAAGCCATGCCCAATAGGAACGGGTGACGGCAAAGGCGGCAAGGCAAAGTGCGCCAAGAAACAAGGAAAAAAACAGAACGGGGGTCAGGCCGAAGCGGCGGGCCAGCAAGGGGGCTAAGGGGGCGCCGACCAAGGTGGCGAGGCCCGCGGCAGCGGGATTGAGGCCGATGGCACGTGCCGAATAGCCCTGTTCACCGAGAAGCAAGGACAAGAGGCTCATGACGAGCGAAAGGCCGATGCCGACAATCGAGACGGAAGCAATGGCGGAGAGAAGCGCCATAGTGTTCCGCTTGGACAGAACCGCGTCCAGGGGAGACGAATCGGGGGGCTGAGGCTCACTCCAATGTCGTGGAGTGGCGGACGAATCCGGCACAATATCCATGCAAGCGAGCACAAGAGAGAAAAGAGAAAATACGCGCTATTTCAGGTTTTTTACGGCAAAAGCCATGCAACTTTTGCCCTCCTGATTTTTCACCTTTTCAGAGGCCTAGTATCAGGAATCATAGATTCCTGATACGTCGATCTAATAGCCGTATCCGGCTGTCATCATTGGCGGGCAACGACTCGTGCACCAATGATGACGGATACTGGGGGCTTTCCACGACCGTGCGTATTAAGGGCCTGGTTGTGGATCTGCTTTCTTATCGTCTTTATCCGCATTCTCGAAACCATGCATGCGGAACGCCCATTGATAGGCGACGAGCGCTCCCTTGATATGTGGCAGCAGCCACAGGGAGAGAAGAACGGTTACGGTTGGCCAGATCAGGATATGCAGCCAGATCGGCGAATCCGGCCAATAGGTCTCCCATGTGAGCATCATCGTGCCGACGACATGGGCGACAATGAAGATCGTCACATAGGGCGGGGCGTCGTCCGCGCGTTGGTGATAGAGCGCCTCACCGCAATTCGGGCAATAATCGTTCACCTTGAGATAGGCGTAAAACATTTTGCCGATGCCGCAATTGGGGCAACGCATGCGCAGGCCGCGTTTCAAGGCAGGCATGAGAGGACGCGGCGCTGGATCAGTGATCGGCGCTTCCTGAACCGCGGTGGTCGTTTGCATCTCTTTTGAAACTTCTTTTCAAAGGCGTCCAGCGGGAGGCCTGGACGAGACAGTTCGATTATCTCGCAAAATCGTTGCCTGTTGCGGAGAGAAACAAGCAATTTGCCAAAGATATAGGGAGTATTTCCTCTTTCGCACGGGCGTCAGACGCATGTCTGAAATGCTGAGATGAGTATAGCCTATCGGCTCGCCCATGGCGATGTGGCATATTCCCGCCACCTGGACAGTTTCGGGGAGGAGGGGAGGCTTGCCTTTCAGAAGGTGCGCAAGCGTCCGGCAGGCTGCGTCTCTTTTGCCCAGAGGCTCTCGGCCAGCGGTCCGAAGACAAAGCCGAGCGTGGCCCAAAGGACAAGCTGGATGCCGACGGCCGACAAGCGAAAATGCCAGAGAAGATCGGCGGAGAAACCGGCCGGAATTTCGTTGAAATCGGGCAAGATCCAGAAAACGAGGCCGAGACAAATTAGATAGAAGGCGGCACCGAGCAAGGCGGCGTTCCAGGCCCCGCATGTGGCGATCAAGCGGCGGGCAAGAGTGACGGCGCCGGTCAGGGCCGCGATGGATAAAGCGAGCATCAGGAAAAAGGCCGCTGTTCGCGGGCCGATGGTGGCGGCCTCGCCGACAGCGGGTGGATTGGCCGGATATTTCAGGCTGGGCACGAGCACCAGGGCGACAAAGCCGCCGAGCGCGAGAAGGACCGAATTGGCGCGTGCGTCCAGATGATCCACGCGGCCATGGAGGCAGGCAAAACCAAGCGCGAAGAACCCGCCGATCGCCGCGCCATAGATCACCAGACCGGTCAAAAGTCCGAGGCCGGCCTGAGTCTCACGCGAAACGATTTCCGTTATTTGAGCCTCGCCGGCCGCCTCGTGATGATGGCCGTGGTGATCATGCTCTTGCGCGGTGCCAGCATGATTGGCTTCGTTCTGATGTTCGAAGGCGATGGCGCGTTCGATCTGCGGTTCGCCGAAGAATTTCGCGCAGCCGAAGGCCAACAGGCCCGCGAAAAGACCCACGACCATGCCGCGCAAGAGCAGACGGGCGACCATTATCTCTCTGCCTTGATAAGAGGACTTAAAGCATCGCTCTTGAATCGGAGTGAATGAGCGATGCTGCAGAGCGCCATGAGTTCACATCCGTGAACCCCACAGCGTTGTGTGATGATCTGACCGAGCAAGTCCATGCATTCAGGCGATTCCGCCCGAATTCAGATCGCTTTAATGGCAGGGGAAAGACAGCAAATGGCGGCTGTCATGCACGAATTCATGGACGGAAGTGCCGTCGATCAGAGATGTCGCGCCTTGTTCGATCCCGACGAAATAAAGGGCCAGCAGAAGGACGAGCCCGGCAAAGAGCGCCCAGGGCAGAATCTGGCCGACGGGGATCGGCGCGGGCCGCGTGGCGGACAGGCGAGTGGTGTGCGAAAGAGCGAGATCAGACATGAAATCTCCCGGGAAAACGCGTCCCTCTGGGTGGATGTGACAGGGAGAGGGTCTGGCTCGCGGCAAGGGCAGATCCCATGCCGTTGACAGTGGCGCGACCGCGTCGGATTTGCACCGGCTTCCGCTTCCTATCAATTTTTGAAATTAGCGGTGAGGTGGGAGGCTTGTCAATCGGCCATAGGCTTTAAAATGTGACAGGCGAGATCATGGCGTGTCGTTCACGTCAAAAGGAAGAGTCCGAGCCGCATATGGTTGTCTTTTGATAGCATACATCGATGTCTCCGCGATCCCTGCGAAAACATGAGGCGGGTTTTGTAAAACTGTATATGTATGGGGCTGAATGATATCACTGATATTCGTGGATCTGACAAATGTCATGATGACCGTTACGGAATACGAGAGGATGACATTATTCGCCGGTTGATTCAGTTTCGGAAACCCGGGTGGATGATCGGCCATCAAGCGGGCCAGCGAAGACCGCGTTGCATTTCTTGACGCACTCTGTACTGATCGTTTTTTCGCCACGGACTTCTGCCATAGATCACGATTTACATCCTTGCTCGTCTGCCATGCGCCACAGCGCTCAACGCTCCTTTCAAAAGTTAACAAGCCATTGAGGAAACGGAGCTGTTCCGGTTTGCTCTCCGATGTTCTATAGCTGAGATGATGGTCGCGGTTGGCGTCGTTCAGGCGGGATCATCGCCATGCCAGGGAGCAAAAGATGGATTGCGATCGGATCAAGCTTTTTTGCCGCCGGGTTGCCTGTATCATGATCATGTCGATGGCCGTCCTCTGGGCCCAAGGGCCAGGACCGGTTTTGGCGGAAACCTCCTCCCCGACGACTGAAATTCCGGCGCCTGAGACGCCGGCCACACCGCCGCCCGCCGCTGATACGGGAACGCCAGGAAATGCCACGACGCAGGTGACGACGATCGAAATCCCGGCACGGCCCGTTCTTCTCCTCAGTGGGAGTTCGGATTGGGAAAAGGGGTTTGCGACGATCCGCGAAAAACTCGCCACGATCGAGACGGAACTCAAGACGGCGGGGCTGACGCAAGCGGGCCATCCGCTGGCGGTCTTCACCTCGACCGATGAAAACGGCTTCAAGTTCAGCGCCATGATTCCCATCACGGCCAAGCCGGAAGGGCTCGATCATCTCGGCAATGAGGTGAAGGTCGGCGATTCGCCGTCTGGCAAGGCGATCAAGTTCCAGCATCGCGATGCTTATGACACGATTGATTCGACCTATGATCTCATCACAGCCTATCTCGATGAAAAGGGACTCGAGGCGCAAAATCTCTTCATCGAGGAATATCTGACCGATACCAAGACGAGCGATGATACGAGCCTGGAAACCGATATTTATGTCTTCCTGAAATGAACTTTTGGAAAGGCACCGGGGCGGCGTTTCGACCGCCCCGTGAGGCGCAAGCGCTGCCATCATGAAGCTCAGCCGAACTTCGGTGAGCGCCCTTTGGTGGGCGTCATGGAATACGGAAATTTTGTGACATTGCCTCTTGCAGGCGTTTGGATAGACCCCAAATCTTTTGTTGCGCGGGCCACTCGAGGACGCGCTTCGAACTTAAGCCAGGGCCAGGGGCCGGCTTATGTCGACTTTCGTCATCCATATCGCTTCTTCAGGAGGATATTCCATGCGCCAGTTTGATCTCGCTCCGCTTTATCGTTCGACCATCGGGTTCGATCGCTTGTTCAACATGATCGACCAGGGGGTCAATCATGAGGGGGTGGGTGGCTATCCGCCTTACAATATCGAGCGCACCGGCGAGAATAATTACCGGATCACGCTTGCCGTAGCGGGCTTTGGTGAAAACGATCTGATGATTGAGACCAAGGAAAACGCTCTGCTGATCCGCGGCTCGAAGGAGAACCAGGAGCAGGCCTCTACACCCAAGGCCGAGACCCTTTACCAGGGCATTGCGGCCCGCGCCTTCGAGCGACGCTTCCAGCTCGCCGATCATGTTCATGTAACGGGCGCCACATTGGAAAACGGACTGCTGCACGTGGATCTGCTGCGTGAAATTCCCGAGGCTCAAAAGCCCCGCCATATTCCAATCGGGAAAGGCGGTGTGAACGGAACAACTGCTCCCAAGGTCGTGGAGCAAGTTGCAGAGCCGCAAAAAGCGGCCTGATCTTCCGGACCTCCGAAATGTTCGGAAAGGCGCCCTTTAAGGGCGCCTTTTTGTATAGGCGAAGCATCATGCATGTTCTGTTTCAGGTGAGGCTCAAAAAAGCCCCGGAAACCTGGTGGCTTCCGAGGCTGATCCTTGCGAGTCACGGCTGGCAGCGCCGTCAGAACGGGGTTATCACGCCATAATAATCGTTGATTCCGCGACCTTCCATCCGTGACCAATCGATCGTGCCCTCGCGGGGGATTTTCGGGGCATTTTCGAGCTTGGTCACGTCGAGATCCTCGAGTTCATAGGCATCGAGGTCCGGATTATAGGTCAGTTTCTGCCAGGGTATGGGATAATAATCCTCGCCTATGCCGAGGAAACCGCCGAAACTCATGACTGCGTAAGCGACCATGCCGGTTTTTTTATCGATCATTAGTCGGGCGATCTCCCCGATCCGGTCGCCATTCTTGCGCCGGACATCGGTTCCCTCCACCCTGTCGCTGGCGATCAGCGCATGGGTCTCCTCGGGAGGGGGATTCGTCTGGTTCGAATTCTCCATCATACGCTCCCTGAATTTTTGTCACGGCGCTTTCGGTGGCGTCATATCACGACGATGACTTGTATCTACCTTGCGAACGTTGGATCCTGGCATCGGTTCCCTGTGGTTCCCTGTTGCGCGAGACCCCAACCCGATGGTTCGTTTCCTCAGGGCTCGCAGACCCAGGCGTGGCCGGAAAGAAAGGAAAGGCGATGAAGGGAATCCTGCTGCCGATCGAGGATCATGTCTTGATGGATTCGGTCATGGAGACGACCCTTCTCCTAGCTCGTCAGTTCGGAAGCACGATAGAAGGGGCGGCGCTCGGACCCAATCTCGCCGAACTGGTCGCAGCGGATTTTTCGCTCAGTGGGGTCATTCTCGATGATCGCGCGCGCCGGGAGCTCTTCGAGGCCAGCCGACGGCGTTTCGACGCCTTCATGGCAGGACATCAGGTGCCGCGTCACACCGATGAGTCCACAGGGCTCTCTTGCGATTGGATGGGTGACACGCTCGTTTCCGATAATGGCATCGGCGAATATGCGCGGGTTTTCGACCTGGTGGTGGTCGGTCTCCCTGGAGCGGGCGCGGGGCAGCCCCGCCGTACGACCTTCGAGGCCGCCTTGTTCGAAAGCGGCCGACCGGTGCTCATCGCCACGAAAACGCCGCCGCCGACTCTTGGCGAAACCATCGTGATCGCCTGGAACGGCAATACGGATACGGCGCGCACCATTGCTTTCGCCATGCCGCTACTCCTGCGGGCGCAAGATGTCATCGTGATCTCGGTGCCGGGACTCAGGCTTCCGGGGCCCCCGGATGAAGCCGTGGTGCGTGGCTTGCGGCGTCACGGCATCAAGGCACGCACGCAGACCGCCCGTGCAGGCCAGGCTTCGTCTGGTCATGCCATACTCGAGGCCGCGACCGAACTCGGCGCCGATCTGCTCATCAAAGGGGGCTATACACAAAGCCGCCTGCGCCAGCTCATCTTTGGCGGTGTGACGAGCGAGATTCTCGCGGAGACCCATCTGCCCGTATTCATGGCTCATTGAATGGCGCCTTGAACGAGGGGCTGTGAACGAAGGGCTGTTAATCGCGCATTTGGCTTTGTGCAATAAAGTATAGCGCGTTCATTCACATTCAGGAACGATGCTGAAAGTCTTTATGATCGCATCAGCCAAAAAGAAGAGCCCACTTTTGAATTTGATGCTTTAGTCTTTGTCGATCGAATCTTCCCGGCCTTGCCTCGGGCGGGGGGATTTTATATCCAATGGCCCGTTCGTGTGGGCACAATAATATTCCTCCTGACGACCGGACCGCATGACCGGCCGGAAAGGCTCAACTCCTTGACCACTTCCTTGATTCTGGGAACGGGTGCCTATGCTCCCAAGAAAATCCTGAGTAACCAGGATCTTGAGCAGATGATCGCGACAACCGATCAATGGATCACCGAGCGAACCGGCATCAAGACACGCCATATCGCCGCTGAAGGGGAAACCACCTCCGATATGGCGGTTTGCGCGGCGCGGGAAGCTCTAGCGCTCGCTGGAACCAGCGCCGAGGAGCTCGACATGATCATCGTCGGCACGATTTCCGCCGACATGCCTTTGCCCTCCTGTGCTGTGCTTATTCAGGCCAAACTCGGTGCGCGCAATGCTTTCGCCTTCGATCTTTCGGCCGCTTGTGCCGGCTCGCTCTATGGCATGAGCATCGCCGATCAATTCATTCGCTCGGGCAAGGCACGCCGCGTTCTCGTCATCGGCGCCGAATTACTGAGCCGGCTCATCGACTGGAGTGATCGCAATACCTGTATCCTGTTTGGCGATGGGGCTGGTGCCGTGGTCATGGGACCCTGCGAGGATCCACAACGCGGGCTTTTATCCACGCATCTCCATACCGATGGCAGCACCGCCGATCTGTTGAAAATTCCAGGAGGCGGCAGCCTGCATCCGCAATCCGAGGAAGTGCTTGCGAACAAATGGCATAAGGTCGCCATGAACGGGCGGGAAATCTATAAATTCGCCGCCAAGGTGCTGCCGCTCGCTCTCAATGAAGCTCTGCAGGCCAATGGATTGCAGGCGAATGACGTGGATCATGTCATCGCGCATCAAGCCAATGCGCGTATTGTCGAAACCGTGCTGGAAAGGGTCGGTATTCCGCAGGAAAAATGCTGGCTCAATCTCGATCGTTACGGCAATACATCGAGTGCATCTCTACCCATTTCCCTCGACGAGGCCAATCGTGCCGGCCGTCTGCGGCCTGGTGACCTCATTGCCATGATGGCCATTGGCGCTGGTATGGCCTGGGGCAGCGCTCTGTTGCGCTGGTAGCGCCACCCTCTTCTCTCCACACCCTGTTTTCCTCCAAGGGGTGAGAGGGGGCGTGACATGATGGCGCGATGGGATGGGTCATCGCTGTGAAAACACGTGTTTTCAAGGTCTTGAGAAGGGTTTCTTGTTTCAGCCTGGCTTTGGGCGGATGCAACCAATCTCTTCATCGCGCGTTCATCTTTTGTCTCACAGGAGGTTTCCATGGCGCGTGAACAGATCCAGTCCCCCGAAAACCTTGCTCAGGCAACGGAGCAGAAAGAGGCATTTCCCCGGGACGAATATACCATGCCTGCTGCGGGACCCCATGCACGCCGTGATCTCGTCAATTTCGATGCGACGCCGGGGTGTGGTATTCTAACGGCCCTTGATGCAGGACAAAATGGTCCCGAGGTCGATAGCGGTGCTGGCTAAAGCTGTGGCCATAGGCGAGCCAGTCACCAACCGTTTTCATAAATCTTCCAAGGGGAACCTCGCGTTCCCCTTTATTTTGTCCGCCTCTCAGCCGATCCAGGAGCCCAATTCACCTCAAAAGAGATCTATTCCCTTCCAGGTGGAATGCTATAGACTGTTGTCATTATTTAATCGAATCAGAATTTTTTTATTAACTTGTTGATTTAATTTATTTTTGTCGCCGATGGAGAGCCTGGCCCTATTTGGCCCCGGTTTGGAAACAGCCGTCACATCTCCTGGAACATCTTAGAAGCTCAGGATGCCCCAGCTCGCCGTTTCGCCGTCCCGTTTCCGCCTGCCGCGGCATCTTACCCGCAAACCGGTTCCTCTTGTCCTGTTGCTTGGTGCGCTCGCGGCTCTGGTGCTGGTGACCGCCGCCGGCTTATCGCTTTCCACCTTGCGTGAACGCGATTTCAATGAAGCCCGCAATCATCTTGGCATGCTCAACCAGTTTCTCGTCGAGGAAACAGATCGGACAATGTCGACTGTGGATCTCGCCTTGACAAATGTCCGGCATGAGATTCTGTCGAGGGACAGTGTGGACGAGGCGAGCTTTCTCGCGAACGGCAGCGACAAGACGACTCGTGCCGTTCTGGTGGCCGCTCTGAAGGGCACGCCTTTCTTGCAGTCGATCGATTTAATTGCGGCCGATGGTCAGGTGATCAATTCCTCGGGCGGATCGCTGGGTGTCTTCCCACGCGAGGCGTCATCGGGCGATCAGAATAATGCCCAGGCGTTTCGCTCTGGCTGCGACGAAGATTTCGCCGAGCCATTCTTTATCGACAAGCCGGTTGAGAATCCCACGACCGGCACTATGACGATCCCGTTCTGCCGACATATCGACAGCCTGTCCGGGACCCGTCTTGGCACGCTCAGGGGCATGATCGATATCGCCTATTTCAAGGCTTTCTATCAAATCGTCCAGAAAGACCCCAATATTGCGGTCGGTCTCTGGCGGCGCGATGGCACCATGCTTTTGCAATATCCGCCGGCTTTCATTTTCTCTCTTTTGTTGAGAGATAAGGTATCTGCGGATGCGGAGATTCCTTCCGACGACGTGCCGCGTGCCATGACCATAAAGAATTCCGAGGCTGGACCCGCGCGGCTCGTCATCGTCGGAGCCACGCGGCAATTTCCCCTTGTCGTCACGATCAGTTTCACAAGCAGTCAGATCTATCTCGCCTGGTGGCGAACGGCGGTCATGGCGGCAATCGGGTGTCTCTTATGTTTCCTGCTGATCGGATTCGCGATCTGGTTGCTGACGCGGCAATTGACAGCCTATGAGGCTCTTGACCTCGCCATTGCCGAAAAGAGCGAAGCCATCGCCGCCCGCAACGAGGCCGAGGCGCAATTGCGGCAGGCGCAAAAGCTTGAGGCGATCGGCCAACTCACTGGCGGCATAGCCCATGATTTCAATAATCTTCTCACGGCGGTTCTCGGTAATCTCGAATTGCTCAGCCGGCATGTCGAGGGCGGAGACGCCAAGCTCCAGCGTTGGACCCGCAATGCACTCGAGGCGGCCAAACGGGGCGCCTCACTGACCGCGCGTCTCCTTGCCTTCTCGCGGCGTCAGCCGCTCGAGCCGCAGCCGGCCGATCTGTTCGCCATGCTCCAATCCATGAGCGATCTTCTGAGCCGGACACTCGGCGAGAATATTCAGATCGAGATGCGGATCACTGAACATCTCTGGCGGCCCTTCGTCGATATCAATCAGCTCGACAATGCGATTTTGAATATCTGCCTGAATGCGCGCGATGCCATGGAGGGACGCGGCAAGCTTGTCATCGCCGCTCGCAATGTCACGCGCGAGGAAACCAACAATGACATGACCGATGATGCTTTGTCGGCTGATATCATTAAGGGTGATTATGTTCTGATCGAGATCAGTGACAAGGGGCCTGGAATCGATAAAGCTGTGCTTGAACGGGTGTTCGAGCCCTTTTTCACGACGAAGCCCATCGGCCAGGGCACGGGGCTCGGCCTCAGCCAGGTTTATGGCTTTCTCAAGCAGAGCGGTGGCCATATCGAAATCGAAAGCGAGAAAGGGCAGGGGACGACAGTTCGCTTGTTTCTGCCGCGCGCCCGCGCCGATGCCGAGCAGGCGAATGCGTCGGAACCTTTGTCACTCGCCGAACCGGTCGGGCATCGCGAAACCTTGCTCATCGTGGAGGATGACGCGGAGGTCCGTGGCTATTCCGTCGAGATTCTCAGAAGCCTTGGTTATACGGTGCTTGTTGCCAAGCAAGCGAACGAGGCCTTGGCCTATCTGCACCAGTCGCGCGCAATCGATCTTCTGTTCACCGATATCGGCTTGCCCGGCATGAATGGCCGTGATCTTGCCGAGGCGGCGCGCATGCTGCGTCCCGGCCTGCCTGTTCTGTTCACCAGCGGTTATGCCCGCTCCGGCGTGCTCGATGAAGAGCACCTTGACCTCGGAATGCAACTGCTGCGTAAACCCTTCAGCCGCACTGAATTGGCCTGGCGTCTGCGCTTTTTGCTGGCGACGCGGCAGGCGGAGGGAAGCCGCAAAGGCGCCGAAGCGAGGTGAGCCGTAACGCCTGCCAAGGATCGCGTAATCACGCGAGCTCACTGGTCTCGTCGAGCAGGAGCAGGACGCCTTCGATCGGAAGAGCGATCCAGTCGGGTCGGTTGAGGGCTTCGTGATCGAGCGCAGAGAGAGCCTTCGACAGGAAAAACAGACGTAACAGGCGTATGCGGGTCGGTTGGTCCTTGATCCAGATCGCGCTATCGGTGGCCGCTTCCATATAGGCATCGATGAAGACCCGGGAGAAACGGAGGCGTTCCTTCGCAAGTTCGCTTGCGACTGTGGTGCCGGGAAGTTGTCTTGCCAGATCACGCCGCGCGGTTTCCACCGCATAAGCGAAGGAACGTACCATATCGGCGACATCGAGCAAGGGCGAGGCTTTGGTGCGTCGCTCTGCGATAGTCCGGGCCGAATTGGCCTCAAAATTGAGGATGACGACATCGTCCTTCACGACCAGTAATTGACCGAGATGATAATCGCCGTGAATGCGGATCTTAATCGCCCCCACGGGAGGCTGCGTCAGGCGTTCGATCAGCGCAAAACAGTCCTGTTGGCGATGCAGGAGAGCCATGCAAGCGTTGCTGGTTTCTTCTGTGACACTTGCTTGCCGCTTGAGACGTTCGAGATGGGTGAAAGCGCGCTCGGCGAGAGAGCGTGCACGCGCGGCCGCTGCCTCGACATCCTTGAAAGTCAAGGGTTCGGCCGCGAAAGCCTGATCGTCTGTCTCCACTGCCAGGGCCTTGTGTAATTCGGCGGTGCGTTGCCCAAGCCGGCGCATATGCGGAACATAGGTCGCAAAACTATCAGGTGGTGCGGTTTCCGATTGTGTCGAGGTCGGCGCCAGTGCCTGTGTTTCAAGCACACGCTTCAAGGCATGCAGTGTCCACCGCCAGGCGTCCCCCTGACTGCGAATGAAGCTCTGCAGAATTGCTAGGGCGGTCCGATTTCCTTCCTTGTCGACATATTCGATCGTGCCGAGCAAGGCGGGCATATTGGTGAAAAGCGCCGTGCTGGACAAAAACAGACTGGTCTCGATTTCCGGTTCTACTCCCTCGTGAAGACGGTGATTGATCTTGAGGATCAGCCGATTGGAGAGGGCCAGCGCAATCTTGTCGTCTTCAGTCTCTAGCCGATGTACGGAGAGCGCCGTAAGATCGGCTTCCGCGTCGAGGCGGTCGGCGAGGAGTTTGGTCGGCCGGAAGACGAAACGATTGCTCTTTGGTGTTGTCATGACAGCCTCGCTCCGCAAGGCATCGATCATCGCAATCGCAAAAGCGGGATTGACATCGGCGTCATAGAGCAGACCAGTCTCGGCCGCCCGACGCAGCACGGCGACACCATGGGTCAGCGCGTTTTCGTCCTCCGTGCCAGCTTCGGCGGCAAAGGGCGTGAAATAGGCTTGCGCGGAGCCATTATCGAAATCGACATCGAGGAGCGGCAGAATGAAACGGCCCTGGTGAACATTGCGCAGAATCGCGAAATCCCGCACGTTGACGGAACTGATCTTCCGCTCGCTATTATCGAACCAGGGCCGCGAGACGAGAAAACGCGGTGCGACAGTGCGCTCGAAAGCCGCCAATTCACGTCCGGCCAGAATGGTCTCCAGTTTCCCGGTCGCGACGAGGGTAAATAATTCAGGCGTCGGCCGTACCTTCATCTGATCGCGCAACGCCTCCACCGGTTCCAGGCGGAACCAGAAAAAACCATAAGCGGCCAGTGTCAGCAGATAGGGGGTGGTGCCGATCGGTGGAAACAGAACGCCGCCCATCAACTCGACCGGAACGGCATTTTTGAATTCGGCGAGATCGAGTTCCACGGCCTGTGCGGAGCCCGATACATTGACGACGCAGAGAAGTGTCTCGCCCTCATGGAGGCGCAGATAGGCAAGCACCCGGCGGTTCGATGGATACAGGAAACGCAAGCTGCCGCGTCCAAAGGCGGCATGGGAACGACGCACGGCAATCAGGCGCCGCGTCCAGTTCAACAGGCTGGTTGTGCTCGCAAGCTGCGCCTCGACATTGATGGCGCTATAGCCATAGATTGGGTCCTGGATGGCCGGCAGGAACAATTTGGCCGGATCGACGCGGCTAAAGCCGCCATTGCGATCGACCGACCATTGCATTGGCGTGCGCACGCCATCGCGATCGCCGAGATAGATATTGTCGCCCATACCGATCTCGTCGCCATAATAGAGCACGGGTGTGCCCGGCATGGAATGAAGCAGCGAGTTCAACAGTTCGATCTTGCGGCGATCATTGCCGAGCAGAGGGGCGAGCCGCCGCCTGATGCCGAGGTTGATGCGGGCACGCTGGTCTGCCGCATAGAAGGACCAGAGATAGTCACGCTCCTTGTCGGTGACCATGGCAAGTGTCATTTCGTCATGATTGCGCAGGAAGATCGCCCATTGCGCGCTTTCAGGAATATCGGGGGTCTGCCGCATGATGTCGGTGATGGGGTGCCGGTCTTCCTGAGCGAGGGCCATGTAGATTCTTGGCATGAGTGGGAAATGAAAGGCCATGTGGCATTCATCGCCATCGCCAAAATATTGTGCGGTCTCCTCTGGCCAGAGATTGGCTTCGGCGAGCAGCATGCGATCGCTGTAACGGGCATCGAGAGCGGCACGGATTTTTTTGATGATGGCATGGGTCTCAGGCAGATTTTCGCAATTCGTGCCTTCCCGTTCGATGAGATAGGGAATGGCATCGAGCCGTAATCCATCGACCCCCATATCGAGCCAGAACACCATAATGTCGAGCACGGCCTCGATGACGCGCGGATTGTCGAAATTAAGATCCGGCTGATGTGCATAGAAACGATGCCAGTAGAAAGCTTTTGCCTCGTCGTCCCAGGTCCAGTTGGATTTCTCAGTATCGAGAAAGACAATGCCCGCATCTTTGTAGCGGTGATCGTTTTCGGCGAAGACATAGAAATTGCGCGCGGCGGAACCGGGTTTTGCCGCCCGCGCGCGCTGGAACCAGGGATGCTGATCCGATGTATGATTGATGACGAGTTCCGTGATCACGCGCAGATCGCGTTCATGGGCCTCGCGCACGAAACGTCGGAAGTCGCGCAGCCCGCCATAGGCAGGATTGATCGTGCGATAATCCGAAATGTCATAACCGTCGTCGCGCAGGGGAGAGGGATAGAAGGGCATTAACCAGATCGCCGTCGCCCCGAGATCCTTGATGTAGTCGAGCTTGGCGGTCAGGCCCTTGAAATCGCCCATGCCATCATTGTCGTGATCGTAAAAGGATTTCACATGGAGCTGATAGATGATGGCGTCGCGATACCAGGATACGTCATTCCGATCGATCATGGAGGAGGCTCCAGCACGGGGCGAATTGCTCGTCCGCGCCGGCCCAGACGATCCGTCCGTGAGAGGCGGCGCGGTGACGACTTCAACCCAAAAGTGGAAAACCACTTTTGGGGCAAGAATTATACGCTATAACAAAGAGATAGAAAGAATTTTCGGATTCAGTTTCAACTGAATCCTCTAGAGAGTCGGATAGGGGTGATGGGCACCCCTTCTCTCTTGAGAAAGCCCTGAGATTTTATCTCTTAATGGCCGAGGCTCGGCCAGCGGCCGGGCCAGGTCGGGAGCGGATCGTCAAGAGGCGGCGGCAAGGCCGTTTCCTGCAAAATCTCGCCGCCAAGGGCGTCCATGTCGTCCGGCTCTCCCAGGGTGGCGAGGAAATGATCGGACCAATTCGCGACATCATGGGCATCGAGCCGTTCCATCATCGCGGCGTAACGATATTTGCGTTCCGCGATCGGCATGCTGAACGCTCGCGCGATGGTGGCGGCCATGCCGTCCGTGTCATGGGGATTGACGAGCAAGGCTCCATCCATTTCGACGGCGGCACCGGCGAATTGCGAGAGCACCAGAACGCCGGGGTCGTCGGGCGATTGCGCCGCGACATATTCCTTGGCGACGAGATTCATGCCATCGCGCAAAGGCGTGACGAGGCCGACGCGCGCCATGCGGTAAAGACCGGCAAGGACAGGGCGGCTCATTGTCTTATTGAGATAGGCCACGGGCGACCAGTCGACCTCGCCGAGCTTGCCGTTGACGCGGCCGACCTGTTCGGCCACGGCGCATTGCAATTGGGCATATTCGGGGACTTCGGAACGGGATTTCGGGGTAACCTGCAAAAGCGTGGTGCGGGCCTTGGCCGCTTGCGGCGAACGTTCGAGAAAGGTCCCGAAAGCCTCGATGCGTTGCGGCAATCCCTTCGTATAATCGAGCCGGTCGACGCCGATCGCGAGCGGGCGCCCATCATAGGCCGCCCTGGCCCGGCGGACGACGGGATTTTTCTCGGCGTTGCGGGCTTCTTCCGCGAAAGCTTGCGTATCGATGCTGATCGGGAAGGCGCCGATCTTGAAGATCCGGCCATTGGCCTTGCATCTGTGTTTGTCGAGGATTTGGCCGATTCCGGTCTGATCAAGGCCATGCCGGAAATTGGCGGCGTCATAGGGCGTCTGAAAACCGAGAAGATCATAGGCGGTCATGGCCCGCAAAAGGCGCTCGTAGGAAGGCATCGTCATGGCGATGTCGATAGCGGGCCAGGGAATATGGTGGAAGAACCCGATTCGATTGCCGGCGCCCAACTGCCGCAGGAATGAAGCCAGCGGTAAAAAATGGTAATCATGGACCCAGACGATATCGTTGGGTTGCAAAAGATCGACGAGGCCGCGGGCGAAATATTCATTGACGCGGAAATAGCCCGTCGCGTCGCGGGTGGAAATTTCGGCGAGATCGGTCCGGTAATGGCAGATTGGCCAGAGCACGCGATTGGCGAAGCCGTGGTAATATTCCTCCATGTCGCGCCGCGACAAGTCACAGACGGCATAGGTGATGGAACCGCTCACGCGCGGGTGGGGAGGCGCCTCAATGTCCTGGCTGATCTTGCCGGACCACCCGAACCATAGGCCCCCGCGTGTTTGCAAGGCTTCCTCGAGGGCGACCGCGAGGCCGCCGGCGTTCGGGGATCCCGTTGTGGGAACGCGGTTCGAAACCACGACCAGGCGAGCGGCGGGTTTTATCTTGGACAGCGCGGTCTGTTCACGCAGGAGTTCCAGGGCGACCATGAGTGCGATAACCTCCCTTTTGGCCGATTGGCTCGGCACGACCCGCGATTTCTTCTTGAATCTGTTCTTTCTCTGAAAACGGGCCTTTGAGATAAACGGATCGCGCGTCTTGCGATCCTCGAATTATTGATGTTTGCCTAGTAAACGCTTGAAAACCCCAATCGTTGCAGACCTTGGCCGTTCATAGTCAGATCAACAAAATGTCAAGGGAACATATCCAGGTAAAATAGAAGCAAGACCAGCAAAGAACGGGTTGATCCATTGGCCATGTCGATAGGGTACTATCTTTATTCCATAAGAATTTGGCAACAATACTGGTTTCACCGGCGTATCAGCGAAAATTTTGCCTAATTCTCGCCATGAATGCTCATTTTTGGCCATATAATGCCTTATCGCGATCTTGTTCCGGCGCTCCAGTCTGGATCGTTCCTGCGCGCAGGCGGTTCAACTCTGCGCGGTGATGTGCAAGAGGCAGATATGCGGTCGGTTCAAGAATATGTGGCGAAAAAACAGGATTGGCTTGTGTTTGTGCCAGAAAATCCCTGCGTTATGCGGCGTTTCGGCCCGTGTTTCTCGGAAAACCTAAGAGTTTTCCGTTGAAATGACGCTCTGTTTTGTTGCCGGTGGTCAATGTTGATTGACAATGGCTTCGGGCAAGGCAATTTTATCGGAGACTATTGACCACCATCTTTATTATGAATAGCTCCTTGTTACGGATTGTAAGGGGAATTGACTCGTCTCCAGAGGTTTTTATGCCTAAAGGATTGTTTCACATTGGGCGGTTGCGTGTCATGTGAGGCAGGCAATGCGGTCCTTGGATGCGGTTTATCGGCACTATGTTCTCGCGTGGGACAGGCTTGTTCAGTCGCCGATTGAAGATGAGTTATGTCCCTGACCGAAGCCTCCGGAGTGGAAAGCTTGCGAGGCGGTTTTTGAGTCTGGAATTGGAAATCGGCCGATGCCTCAGTCTTATGGTTCCATGAAGGCCGATGGCCGCAACATTGTTAATGGAATGCTTAAACTTCTCTGAGCTGATAGAGACCGTTCATCGAAGCCCTCGCGACCTCATTTCCGGACTGCCCATACGTGTCGAAATTCAACAGCCTCGCCGATTTTGCCACGAAGCGTTTCAGGCTTGCGGGAAAAGCCTATCTTGAAAACGGCGACCCTTTCTTCGCGCCCATAGACCGCCTGCGACACGAGGCGGAGGCCCGGGGCGATTATTTCGTCAGTTTCGCGAATTACGATTATCTTGGTCTTTCGACCCATCCGGCCATCAAATCCGCCTGTGCCGATGCGCTTGAGACCACGGGGGTCGGAGCTTTGGCCTCACGGCTCGTCGGCGGTGAACGGGCGGCTCATCATATTCTCGAGCAATCCCTGGCGGACTTTCTGCGGACCGACGCCGCGCTGACCTTGGTCAGCGGCTATCTGACCAATGTGACGACGATCGCCCATGTCATGGGGACTCGCGATGCGATCTTTATCGATGAATTGTCGCATAATAGCATCGTCAGCGGCGCCAAGAGCGCGGTCGCCGAAACCATCATTTTCCGCCACAATGATCTCGATCATCTCGATCACCTCCTGACGGAGAAGCGGGGGCAGTTTCGCAATGTCATGGTCATTGCGGAAAGTCTCTACAGCATGGACGGCGATATCGTCGATCTGCCGGCCCTGGTCGCCCTCAAGCGGAAACATAATGCTTGGCTTCTGATCGATGAAGCCCATTCGATCGGCGTGCTGGGCGCCGAGGGCCGTGGCATTTGCGAATATAGCGGCGTGGATCCCAACGAGATCGATCTCATCATCGGGACCTTGTCCAAGACGCTTGCCTCCTGTGGTGGCTTCATCGCCGGCAAGCAGGCGGTCATCGAATGGCTGCGTTATACATTGCCGGGCTTCGTCTATAGTGTCGGCTTGTCTCCGGTCATTTCAGCCGCCGCCCATATGGCCTTGCAATTGGTGCAAAAGGAAACGTGGCGCCTGGAAAGGTTGCGGCGCAACGCCGAGCTTTTCGTCGAGCTCGCGCATGAAGCCGGCCTCGATACGGGCCCGGCGATTGGGCGCGGCGTCATTCCGATCATGTTCCGTGACAGCCACGAAACTCTGGCCGCTTCCGCCTATCTCATGGAAAACGGCTTCTATGTGCCGCCGATCATCCAGATCGGTGTGCCGAAAGACCAGCCGCGCTTGCGCTTCTTCCTGTCCGCTTCGCATAGCGAGGCGGAGATTCGCGGCGTGATCTCCTTGCTCGGCCAGAACCTACCTGCGCAGGCTCCCGCCACTCATCCCATCAGCGCCGCTGGCTAAAACCATCAGATCGGCGATGGGTGTCTTGTTCGCAACCGAGTTTGCGCGCCATAACGTTCTCGCCATCCGCCGAAAGATGTGGGTATGATCGAGATCCTTCCCGTCGACGGGATTTTGCGTTTCCTGGCCTTTTGTCGTCTGCCGCGTCAGCTTTATCGTGGCAAGCCAGGCTTTGCAGCCTCGCTGGATGCCGAGCGCTGGACCCTCCACGCCAAGAAACTCAACCCGCATTTCAAACTCGTTGAATCGCAAGCTTGGCTTGCCCGCAAGGACGGGCAATGGGTCGGGCGCATCCAGGCGCAGGTCTATCATGAGGATTATGCACCGCGCGAGGCTTCGCGCGGGCAATTCGGCAGCCTCGATGCGATCGACGATCAAGCCGTGGTCGATGCTCTTCTGGAAACAGCGGAAAACTGGGTGAGACAACGGGGCCAGCAGGTGATGCATGGCCCCTTCTCGCCGTCCATCAATGGCGAATTGGGCTTGCTGATCGAGGGATTCCAGGCGACCCCCATGGTGTTGATGCCCTGGCACCCTCCTTATCTGCAAGCCTTGGTTGAGGCCCGTGGTTATCACAAGGCCCGTGATTTGATCTCCTACCGCTATGCGATCAGTGATGCGGAAAAGATCGACCGGCCAAGCGTCGCCGAGCGTCCCGAATGGCGAGACCGACTGCGCATCCGCGCTATTGATTTCAAAAATCTCGATGCTGAGGTCACGACCCTCGTCGATATTTTCAATGACGCCTGGGCCGAGAATTGGGGCTTCGTGCCGATGACCCATGCCGAATTGATGTCGAGCGCGGAAGCTCTGAAATATGTGACACCGGCCGAGGGGAGTTTCATCATCGAGCTTGA
Organism: Beijerinckia indica subsp. indica ATCC 9039; assembly: GCF_000019845.1. Taxonomy (NCBI): domain Bacteria; kingdom Pseudomonadati; phylum Pseudomonadota; class Alphaproteobacteria; order Hyphomicrobiales; family Beijerinckiaceae; genus Beijerinckia; species Beijerinckia indica. Next base: position 3,425,618 of record NC_010581.1, on the reverse strand, counting down.
TGGTGAGCCGCAGGCCTTTGGCGTGATCCTGCTCAATCTCTTCGAACTGACCGAAGGATTCGACGGTCGCTTGCTGCCATTCAATTTTGCCCGGCTCGCCTGGCGCTTGCGGAAACATGTCTATAAAACCGGCCGCCTCGCTTTGCTCGGCGTGCGGCGTGGTTTGCATCGGAAGACGGCGGGTGGCGCTGTCCTTTTCGCCTTTATCGAAGAAGCCAGAAGACGCAGCCGCAAACATGCGCTCGAACAGATCGAATTTGGCTGGGTGCTCGAGGATAATATGGCGATCCGCCGGCCGATCGAATGGGCTGGTTCCAAGATCGATAAGGTGCACCGCGTCTATGAGAAGGCGCTTTAAAACCTGTGTACGCTCAGGTGGCTCTTCCTTGGCCTATAGGCCTATGCCGATGCGCAATCGTGACAAAGCCCGGCGATCTCCATGATCCGCGTTCGTGGCCGGAAATGCTCTCTTGCCGCCAGGCTCGTCAAGCCCGCGCCGAGTTCGACTGAGCTGGCCTCGATCACTGATCCGCACTTTTCACAGATCAGAAAGACGATGGGTTCCTCCGCCGCGTGGCCATGGCGGCATGCCAGATAAGTGTTGCAGGAGGCGAGCCGGTGGACGAGCCCGTTTTCGAGCAGAAAATCGAGCGCTCGGTAGATTGAAATGGGTGCCGGCCGCTTGCCGGTCGTCTCGGCGATTTTCTCGATCATCTGATAAGCGCCGAGCGGCTTTTGCTCCTTGGCCAGAATGTCGAGAATGCGCTTGCGTCCTGGTGTCAGGCCAACGGCCTTGCGGACAGGATCGGGGGATGGAATCGGCGGCTGGTGAGCGTGCATGCGATCAGCATAGACGTAAAGTTCGGGCAAGGCGACCATGATTGGATCAGCTCGAGCGGCACTCTGACTTTCGTGCGAATCTCCTCAAAGGCGGAGCCTCTTTCGACGGACTAGGGCTTTTTCATTCTAACTGAAAGAATAGAACTGAGAGTAGTGGAGTCACGATAATAAGGCCTGAGTGTGAAGATCATTCGGCTTAAAATGGGGGGAATGAATGAGCTTGAAATCACGCAATGCCCTCGTCACCGGCTCGACAAGCGGTATTGGTCTTGCGATCGCCCGGACATTTGCGCGGGAAGGCGCCAATGTGACGATCAATGGCTTCGGTGATGCGGCGGCCATCGAAACCGAACGCGCTGCGATCGAGAAGGAATTCGGCGTCAAGGCCTTCTATTCGGATGCCGACATGACCAAGCCCGAGGCGATCCGCGCCATGGTCAAGGAAGCTAAGGAGAGACTGGGCTCTCTCGATATTCTTGTGAACAATGCCGGGATCCAGCACGTCTCGCCCATCGAGGATTTTCCGCTCGAGAAATGGGATCAGATCATAGCGATCAATCTTTCCGCGGCGTTTCATGGAATTGCTGCCGCCATTCCCGGCATGAAGGCGCGCCATTGGGGCCGCATTATCTCGACCGCTTCGGCCCATTCCCTGGTCGCCTCGCCGTTCAAATCCGCCTATGTCTCGGCTAAGCATGGCATTGTGGGGCTGACCCAAACAGCGGCGCTCGAACTCGCGACCTCGGGCATCACGGTCAATTGCATTTCGCCGGGCTATGTCTGGACACCGCTCGTCGAGAAGCAGATCCCCGACACGATGAAAGCCCGCAATCTCAGCCGTGACGAAGTCATCAATAACGTCATTCTAGCGGCACAGCCGACCAAACAATTCGTGACGGCCGACCAGGTTGCGTCCCTCGCCCTTTATCTTTGTTCGGATGCGGCGGCGCAGATCACGGGCTCCAATCTGGTGATCGATGGCGGGTGGACAGCGGCTTGATGTCAGACAGGTTTGAAGGCTGCGGAGTCCGTATGTTGGAGCAGGATCATGGGATTATGACAGAGGGGCGAAACGCCAAGAGTGTCCTTGTTGATGCCCCGTGCTTCTGGTTTGGGGCTCGGGCGGATCTTTGACAGACGTAGTAATATTAGAGTTTTTCGCCGAACGGGGCCACATTCGCCATAGAAGCGTTTGGGATCTCCGAAAAGCCAAGCCTTATGAGGCGACGAGAATTTGGGGGCAAAGATGCGTGGGTTTGAAATGGAGGAGAACGCTGCGGGTGGTGCGGGGCGAGAAAAGAAGAAGATTAATCTTGCCTTGCAAGGGGGAGGGTCGCACGGGGCCTTCACCTGGGGCGTGCTCGATGTCCTGCTCGCCGATGAACGCCTCGAAATCGAGGCGGTGACGGGGTCCAGCGCCGGGGCGATGAATGCGGTGGTCATGACGCAAGGATTCATCGAAAACGGGCGTGAGGGCGCGCGTAAAAAACTGAATGAATTTTGGCGCTCGATCAGCATGGAAGGGCAATTGTCGCCGCTGCAGCGCCAAGCCTTTCGTCTCTTTTTCACCGGCTGGCCGCTGCAGACACAAATTACCCGATGGTGGGCCGATGTCGTCACCCATTTCGCCAGCCCCTATGATTTCAATCCGCTGAATCTCAATCCCTTGCGCGATCACCTGTCGAAAATAGTCGATTTCCCGAGTGTGCGCGCCTTTCGTGATTATCGTCTGTTTGTCGGCGCGACCAATGTCCATACCAGCCAGATCCAGGTCTGGCATGGCGAGGAATTGCAAGTGGAGCATGTCTTGGCCTCCGCCTGTCTGCCCTTCATTTTCCAGGCGGTGGAAATCGATGGCGTGCCTTATTGGGACGGTGGCTATCGCGGAAATCCGGCCTTGTTCCCACTGTTTTACGGAACGGAATGTCCTGACATCGTCATCATTCAAATCACGCCGTTCATACGCCATACAACGCCGCAAACGGCGAGGGACATTCAGGATCGGCTGAATGAAATCACATTCAACGGCGCTTTAATGAGTGAGATGCGGGCCATCGATTTTGTCAATCGCTTGATCGATTCCGGTAAATTGTCGCGCAAGGATTATATGCGGCCCAACCTGCATTGCATCGATGGGAGCGCGCTTCTTGACGCTTTTTCCTCCACTACCAAGCTCGATTCTTCCTGGCATCTGATGGAGAAGCTCTACCAGTACGGGCGGCGTGCGGCGGAGGACTGGCTGGCCGCAACATTCGATTCGATCGGCGTGAAGGGCACACTCGACCTGCGTACGGCGTTCAGTGCGGCTTGAATGTCGGTTGTAGCGTGTCTTATGTCGGATCATGCCAAGTGCTGCGATGCGTGGCGCTTGGTCCCTGTCCCTTTCTGGAGTTTTTGCTTTGTCAAAGGCGTCGCGAAGAGTCCAGAATATTCTCTATGACGCTTTGTATGTGTTTAGGAAGGTTTGTGGAGCATTGACCAGCAGCGAAGCTTGTTCATCACTGTCCATTCGCCATTGATGACAAAACCCAGCGCTCCATAAAAGGCGAGATTCTGCTCATTGGCTGTTTCAAGATAAGCACTTAAACCGGCATGGTTCGCGCGAGCGATGCCGGCCTTGATGACAGCTCCACCACGTCCTTGCCCCTGCTGTGTCGGCAGGCATCCAGCGATGTGTAAATACCAGTGGGGTTCCATCGGATGATGAGAATCGCAAGCCGCATGATAGAGAAGGGCTCGCCCTAATGCGCCTTGAGTGACCTTCAGCCAGGGCCACGTATACTGAAGCGTTTCCAGAATCGAAGGCGTTTCATGTCCGGGCGCAGGCCAGAGAGCGGCTGCCTCACATTGATCTGTGACGAAGCAAACTCCCCTTTGTATGTCCGATTGATAGATTATGTTGAAACAGGTTGGCGCCCGCGCCAAACGTATCTCTGGATCTGGGAAGATAAAGGATAGAGCAGGGTCTTCATTAGAGCGGATTTCGAACGAATTGAATCACGTTGAGGATTCCCTTGAGACACGATTTCTGATTCAGAATCCGTGCTGGTGAAGGAGGCCGGCATGGATGGGCCACGCACTATCGATGGATTTGCGATCGCGCTTGTTGGCGGCGATTGATGGCGGGATGAGCTGCCGTGCGGCGGCGACGCGTTTTGGGGTAGCACCCTCGACGGCGATCCGCTGGCAGGCGCAGCGACGCGAGACCGGCGACTATTCGCCCAAACCCCAGGGCGGTGACATGCGGTCGCACCGGATCGAGGCGCGTCGGGCGGATATTCTAGCCGTTTGGGAAACGCGCAAGGACATCTCGCTCGAAGAATTGCGCCTGGTGCTGATCGAGATCGGGCTAACCGTCTCCGTGGCGGCTCTTCACCGCTTCTTCGTACGACACGGCATGACGCGCAAAAAAAGACTGGCCATGCAATCGAGCAAGATCGTCCCGACATCCTGAAGCAGCGGCGCCACTGGTTTGATGGCCAGCTCGATCTGGAGCCGGAACGCCTCGTGTTCATCGATGAAACATGGACCGCCACCAACATGACACGTAGCCACGGGCGCTGCGCGAAGGGCGAGCGTCTGCGCATGGGCTTCCCCCATGGCCATCGCAAGACCACCACGCTGGTAGCCGGGCTGCGCACCAGCGGCATGGTGGCGCCGATGGTCCTCGATGGGCCCATCAACGGCGACTGGTTCGAGGCCTATGTCACGCAGATCCTCGTGCCGGAATTGCGCCGTGGCGACATCGTCATCATGGACAATCTATCGAGCCATAAGCGCGTCTCGGTACGCGAGAGGATCGAGGCGGCAGGGGCTGCCTTGCTGTTCCTCCCGCCCTACAGCCCCGACTTCAACCCCATCGAGAAGGCCTTCGCCCGGCTCAAAGCCATGCTCAGAAAAATCGGCGAGCGCACCGTGAGTGGCCTCTGGAAGCTGATCGGAAAACTCGTCGACATCTTCCGGCTAGACGAATGCGCCAACTACTTCAGATCGTGCGGATATGATCCATAGTGATCGGTAAACGCTCTAAATGCAGCGGCAAGCATATGCGCGATTTTTGATTGGTCGCTCTCGCGAGCTTCCTGCATTGAGACATCTTGTTGCATCGCATGTCCCTTCAGCTTGTCCTGTTCCGGGCGGATTGTCAGTCTATGCGAGTCCAAGGGAGTTGAACGGGCTGTGACGATCTTCAGCCTATCCCATAGGTCGCGACCGGGCGAGAGGGGTGAAGGGTTCAGACCTTTCCAAAGCTTCCCCTTCGCGCCTCTTTGAGCCCCTCAACGACAGGTCTCGCACAACTCGCTGGAGGATCTTCAGGCGGGCAATTGGCCAGTCCGTTACGCTCACGCGTCAGCTCCCGTCCTTAATGCTTCATTAACCAAACGAGCGCGCGCCAGACCTCGCCAAACGGAATGAGACGAATTTTTGAAAAAAGTGGATTGACCTGGCCGGCGAGGGGGTCTTATAAGGCGTTCATCGACGGCGCCGCTGGATTGAGTGGCTGACGCGAGACACTTTTCCTGATTTTATCGGGTTTAGGCTGCCCTGGCTGAGAGGCTGGGTGGTTTGGTGTCTTTGGGTTAGGGAGTTTTTGCTTCTGCTGTTTTGGACTGTGCTGTTTGACAATTGAATCGGAAGAAAGAGAAACGTGGTCGGCGGGATCCTTGCGGTTCATCTCCGAGAGGGGATGGACGTATAGAGAACTCTGGCGGTCACGGAACAAGTTCATCGTGTTTTGAGCTGAGAAGCTTGAGGCAGGTGTGCTTGGGACTCGTCGAAATAGAGTAGTGACCAGCCGGCATTGAATTCTCGATTTAACTTGAGAGTTTGATCCTGGCTCAGAACGAACGCTGGCGGCAGGCCTAACACATGCAAGTCGAACGCCGTAGCAATACGGAGTGGCAGACGGGTGAGTAACACGTGGGAACATACCCTTTGGTTCGGAATAACTCAGGGAAACTTGGGCTAATACCGGATACGCCCTACGGGGGAAAGATTTATTGCCGAAGGATTGGCCCGCGTCTGATTAGCTAGTTGGTGAGGTAATGGCTCACCAAGGCGACGATCAGTAGCTGGTCTGAGAGGATGATCAGCCACATTGGGACTGAGACACGGCCCAAACTCCTACGGGAGGCAGCAGTGGGGAATATTGGACAATGGGCGCAAGCCTGATCCAGCCATGCCGCGTGAGTGATGAAGGCCTTAGGGTTGTAAAGCTCTTTTACCTGGGAAGATAATGACGGTACCAGGAGAATAAGCCCCGGCTAACTTCGTGCCAGCAGCCGCGGTAATACGAAGGGGGCTAGCGTTGTTCGGATTTACTGGGCGTAAAGCGCACGTAGGCGGATCTTTAAGTCAGGGGTGAAATCCCAAGGCTCAACCTTGGAACTGCCTTTGATACTGGGGATCTCGAGTCCGGGAGAGGTGAGTGGAACTGCGAGTGTAGAGGTGAAATTCGTAGATATTCGCAAGAACACCAGTGGCGAAGGCGGCTCACTGGCCCGGTACTGACGCTGAGGTGCGAAAGCGTGGGGAGCAAACAGGATTAGATACCCTGGTAGTCCACGCCGTAAACGATGGATGCTAGCCGTTAGGCAGCTTGCTGCTTAGTGGCGCAGTTAACGCTTTAAGCATCCCGCCTGGGGAGTACGGTCGCAAGATTAAAACTCAAAGGAATTGACGGGGGCCCGCACAAGCGGTGGAGCATGTGGTTTAATTCGAAGCAACGCGCAGAACCTTACCAACCTTTGACATGTCTCGTTTGGTTACCAGAGATGGTTTCCTTCAGTTAGGCTGGCGAGAACACAGGTGCTGCATGGCTGTCGTCAGCTCGTGTCGTGAGATGTTGGGTTAAGTCCCGCAACGAGCGCAACCCACGCCCTTAGTTGCCATCATTCAGTTGGGCACTCTAGGGGGACTGCCGGTGATAAGCCGAGAGGAAGGTGTGGATGACGTCAAGTCCTCATGGCCCTTACGGGTTGGGCTACACACGTGCTACAATGGCGGTGACAATGGGATGCGAAGGGGCGACCCTCAGCAAATCTCAAAAAGCCGTCTCAGTTCGGATTGTACTCTGCAACTCGAGTGCATGAAGTTGGAATCGCTAGTAATCGTAGATCAGAACGCTACGGTGAATACGTTCCCGGGCCTTGTACACACCGCCCGTCACACCATGGGAGTTGGTTCTACCCGAAGGCGTTTTGCTAACCGCAAGGGGGCAGGCGACCACGGTAGGGTCAGCGACTGGGGTGAAGTCGTAACAAGGTAGCCGTAGGGGAACCTGCGGCTGGATCACCTCCTTTCTAAGGATGATCCTTCAGGATTGGGATTTTCCCCATTCTATCGGATCACTTGGAACAAATGGCCAGTCAGGCCAAATTCGCGGGATTTCGCCGCCTTCGTTTCTCTTTCTTCCTGGACGAGCCCGCGCTACCTGCTTTGAATTCATAAATCTTATGGATTTGGCAGCTAGTGTGTTCAACGGTTCGGGCTTGTAGCTCAGTTGGTTAGAGCGCGCGCTTGATAAGCGTGAGGTCGGAAGTTCAAGTCTTCCCAGGCCCACCATTCTCAGCGAGCCTCTTTCTTCTTGCTGGGCAGCGAGCTTTTGAACGTTGGCCCCGGCGCCCAGCGCCGCAAGGCCGACCGGCCGCCGCACCTGATGGTGCGCAAGCCAAGTGGGCGGATGCCCACGCCGGCGCCTGAGGCAAGGTATAAGGGGCCATAGCTCAGTTGGGAGAGCGCGTGCTTTGCAAGCATGAGGTCGTCGGTTCGATCCCGTCTGGCTCCACCAGATGGGTGTATTGCCGTCGGCTTTGACTGCTTTATGCGCTTGGCTCTCTGATCCGTTTGATCAGGTTCGTCCGTTTTGACCGTTTCGCGGCTTCTACGAGAAGTACGCGGGTTGTCTTACATTGTGAAAAGGAAACATATCCGATTATGGCATCGGGTTTTGGCTCACTGGGTTTTGCTCAAGGGGTCTGAACTTGGATGACATAAGCGCTTCAGTCAGTGAACGGTGCGACCGCACGTTCTCGGATATGTTTGAAGCAAACTGGTCTTTTATGATCATGCTTTTTTCATTCTTGGATTGGGTTCGCGCCGTCAGGCGCGGCGCCCGTTCGGGCTTGCGGTGCTTTGCACCGTGTGCCGATCGTCCAGGAATGAGACCGCGCCGAGCGGTGGGCATTGATAATGAGAGCGATCAAGTGTCTTAAGGGTATCCGGTGGATGCCTTGGCGCTGAGAGGCGATGAAGGACGTGGTACGCTGCGATAAGTCA